>NZ_JBTAFN010000004.1:0-93561 GCF_054188105.3 Methylomonas sp. Uni0009 | reverse complement strand
TTTTCATTACTCCACCCAAATCCTGACCATCAAGCGCCTCACGGCGCAATCATGCCATTATGCAAATAACTTTCCTCGTAATTAAACACGATGTTCGCGTCCGGCAAGACTAGCGCTTCGTCCTTGCCTTTGTAGTCCAAACGAAACAATAAATCCTTGATGATATTGATCCGTGCGGCTTGTTTATCGTCGGATCTAACGACAGTCCAGGGCGCGGATAAATGGTGGGTTCTGGCAAACATGATATTGCGGGCTTCGCTGTATTGCTGCCAGTGTTTCTGTGCTTCCTTGTCGATGGGGCTGATTTTCCATTGTTTCAGCGGATCTTTTTGGCGTTGTTTTAAGCGTTCATTTTGTTCGGCTTTGCTGATGTCCAGATAGTATTTCAGCAATTTGATGCCGGAGCGCACCAGCAACTGTTCGTAATGCGAGACGGTTTCGATGAACTCGTGGTATTCGTCGTCGTTGCAAAATCCCATCACCCGCTCCACGCCGGCCCGGTTGTACCAACTGCGATTGAACAACACCATTTCCTGGGCGGCCGGCAAATGGTGGGTGTAGCGTTGAAAATACCAGGTACTGAGATCGCGGTCGGACGGTTTACCCAGTGCCACCACCCGGATTTCCCGAGGACTAAGATGTTGAATGATGCGCTTGATGGTGCCGTCTTTACCGCCGGCATCGCGGCCTTCCAGGATGATCAGAATTTTGTCACCATGCTTGATGATGTGATTCTGCAATTTGACCAGTTCCACCTGCAATTGCTGCAAGGTATCTTTATAGACCTGTTTGTCGGACTTTGGTGGGTGTTTTTTGCTCATAGTTACCTGCCTGTCTAAAAGGGTTTCCGCCTTTCCGGCCAAATCAACCGCGTTGTCGCTCACTGCCCATTCTCACCCGCAAAATCAGATTTTTCTTTTGCTTCCTGAGTTCAAGAATGTCTTCGACGTTTTTTTCGTTGAGAATCTGATTCTTTAAATACAACACGTCGTTACAAATAATCTCGGCGGCTTCCATGCCTGCTTGCAACTGGGTCCAGGAAATTTCGATAATCGGCCGTTCGTCGACGGTTTCCGATTCGGCGAGCAGCGCCAGAAAGGTATCAACCACCCGTGGGTCGTAGTCCTTGGCTTTTTTGCTCAGCAGCCGCTCTTTCACTTGCTCGGTTGTCATCGCGGTGCCGGTGATCGAGCCGTCCAGATAATTGATATAGTCGCGCACCAGGGTCAATATCCTGGTACCCAAGGGTATCTCCGCGCCCGCCCAACCCAAAGGTTGGCCGGAACCGTCGAAATGCTCATATTGTGCGGCGATGAGCTCGGCGGCGTTATGCAAGGGTTCCAGGCCTTTTAACAGCGTTTGCCCTTCCAAAGCGTGGTTTAAATAGCGCTTGCGTTGCTGGCTGTTCATGCTTAACAAAGCCTGAGTCAGCAAACTGTCCGGCAAACTCATTTTGCCGATTTGCAGCAACAGGCCGGCATAAACCAAATCCTTCAGCTCAGCGGCGTCCATGCCCAGCCGCCGTCCGACTTCCCTGGCGTTTTCCGCCACATATTTGGCATGTCCGCTTTTGATGCCCGGCCGCATTTCGATGGTTTTGGCGAACACCTTAACCGAATCGGCATACTGTTTTTTCAAGGCATCGTGGGCTTGATCGATCATCTGCAAGGACTTTCTCAACTGCTCGGTGCGTTTTTCGACCTTGTCTTCCAAGCCGGCGTTCAGCTCTTTCAGCTCCTGATTTTGCCGGTTGATAATATCGAACAGCTGCCGACGCTCGTCGCGCAGGCGCTTTTGTTCCAGCGCGTTGTTCACCAGAATTTTCAGTTCGTTGTCTTCCCAAGGCTTGCTGCAATAGCTGTAGATCTTGCCTTTGTTGACGGCGGCGATGGTAGATTCAATGTCGGCATAGCCGGTCAGTAAAATTCGCACGATATTCGGCCAACGTTCAGCCGCCCGGGTGAGAAACTCGGCCCCATCCATCTGCGGCATACGCATGTCGGAGATAATCAGATCGATAGGCTGTTGCGCCAAAATCTCCAGGCCGTCGGCGCCGCTCTCCGCCATATAGACTTGATATTCCGCACCGCGAAACAGGCGTCGCAGGGCCTTTAAGACATTGGGTTCGTCATCGACGAATAATAAATTGGCAACGGTTTTGGGGTCTGGGGATAGCTCGGTCATGGCGCGGCTGCGATAATCGTTAACTGACAGGGGTACGAGTCGGCAAATAAATCCGGAACCGAGTTCCTCGGCCTATTTCCGAATCTATCTCGATACGACCATGATGGTCCTGGATGATTTTGTAAGATAGCGACAAGCCCAGGCCGGTACCTTTACCGACCGGCTTGGTGGTAAAAAACGGATCGAATATCCGCATTCGGGTTGCCTCGCTCATACCTTGGCCGTTATCCTCCACGTCCACCCAAACCCAATCGGCATCCTGATAACCGGTACGCACCGTGATTTTGCCGAAATCTTCAATGGCTTGCGCGGCGTTGACCAATAGATTCATGAATACCTGATTCAACTGCGCGCCAACGCATTCGAAAGGTTTGATACCGCCGTATTCCTTCACCACTTCGGCCTTGTATTTCAGTTCGTTGTTGACGATATTCAAGGTGGCATCAATCCCGGCTTCCAAATCGAACATCTCCCGGCCCTGCTTATCGATCCGGGAAAAATCGCGTAAATCCTGGACGATTTTCTTCGCGCGAGTCGCACCTTCCAGAGACTCTTCCACCAGGTCGGCGGCGTCATCTTTCAGAAAATCCAGATCGACCGTATTTTTAAACTGTTTAAAAGCTTGCACGTCCGGGTGATTATCCGCCAGTTGCCCGGCCAGACGCTCAGCCAATTCGGCGGCCTTGATGAGTTCTTGTATGTATTGTTTCAGGCTGTTGAGGTTGGAATAAATATAACCGAGCGGATTATTGATCTCGTGCGCCACCCCGGCGGCCAATTGGCCGATCGAGGCCATTTTTTCCGATTGCACCAGATGGGCCTGAGTTTCCTGGAGTTTCTGATTGAGCAGGGTTTGCTGGTTTTTTTCCATCTGCAGCGTCTGATTCGCTTCTGTCAGCGCTTGGGTGCGCTCGCGAACCCGTTCTTCCAGTTGTTGGTTCAGTTTCAGCAAAGCGGTTTCCGCCTGCTTTTGGGTGCTGATGTCCATCCCGCAGCCCATCAAGCCGGCAAATTTACCGTTCTTGCGCATCCTGGGCACGGCGGTTTCCAGAATCCAGGTTTCCTTGGCATCCTCGGTACACAGCCGGTACTGAATCTTGAACTTGGTTAATTCCTGCGCGGCTTGCTGATAGGTCTGCACCACCTTGTCCCTATCGTCGGGGTGTATCGTGTTCAGCCATTGCCGGCGGTCGACGAAACCGCGTTCGATGCGAAAGGTTTTAAACCAGAAACGATTGCAGAAAATCGGCAGGTTTTTGGCGTTGGTGATCCAGATCAGGGCCGGGAGATGGTCGGCAAGTTCCTTGAAACGCTCTTCGCTTTCCCGCAAGGCCGAATACAAATTGCTGTGCAAAATATCGACATGTTCATCCTTATCGATACTGACTTGCTCGGCGTCGATGCCCTGATTAAGGCTGATCGCCATCAACTTGTCGGTTTTTAAAATATGGTGGCAAAGCCAATCCACCAAAAAATCCAACAGATCCTTGGAAATGACCGAAACATCGGATTGCGCCTCGACATGCACTTGCTGCATTTTATCGATAAATTCTTGATGTTGCTGGCAATGCTGGTCCTGCATCCGCGGATTGAAGCCTGCCTCCATCATCAGTTGCTCTTCGTGTTGGAAGTGCTCGACGGTATACTCGACCAACTGCTTGACGGTTTCCAGCACGGTTTGCAGGTCCGCGCCCAAAGCGTTTAGTTCATCCAGGCGATTAATCAGCGCGACCAGGTGCCGATGCTGATTATCCACACTCTCTATACCAACCAATAGTTGGTCGTTCCACGTTAAAATACTCATCCGCGATCCATTCTCAGGAGGGTCAAGTCTGATTACCGACCGTTGGCATTATGGCACAATGCATTTACGCTGTCGGTTATTTCAAGGCTCAGGTTTATTGCTATGGATATTCAAGATTTCGACGGTTTACAAGCCTTGCTGGATTCAACGTTTCCGAAAACCTGTCGCAGTTGCGGTTACGTGTATATCTCGGCCGAGCAGTTTTTCATCGAAACCCAAGACATGCCCCATGGCCGTTCATCGTTACGGTCGGCTATTGAGGACGATGGCTTAATTCTAGTGGAAGTATTCAGAAACTGCCGCTGCGGCTCTACGCTGATGGATGAATTCGGCTGTCGGCGCGACCAAAACGAGGATGGCCTGCAGCGTCGTCTGGCTTTTGAGACGATACTTCGGGCCATGCAAGCCCGAAACATTCCCGCAGACGTTGCCCGCATGGAGATTATCAAATTTTTACAAGGCCAACCTAATACGCTGGTGGCGCTGCTGAATATTGAACTGTTGCCCTAAGCAGCAACCTGCTCAACCCTGCAGGGCTTCCAATTCATCCCAACGCTGATAGGCCTGACTTAGATCGGCCTCGGCGGTCTGCAATTGCGCCAGCTTGGCAGCCACAGCCTCCGGGCTTTGCTTATAAAAACCGGCTTCGTTCATTTCCGCTGTCAGCTGGGTTTGCAATGTTTCCAGTTGTTCGATCAGTGCCGGCAGTTGCTCGAGTTCCCGCTGTTCTTTAAAGCTAAGTTTCTTGGCCGGCGCGGTTTTGGGCTTTTCTTTTTTCACCGCTTGTTCGGCAATCTTTACTGCTTCGGCTTTTTTGTTCTGCTCCATCAGGGCAAACCAATCCGCATACCCGCCGATGTATTCTTCCACCCTGCCCTCGCCTTCGAACACCAGTACGCTGGTGACGACATTATCCAAGAACTCCCGGTCATGACTGACCAGCAATAAAGTGCCTTGGTACTCGACCAGTTTTTCTTCCAGAATCTCCAGGGTTTCCAAATCCAAATCATTGGTGGGTTCGTCCATCACGATCAGATTGGCGGTCTTGGTAAACAGGCGCGCCAGCAGCAACCGATTTTTCTCGCCGCCGGACAGGCTTTTCACCGGCGAACGGGCGCGGGCCGGCGCGAATAAAAAGTCGGCCAGGTAAGACATGACGTGGCGTTTGCCGTCCGGCGTATCGACAAACTCGCCGCCGTCCAGCACGCTGTCAGCCACCGAGATTTCCGGATCAAGCTGTTCGCGCAATTGGTCGAAGTAAGCGATTTGCAGATTGGTGCCCAGCTCGATGCTACCGGTGGTCGGTTGTAATTGGCCGAGCAGCAACTTCAGCAAAGTGGATTTGCCGGCGCCGTTGTTGCCGATCAAACCGATCTTGTCGCCGCGTTCGATGCGCAGCGAAAAATCCTTGATGATGGGTTTGTCCTGATATTGAAAATTGACATCGATGGCTTCGACCACTTTCTTGCCGGAGGCTTCGCCTTTATTCAAACTAAGCTTGGCGGTGCCTTGAGTATTGCGCCGTTCGGAACGCTCGGCGCGCAATTTCTTCAACGCTCGGACTCGCCCTTCGTTACGTGTCCGTCTGGCTTTGACGCCCTGGCGAATCCAGACTTCTTCCTTGGCCAACTTCTTGTCGAACTCGGCGTTTTGATTGGCTTCGTCTTCCAAAGCAGCCGCCTTGCGAGTCAAATAGTCTTGATAATTACCGGCCCAGGAAGTCAATTGCCCGCGATCCAGATCGATAATCCGCGTCGCCAGTTTTTGTAAAAATGCCCGGTCATGGGTGACAAACATCACCGCACCCTGGAAGGCCAGGATTTGCTCTTCCAGCCAGGTGATACTTTCAAAATCCAAATGGTTGGTCGGCTCGTCCAGCAACAACACTTCCGGCTCGATGACCAAAGCGCGCGCTAGTGCGACTCGACGTTTCCAGCCGCCGGACAAACTGCCGACCAGCACGTCCGCCGGCAATTGCAGTTTGCTCAATACCGCTTCGACGCGGGTTTGAAACTCCCAGCCATTGTCGGCTTCCAGCTTATGTTGCACATCGCCCAGGGCTTGCAGGGATTGCTCGCTGCCATCCATATGGCTCAATAATTCATGGTAACGGGCGATCACCCGGCCCAATTCGCCAAGTCCACCAGCGACGGCTTCGTAGATTGTGTCGTTTTCGTCCAGATTGGGCGATTGCTCCAGCCAGGCTAAACGCAATTCCGGCTGTTTCCAGATTTCGCCATGATCGGCATGAATATCGCCGGCGATAATTTTCATTAAAGTGGATTTGCCTTCGCCGTTGCGGCCCAGCAGGCCGACCCGCTCGCCGGCGTCGAGTTGAAAGGCGGCGTTATCGAGCAGCGCGTGGGTGCCGAAGGCGATGGAAACATTGGTTAAACGGATTAAAGGCATTTGTTTTGTAGGTAACGTCTGAGTAAGTCCAGCGCGAATAAAGCCGCCTGGTTTTGTTTGGTTTTAAGGGCGCCATAGGCGCTTAGCTGGGTCGAGACCACGCCGCTGGGTGTGGCTAAGGCATTGTAAAGGACTATGGCTTTATCCTTATCCCGGTAATCTTCGGCGCTGCCGGCAAAAAGCTGAACTAAGGCAAAATCGGTTTGCTCGCGAGCTTTCAGCTGTTCCGCCCAAATTTTGGCGATAGGCAGTAAATCGCCGCCCCCCGCTTCGCCTGCGCCGGTGTTGCGTCCCCAATCCAGATTGATTTCTACGCGCCTTAGCCAGTCGCATCCCAAGCATTTGGCAGCTAACCGGCCTTGGCTGGCGGTTTCCAGCAAGGCGAGCGAATAAGATTTCCGGCTCATGGCTTTGCTCACGACATCCAGCAGATCGCCCTGCGCTTCGTCCAGGCCATCAATGGCAAACACGTAATCGCCGATTCTGTCCGCCACGGTGGCCACGCAATCACGCTTTTCGTGCTCGGGGAAATTACTGGGAAACAATAGTTTGGTCTGCACTTCATCGGGCGCGGCACGAAACCCCAGTTGCACACCCGCTGGCAAATCAATATCCACCAAGCATTGCTGAATGGCCGATTCGCCTATGCCTAGGCTGCGCAAGCTGACCAAACACGCCGGCTGTAGCTCAAAACCCTGCAGTAATTGCGGCCGAACTAGCGAGGTAAACATATTCTTCATTTCCGACGGCACACCCGGCAGACACACGAACCAGCAGCGTTTGAATTGCAAGGCAAAGCCCGGCGCGGTGCCGTAAGCGTTGTCGATACGTATTGCCGACTGCGGCAGCATAGCTTGCTTGCGATTTGCCGCCGGCATCACGCGATTGCGGCGGGCGTAATATTGTTGAATGTCGGCAAAGGCCTGATCGTCGAATCGTAAAGGCTGACCGCTGGCGATACTGACTGCTTCGGCGGTTAAGTCGTCGATAGTCGGCCCCAAACCGCCGGTGCAAATACAGCAGTCGGCGCGCTCGGCAATTTCCGTGAACAAGGCCACCAAATCGTCCACGTCATCGCCCACTGCGGTGTGGCGTTTCAGCGTAAAGCCCAACTCAACCAATTGCTGGGAGAGCCAGGCGGCGTTGCTGTCCACGGTTTGCCCGCAGACAATTTCCTCGCCTTGCGAGAATATTTCGGCAATCTGTTTCATAACACCCGATACCAGAGCGGTAAGCTCACTAAACTCAAGGCCGTCGTCACCGTCACGGCCATCGCATATAAACCGCTGTCCAGCTTATAGCGGTCGCATAACACGATGCCCATCACCATACTCGGCATGGCTATATCCATCACGGCCGCCGCCCTGGGTTGACCAGTCAAATTGAGCAGGTTTGCCAGCCACAAGGCAATCAGCGGCATCAAGCCTAGTTTAACTAATGCAGTGGGGACGATGAACGGTACGTTGCGCAGGCGTATATCCCGCCAGCTAAGCGCCAAACCTAACGAAAAAATCATCAACGGAGCGACCGCTCCGGAACATTTTTGCAGTAAGCCGGCCACCCAAAACGGTATCGGCACCTGATTGAGGTTTAACACGACCGCGACAAACGCAGCCCAGAACGGCGGCGCATTGAAAAATGCCAACACCGATTTTGGCTTAGGTTCGCCGCTAGCGCCGTAATGGCGGGCCAGCATGATACCTAAGGTATACACCAACGGCGCTTCGGCAAATAAATCGATCTGAATGACCAAAGACCGGGTCCAGTCGCCGAAAATCTGCTCCAATACCGGCAAGCCCAGATAGGTGACGTTTGGAAAAGCCGCCGCCAAAATCACCGCCCCGGTTTGCGGGTTTTTAAATTTAAACAACTTAGCAAGCAGCCAAGTCGCCAAAATCGACAACAAGATGCTGATAAAACCCAATGCGGAGTATTGCAGCGATTGCCAACCAATATCGGCCCGCCACAGCACCTCCAGCACCATAACCGGCATAAAAAAATAGTACACCACGCTGGTTAATACCAACCGGGTCTGGTCCGCCGTCAAGCGGTTAGGGGTTAATACTCGCCAACCGGCACCGCACAGCATCAGCGCGGTCATTTGCATCAAGGTTGTATTCATGCCGCGCATTTTATCAGGCTGGCGATGCTGCCACCCGGCTAAAGCATTCCGATCAACCAAGGCCCTTAAATTTTCCGGATGCGTGTCCCGCAAGAACGGGGGCGGCGATAGATAAAGGCTGGGTAATCATTCCAGTGTTCTGGCTAATGCCGTCCATCGCCGGACGGTGCTTGGGTAAAAGCCTTATCGAGCAACTGTTCGAATTGGTCGGCCGGGACCGGTTTGGAAATTAAATAGCCTTGTCCGTAATCGCAGCCCATTCGGTTTAATAGATCGTATTGTTCCTGGGTCTCTATACCTTCGGCGACGACCTTAATGCCCAATTTGTGCGCCATTACCACGATGGCTTCGCACAAGGCCATGTCGCTGGAGCCGGCCACCAGACTCCGGACAAACGCCTGGTCTATCTTGATGTAATCGATGTCGAATTTTTTCAAATAGGCCAGAGACGAATACCCGGTGCCGAAATCGTCCAAAGCCACCTGCATCCCGCCATCGCGAAACGCCGACAGTTGCTCGCGCGTGCTGTTGCTGGCATCCAATATCAAGCCCTCGGTTATTTCAACGATCACGCTCTGGCCCGGCAAATCCAGCTCTTGCAATAAGGCAAGCCATTGGTTGGCTTCCATGGCTTGCCGGCGGAACTGCACGGGCGATTTGTTGACGCTGATCTGGAAATCCGGATTATAGGTTTGCCGCCACTGCTTAGCCTGGTGCGCGGCAGTGTCAAAAACCCAATCGCCAATATCGACGATAACCCCTGTATCTTCGGCAACCGGAATAAATTCGGCCGGGCTGACCATGCCCAGCGTCGGATGCAGCCAACGCAGCAGGGCTTCGGCTTTGGCTATGCTGCCGCTGGCAAACTCGATAATCGGTTGGTAATGCAGTAAAAACTGCTGACGGGCCAGCGCGCCGTGCAAATCGTTGGCCAGCCGCATGCGCAGTTGGGCGTTCTGCTGCATCAAGGCAGTGAAATATTGATAGCGGTCGCGGCCCTGATTTTTGGCAGCGTACATTGCCTGATCGGCATTTTTTAATAAGGAATCGGTGTCCAGCGCATCGTCCGGATACAGGGCAATGCCTATACTCCCTGAAATATAGGCCGTCTCATTGCCCAAACGAAACGGTTCCGCTAAAGCCTGCAAGATGTTCCGGGCGATCCGGTTGACGCCATCCACTTGATCCAACTCGCCGAGAATCACGGTAAATTCATCGCCGCCCAGTCTGGCAATGCTGTCGCAATCGCGCACGCAGCCGCTGATGCGCCGCGCGGCTTCCTTCAACAAGATGTCTCCCATGAAGTGGCCCATGCTGTCATTGACATCCTTGAAGCGGTCCAAGTCCAGAAACATCAATGCCACATGCCGACCATGCCGAAAAGCCTTTTTGATTTCCTGATTGAGCCGATCTAAAAACATATTGCGATTCGGCAAACCGGTCAGCGGATCGAAATTGGCTTGCCGCCAAATCAATTCCTCGGATTTTTTGCGTTCGGTAATATCCGCGATCAAGGCCACCCGCCTGTGCACGCCGCCGTTCTCGTTCAGAATGGAGTTGATGGTGACCCACTGAATGCAATCCTCGCCGTTCTTGCGGCGGCCGCTGATTTCGCCGGCCCACTGGCCGTGGGTATTGATCACTCGCAAGACGGTTTTATAGAAAGCCTGATCATGCGGCTCTGTGGTGGTACCGACAAAGGCCCGGCCTATCACTTCGTCCGCCGAATAACCGGTTACCGTGGTAAATGCCGGATTAACCGTGATGATGGTGCCCGTGGCATCGGTAACCATCATTGCTTCGCTACTGTTCAAATACACCAGGGCCGCCAGCTGCATTTCCTCTTCGGCGCTTTTCCGCGCGGTGATGTCCTCATACACGCCCAGCACGCCGATGATCTGTTGCTGTAAATTACGTAAAGGCACTCTTGAGGTCCTTAAATGCATGGTTTTACCTGCCGGCCCCATTAGCGTTTCTTCGTAATTCAATTTTGCCGTATTGCTCTCGATGACCTGCTTATCGTCTGCTCGATATAAGTGCGCTAAATCCCGCCAAACCAATTGCTCATCGGATTTACCGATCAATTCGGCCGGATTCTCTAGCCCGGCATCTTGACTGAAGGCTAAGTTGGCGCCCAGATACCGGTAATTCAGGTCTTTCCAGAATACGCGGCTGGGGATGGTGTTGATGACGGTTTGCAGCATGTTTACCGAATCGGCCAGTTTGTGCATCGCTTCCAACCGTTCGGAAATATCGCGCAAAATCAGTAATTGATTGCCGGCCAAGCTATCGCCCAATAAGACGATGTCGACCAACACCATCCGGCTCCTGCCATCCTTGCAACAGACTTTCAATTCCGCGGTTTGGCCGGACTCGGTAGCAGACTGGGGAACACGCTGATAAGTATGCCAATTAGCGATGACCTGTTGCCGATATTCAGCGTTGGGATGGGCATGCCACCACCATTCCGCCAAGGTCGGAATATCGCTTAGCGTATAACCGAAGGTTTTTACGAAAGCCGAGTTCAAATAACTGATATTGCCCTGGCTATCATGCAAAGCATAGGCAATCGGCGACTCTTCGATAATGGCGTGAAATTTGGCTTCGCTAACAGACAGTGCCTGATGCGCTTGATAGAGCCGCTGGTAAGGCAGTTGGATGCTGTTGAGGAAAACCGAACGGTAAATCAGGCCATAGGCGACCAACTTATAGGCATGCCCGAGCAAAATATACAAATCGCTGACGCTGGCATAAAAGGTCGCGAACAACTCGCTCATGGCCATGATCGCAGCAGCCGCCGCCAAACCGGCCGGATCGTAGGTATGTTGGCGGCGGGTTTGGCGTAAATAGCCGATGGCGCTGACAGCATAGACGCCGGCCAATACATATTCGCAGGTCTTTTTAAAAGAGGTTAAACCATCAACTGCATCAAAGGTGCGCGGCAACCAATCTTGATGGAAAAACACCAGCCAGCAACTGAGGCCAATATAGAGCAGCACAACGCTCAGCATCAACGCCCGCGACACCGGGGTTATCGGCCGGTTTGGCAGCAACCATCCCATCACCAGACCTATCGCTGCAAACCCGCGGGCCATTAGCCAAAAAGCGATGGCTTTTTCCGGATCGCTTTCGGTGATAAAGGCCGGCATGCCGCTGAAAGACAGGGTATGCATTAAATCGAGGACCGCCACCCCCAAGAAGCAGCAGGCCAGCATCAGGAATCCGGCGGAATTCTCCTTTTGATAAACGCTCCAACCCACCGCGAAAACCAATGCGGAAATCACGATGGAAAAACCTTCCATCAAGGTATGCACGCCCAAGGATTGGCTGACAAAGGGCCGTAAGTAGTCTGCCAGCGGAAAATACCAGCTAAGCAACTGCGCAAGTAAAAGTAGTAGCACCGTCCAAAGCAGAGGCCTGGCCTGGTTTTGTTCGCTATATTGCTCCACAGTGATCCCTTGCTGTTTACCGGTCTGCCGACATTATGTAGATTTAAGTCTGTTGGCGGCTAGTGTTATTGTTATGTTTTGTCGATGGTGCTATGGGTACTGTCAATGCATCAGCGGGCTCATTCAGTACGCTAAAGCTCGCCAATGTTGCCTAATTATGTCGATTTGCCCGACGTCCAGTTGCGCAGTGCGGGAATGTTCCCGGCATAAGGCGCCGCGAAAGCCCAAATAATCCGGACCTAACTGCACTAAACCCGCTACATCGTCGACGCGCAAGGAACCGGCCAAGCCACTCAGCAAACCCAGGCCGGCGACCCTATCGACAAAACTCTGCAATTCGTCGAGCGTCATCAGCCGCGTCAATGAACCGAGTTGTTTATTGGCGGTATCCAGCATCACCCCGCGAAAACCGGCCTGGGCTAAAGCATCAATCATCGCAAAATCCGGGCGGGTATCGGCAAACAATACCGCGACCAAGGCCACGCCCCGCGCAGCAATCGCCTGTAAACCCTCGACGCACGCCAGCCAGTCGCCGCCCGGAAAAAACCCGATTTTCACATAATTGACGCCGGTAGCCGCCATGGCTTGCACGGCCGGCAGGACCAGTTCGGGCTGCATCGGTAAATCGCCGATAGTGGCACTAACACAGCTGCCCGGTTGCAAGCGGCGGACAATCTCGGCAACCTCGGCCACATCCAGAGCACCCAAGGCGCCGCGAGCGGGTTGTTTTAAATCGATAATATCGACGGCGGCGGCTTCGACCAACAGCGCTTCCGCCAAACTATTCACGCTTGCCAACATCGCGGTCATACTTGCACTCCCCGGCGATGTTGTTCAATCGCCGCCATCAGCCAATCCCAGGCCTGACGCTCCCGCTCACCGGCGGTTTTATCCAGGCCGATGCGCAAATAATCCAGTTCGGCTTGAATTTTCTCCCCAGGCAATCTATCCAGCCGGCTGATCAAAATCGCCGCTTCCAGCACTGAATATTGCGCCCGATTAAAGCCTTGAAACGGCTTATGGTTGACCGTGTGCACGGCCCGGCAAAACAATTTCGGCCGGGTGTCGTCGTCTTCGATTCGCACCAATTGCAGTTCGGTATGCGCCAAAGTATCGGCTAAATAATACCCCGCGACTTGTTGGGCGGGCAATAAGGGCCAGTCCCTACGCCCGGTCAGACAGCCGGCAAAAATCCGCACATCGTCGCAATAATTGATGACGGCGGTTTCGGTTGCCAGCAGATTATCCAGCGTAGTCGAGGGCCGAAACGGCAAGATAATGTAGTGATCTTGTTCAACATGCACTCCCATCGGCGCGATGTGCGTATCGCCCTGCAGATTGATGGTAGTGACGAGGGTTTCTTGAATCATGGTGGTTTAGGTCTATCCTGAAGCGTGAAATGTTGCCGGTTTACCGGCAAACCAACGCGCAATTTTAATCTCGCCGGCTACCCTTGGGGATTTTTTTTCCAGCCGGCGCCTGCAGGATGCAATTCCGTTCAACATTAACCAGGCCACACGCTTATGCACGCCATAGATATTGCCGACTTATCGATTTTGCTGATTGAACCTTCGACCACACAATTAAAAGTCATCATGCAGCATTTACGTGACGAAGGCATAGCCAAAATCGAAGGCGTTTCCAACGCGGCGGCGGCGCTGGAAAGCTTGCATAATCACCGCCCGGATTTAATTATCAGCAGCCTGTATCTGCCGGATATGATGGCCACCGAACTGGTCGAGCATCTGCGCAATGAAGAAGCCCTGAGCCATATCCCCTTCATGCTGATTTCCAGCGAATCCAGCTTTGCGGTACTAGACACCATCCGCCAAGCCGGCGTGGTAGCGATTTTGCCCAAGCCGTTTGCGCACGACGATTTAAAAAACGCCTTGCGGGCGACCATCGAGTTTATCGATCCGCAAGAAATCAGCCTGGAACATTACGACATCGAAAACGTGCGGGTGTTGGTGGTGGACGACAGTCCGCTAGCGCGCAAACACATCAGCCGCGTGTTGAACAATATGGGCATCGTCAAGATTACCCAGGCCCAGGACGGTAAGGAAGGCGTCGATGTATTCGCTCGCGACCAAAACGCTTTCGACCTGATCGTCACCGATTACAATATGCCTATCATGGACGGCCAACAATTGATCAAAACCATCCGCCAGGATTTGGGCAATTCCATCGTACCGATCTTGATGGTGACCAGCGAAGAAAACGAAACCCGCCTCAGTAATGTGCACAAAGCCGGCGTCTCGGCGATTTGCGATAAACCCTTCGACCCGCAAACTGTGAAGGAAATGCTGTTTCGGGTGCTGGAGCCGGATTGAAGCTGCAATTACCGGCTTGCTTAAGCTTTATCTTGTTTAACCGTTCCACCCGCTAATAATTGACAGCCCCCTTCCTGTCATCACTCGTCCTTTACCTGCGCGTCTAGCATCCGGTTTGCTCCGGGCAAACGCTTGCCCAGCCTAAGTTTGAACATATAAAACCCGCCCAACCGCTCAAAGCCGCTAGCGTGCAGGCGGCAGTTTTTATAGCTGCCGGATAGTTGCGCTAATCCCACCATGCGCACTATACTGCCTATAAAAGCAGTAACTATAAAAACAGCATGAAACCACTCACCGACCGCCAACAAGACATCCTGACCTTCATCGAGCGCAGCCTGTTACAGGATGGCTTTCCGCCGACCATCGCCGAAATCGCCGATGCTTTTGGCGTGCGCTCCACCAACAGTATCCGTGGCCATTTGCAGGCTTTGGCGCGCAAAGGCGCCATCGAACTCGTGCCAGCCGCATCGCGCGGCATCCGCTTGCTGAAACCGACATCCAATCCCGAGCAAGGCCTACCCCTGGTTGGTCGAGTAGCGGCCGGACAACCGATACTGGCCGAAGAACATATCGAGCGTTATTGCCGCCTGGGGCCAAAGCTGTTTGATCACCGCGCCGATTATTTGCTGCGGGTGCAAGGCATGAGCATGCGCGATGCCGGCATTCTGGATGGTGATTTATTGGCCGTGCAACGCACACCGGAAGCGCGCAACGGCCAGATCGTTGTGGCACGGATTCACGATGAAGCCACGGTAAAACGGCTACGCCTGGAAGGTGCTAAAGCGTTTCTGGAGCCGGCCAATCCGGATTTTTCCATCATTGCAGTCGATTTGCAGCGCGAGCTATTGGTAATAGAAGGCGTGGTGGTCGGCGTGATTCGTAGCGGGCTATGAATGCAACTCCCCTGGATCAGCTGTTACGCACCCAGACCGGGATTTGGCGCGGATTGCATTCGGAAAATCAAAACTGGCGAACAATTGCCAGCGGTTTTGCCGAGTTGGATGCCTTGCTGCCCGGTGGCGGCTGGCCGCTGGGCGGCGTACTGGAAATTCTATCGCCCTGCTTGGGCATCGGCGAATTAAGCCTGTTGCTGCCGGCCATGACCTCCCTATCTCAAAGCAAGCGCTGGATAGCCTGGATCGCACCGCCGCAGCAAGTCTATGCACCCGCCTTACGACAGGCAGGCATCGATGCAAGCTATGTTCTGGTAGTGGATTGCCGGCAAGAGGCGGACATTCCCTGGAGTCTGGAAAAACTGCTGCGTAGCGGCCGCTGCGGCATGGCCTTGGCCTGGCCACGCCGGCTCAGCGATCATCAAATCCGCCGCTTGCAGCTGGCCGCGGAAGCCGGCTCTGCCTTGGCGGTGCTATTTCCCAAACGCCCTAGCGGCAGTGGTTACACGGCATTGCGCCTGGAGATCAAACCGGTAAACCCAGGCCTAGCACTGCACATTTTAAAGGCGCGCGGTAGCTTGCAACGTGCGTCTTTGACCTTGCCGCTGTAAGACCGCCATGGCTGCCACCGCCAGTGCGCTATCGCCAACGCCGCCAGAGCGAATCGGCACACTCGTAAAGCCCAATCCGACCAACAGCCAACTTTGGCTATGCGCCTATTTTCCTGACTTGGCTTTGACTGCACTACATCTGGATTTAAATCAGGCCGTCGCCAGTGCTATGCCCTACAAAGGCCAGACTCGCCTGCATACGGTCTCGGCGCCGGCCCGGCAAGCCGGCGTCGAGTCAGGCATGACACCCGCCGCCGCTTTAGCCCTGTGTCCCGGCCTAAGCATTCGTAACCGCGACCCGTTCGCCGAACGCCTAGCATTACAACAACTTGCCGAAATTGCGCTGGATTTCAGTCCCTGGGTCAGCCTGGATCAGGCGGATTGCCTGCTTTTGGAAATTCGTTCCTGCCTGACGTTATTCGGCGGCGTGGAAAGCTTAAGAGACAAGCTAAAAACGGCATGGCAAAGCAGCGGACATCGGCCGTCGATTGCCATCAGCCCCGCGCCTACAGCCAGCGTATTGCTAACCAAACTTGGTCAGGAAAAAATCGTCATCGACAGCCAGGCCTTGCGGTCGACACTGGGCCCGTTGCCCATCGCCGCGCTGGCACTGGACGATAAACTCTTACACCGGCTAATGCGCACCGGCATTCGCCAACTCACCGACCTGTGGCGCTTACCGCGCGACGGCCTGGCGAAACGTTATGGTGCCGGTTTATTGCAACAACTGGACAGACTTGCCGGCCGGCAAACTCAAGTTTTACAGGCTTTCCACAGGCCGCATCGCTTCCAGGCCAGCCGTGAGATGCCCATCGAGCTGGAACGTATCGAACATTTCTTCCCGGCCATCGAACAACTGGCCGACGAGTTTGCCGCGTTTCTAAAAACCCGCGATGCCACAACCTTAGGCATCACGCTGGAACTACTGCATCACGGCCGCCCGGCCACTTGCTTGGCATTGGATTTTCGCGCCGGTAACCGCGATCCTAAACACTGGTGCGGCTTACTGTCCGAAAAACTGGAGCGCTCGCCGTTGCCGGCCCCGGTGCTGGCTATCACCCTGCTCAGCACCGCCATAGTCCCATTTCAGCCGGAACGCTTCAGCCTGTTCGACGACCACGAGAAACCGGATAGTGACACCGAATGGCAAGCCGTTTTGGATCAGTTGCAAGCCAGGCTGGGGCATCAAGCCTTAAAGTTTCCCGGCGCGCAAGCCGACCATCGCCCGGAACGCGCCATGACCGCTGCACCAAACCAACTAACCGCCAATCCCGATTTAGCGCCCAGGCCTTTGTGGCTGCTAACTAATCCCGAACCGGTGCGGCTAAGCTGCCTTAGCCTGCTATCGTCGGCGGAACGCATCGAGTCCGGCTGGTGGGACGACCAGCCGATCCGCCGTGACTATCACAGCGCCCAAGATCAACGCGGCCGAAAACTGTGGGTGTATCGCGACTTAAACGCCAAACAACAATGGTTTGTGCATGGCTTGTTCGGATGAGGCCAGCGCGCCGGACAGCGGTTTTGCCGAACTGCATTGTCTGTCCAACTTCAGCTTTCTGCGCGGCGCCTCGCATCCGGAAGAACTAGTCGAGGAAGCTGCCCGCCTGGGTTACCAGGCACTGGCACTGACCGACGAATGCTCGCTGGCCGGCGTGGTAAGAGCGCATCTGGCCGCTAAGAAACACCATATCAAACTGATCATCGGCAGTGAGTTTGTCTTGGAAGGCGGTCTGAAACTGGTCTTGCTGGCAACCGATAGAAGCAGCTACGGCAACCTGTCTGCGTTGATTACCCTCGCCCGCCGCCAAGCTGAAAAAGGCAGCTACCGGCTAACCCGATCCGATCTGGCCGCCCACTGTCCGCAAGGCTGTCTGGCCATCTGGCTAACCAACGACTGTTACCGGGAAGAAGATGGCTATTGGTTGAAACAACTATTTGCCGGCGATTTATGGCTGGGGATAGGCCTGTTTCTATCCGGCCGCGACGAAGACTATTGCCAACAGGCCCAAGCTACCGCCCGGCAATTAGACATCCCGATAGTCGCTTGCAACGATGTGCATATGCACCGGCGCTCGCGCCAAGCCTTGCAAGATACGCTTACCGCGATCCGCCTTGGCCAGCCCCTATCGCGACTGAGCTACGCATTGTTTGCCAACGGCGAACGGCATCTACGGCCCCTGCCCCGGCTGGCCGAGCTGTATCCGTCTGAATGGCTGCAACAAACCCTGATTATCGCCGAGCGCTGCCAATTTTCACTGGATGAATTGCGCTACGAGTACCCGCAAGAACTGGTGCCAAATGGGCATACGCCCACTTCCTGGCTACGACATTTGACCGAAACCGGCATCCGCAAACGTTGGCCGCATGGCGAGCCGGCAAAAGTTCGTCAACAAATCGAACACGAGCTGGCGCTGATCGCCGACTTGGCTTACGAACCGTATTTTTTGACTGTACACGACATCGTCAGATACGCGCGGGAGCAAGGCATCCTCTGCCAAGGCCGCGGCTCGGCGGCCAATTCGGCAGTGTGCTATTGCCTGGGGATTACCGAAGTCGACCCGAGCCGAATGAATCTGCTGTTCGAGCGTTTTCTGTCTCGTGAGCGTAACGAACCGCCGGACATCGACGTCGATTTCGAGCACGAACGCCGCGAGCAAGTCATTCAATATATCTATCAAAAATACGGCCGGCATCGCGCCGCGCTGGCCGCTACGGTGATTACCTACCGCAGCCGCAGCGCGGTGCGCGACGTCGGCAAAGCCCTGGGCTTGAACCTGGCGCAAGTCGAACGCCTGGCCGACAGCGTGGATCGTTGGGATGGCTATCAGCTAATGCCGGAATCACTGAAAGAATGCGGCTTCGACCCGGAAAGCCCCACCGTACAACGCTTGGCCGTGCTGTTTCAGGCAATCAAGGGCTTTCCGCGCCATCTTTCCCAACACGTCGGCGGCTTCGTCATCGCCCGCGATGAATTATCCCGATTAGTGCCGGTGGAAAATGCCGCAATGGCCGACCGCACCGTGATTCAATGGGAAAAAGACGATCTGGAAGCGATGGGCTTATTAAAGGTCGATATACTGGCACTGGGTATGCTCAGTGCGATTCGCAAAGCCCTGGAATATCTTGATCAATATACCGGTCAGACCTGGACCCTGGCCGACATTCCGGCCGAAGACCCGGCGGTTTACGCGATGCTGCAACAGGCTGACAGCATCGGCGTGTTCCAAGTCGAATCGCGGGCGCAAATGACCATGCTGCCGCGTCTGAAGCCGGCCAATTATTACGATCTGGTCATCGAAATCGCCATCGTCCGCCCCGGGCCTATCCAGGGAGAAATGGTGCATCCTTATCTGGCCCGGCGCAAAGGCTTGGAGCCCGTGGAGTACCCCAGCCCGGAAGTCCAAGCCGTGCTGGAACGTACACTGGGCATTCCGATTTTTCAGGAACAAGTCATGCAACTGGCGATGGTCGCGGCCGGTTTTACCGCCGACGAAGCCGATCAATTGCGCCGAGCCATGGCGGCCTGGAAACGCAAGGGCGGCCTGGAACCGTTCGAGCGCAAACTGCTGGACGGCATGCAGGCGCGCGGCTACAGCACCGAGTTTGCCCAACGGATTTTTCAACAAATCAAGGGCTTTGGCGATTATGGTTTTCCGGAATCGCATTCCGCCAGCTTTGCCTTGCTGGCTTATGTGTCGGCCTGGTTGAAGCGCCATCATCCGGCGGCGTTTTGCTGCGCCTTGCTGAACAGCCAACCGATGGGCTTTTACGGCCCGTCGCAACTGGTGCAGGATGCACGGCGGCATGGCGTGGAGGTACGGCCGGTGGACGTACAGACCAGTCTCAGCGAATGCTCGTTGGAGTTTCCCGCCAACGCCGCACCGGCCTTACGCTTGGGTTTTAATCAAGTTAAAGGTTTATCAGCACTAGCGGCGGCCAAGATTGTCCAAGCCCGCAGAGCTAAACCGTTTACCAGCGTCACCGATCTGGCCGAGCGCGCCGGACTGGATCGGCAAGATTTGGAACACCTGGCGGCAGCAGATGCGTTAAAAACCCTGGCCGGCAACCGGCATCGGGCCTTCTGGGCGGCTGGTGGTGTGGAAGCTGCGACGCCGGTATTTGGGGTCGCAGAGATTGCCGAAGCCACGCCGCTATTAAAAGCCCCCAAGCCCGGACAGGAGGTATTGGCCGATTATGCCAGCACCCGGCTCAGCCTGCGCGAACACCCGCTGAGCCTGCTGCGCGAACGCTTGCGCCGCCGCGGCGTCACCACCGCCGCATCCTTATGGCAACGCCGTAACGGCAGCATCGTCCAAGTCGCGGGCCTGGTGATCTGCCGGCAACGGCCGATGACGGCATCCGGCGTGACCTTTGTAACGCTGGAAGACGAAACCGGCCAGGTCAACCTGGTGGTCTGGCCCGCCACTGCCCTGGCCCAACGTAAACCCTTGCTGAAAGCTCGCCTGTTGTCGGTGACCGGCACGATTCAACAGGAAGACGGTGTGCTGCACTTGGTAGCCGGCAAGCTGGAAGACTGGAGCAGCTGGATCGGCGATTTGGAAACTAAATCCCGGGATTTTCATTGAAATGTTAACGCCACCAAGCCTCTCACCCCGTCGCCTGGCTCAGGGCTGGTCTTCAAGTTCAAGCTGTTTGGCTATTTGTGCTTCGAAAGCGGCAAAACGTTTATCCAACGCCCACCGCGCCTCAGCCTTTTCCTGGTCATGCAAAAAAGCGTAATCGATACTGTTGTAAACCACAGCCTTCAATTCGTCGTAAGACGGTTTGTAGCGACTGGTAAATAACAGATATTCGTTGCTTAAATTGTTGCGCGACACGCCGGCGTCATCGGTGGAAATCACATAAGGCACGTGATAGCGCCGGTATAACTGCAAGGGATGGGTCTCGTATTCCACTCCCAAAATAAACGCATTGCTGGTTAGATTGATCTCGACCGCCACGTCGCCGGTTTTCATCTGCTCCAGCAATTGATAGGCATCGGTTTCATGCACGATGTCTATCCCGTGCCCAATACGCCGCGCTCCGGCGGTATTTAGCGCTTCTTGGATATGGCTTTTCAAGCCTTCCGGCGGCACCATGCCCAACACCAACTCACCGGCATGCAGGGACAATTTTGTTTCGGGAAAATGCTGCCGCAAAAACCTTAGCATTTTCATGTGCAGACTATAGTCGCGCATCGCGATATAACCGTTTTCCGGTCCCACCAAATTAACGCCCACAATCAAGGCCGATTGCTGCGCGGCGGCAAACGCAGCGTACAAACCGGAAAACACCTTGGCTGGCTCGCTGTTGCGCGACACATAGGTCTGAAAGCGCAGTATAAAACTTCCATCGTTGATGCCGGTCGCCGCTTGTTCATGGGAGCGGGCGTACTCCTCGACGGCGGCCTTGGCTGCCGGATCGCTTGCCAGAAAATCGAAATAAGCCTGAAAAGCCGCCTCCATTTCCAGATCGGTGCTGTCGGCATTTAAGGCGTTGAGTGTCTTTGCCAGCGCCGGGTTATCGATGGCCGGCGCGCTTTTCAGCATAGTCTCCAAATACAGCACGTTTTCGGCTATGGCCCGCTGTTTAAGCGCCTGCAAACCTGCTTGATAGGAATAGTCGGATACCGATCCGAAGAAACCGAAGGTATCGAAAAACTGTTGGTCCGGCGGGGATTGTTCGTGAAAGTGGTTGGCAAAATCTTTATCTGACCAACGCTTCAGCAGATCGCGGTAGACGGTTGAATATTTTTTCTTGGTCCGCAGTTCACCCGCGCCAACACAAGTGCCTGACTTCCAATGCTTGACAACCTCGTATTTAGCCACCGGCTCCGGACCGGCTTTGGTGCCGCCTTGGCAGGCGTTGTCCAGGCAAATGCAAAAATGGCTTTTATCCACCCAATCCAGATAAGTCTCCGCGTACAGCGCACCCGAATAGTGGTGATGCAGATCGCCACCCTTGGGCAATTGATTGGTAAACAGCGTCAATTCGGCGATGCTGGGCATCGTGCCGGAAATGAGTTCGTGATAGTAACTTTGCGTTGCCAGATAATTCGAATCCGGCACGGATTGGACTACCAGGCTTTCGCCGGGAGCCTCCGCCAAATCGGCATGATTGACGCACCCGGAAACCAGGAAAACAGCCGCCAGAAAGGTAAATCTTAGGGTTGAGCTCATCCGCCAAATTGCCATTTTTCTATCCGCCCCGGTATAAAAACCTGCTCGAATTGGAACACAAATCGAAAGTTGGCCCATGGTAAGCCATCCTGATTTCCAAAGGCTAGCCAATTGTTTCAAATGGTGTTTTACCGAACCGGACAAAGCGGGGGCATTTTTCGATCAGGTACTTACAGGGACAACGTTTATGCTTAGCTGCTAAGCATAAACTAATCTTTAATTTCATAACCTTAGCAAATCCGACAACCGGTGACACAAGTTTGTTAGACTGCACACTCAATCAACCAATCCCCGCGCGGGAGGACTGTGCCATGACCAAAGATGAACTGCTAGCGAAAATTAATACTTCGATTGACGAACAGCAAGTGAAATTGGAAGCGCTAAAGCAAAAAGCTCTAGACGAATCCCACGAGGCGCTGGATGATGTTCGCGCGGCCATCGCCGAGCTAGAGCCGAAATTGGACCAAGCCAAGGCTAAAGCCGAAGAAATCGCTGCCGTCGCCGACGAAACCTGGGACGAAGTAAAAGAGAGTTTTGAAAGTAGCTGGAAAGAATCCGCCGCAAAACTGGAAGAAGGCTGGCACAGTTTCACGGACAAGCTGAAATCCTTCTTGTCTTGATCCGCGCCGAACGCACTATCCAAAAATGCCGTTCTTCTTTAGGTTAGAGACCTTTAATCTGGGTTTCCGCTATCGCTCCTACCCAGCCTACGCAATATAAATTTGCGGACGATTTTGTCCCGTATGCCGCGCCGAGTACCGGAGCTTTTGATAGGAATAGCCCGAAGGGGTGCGGCATGGATGCCGCACGTTGCCGAAGGGGCAGGAAGCCCCTTTCGGCAACCCCTAGCTAAAGCGAGGAACGCAGGGGAGAAGCGGCATCCGGGCCGCCTTTTCTTTGGATACTTTCTTTTGGCGGAGCAAAAGAAAGTATCTCGCCCGCCGGTGCGAGAACCGGTATTCAATTAAGTTTCGCGACAGCGAATCATTGGTTATGCAAACCGAAATTCCGCGTTGACTTAAAAAGCATGCCTACACTACGTAATCAAGCCTCCACCTTAGTTAGGTGAATTTCTCCAAATACAATGCAATTGCTTACAGAACCATAGCCAGAGTATTTTCCCTCCATAGCTCGAGGATCAGCGGCTAACTCCAAAGTAATTGAACCAAACTGTATAGTGCTGGCGTCTGCATTCTTATAATCCAATTTTAAGAATCGGTCATATAAAAAGCCACCAGTCATCGTCAAGGTAATTAACCTCTCTCGACCCTCAACAACCCGATTGATCTGCGCTTCACCAATTACTTCTTTGTTTCTGACATCAAACCTCAACTCAATATTTGAAGTAAGGTTAGGTTGAACAATCTCCCCTCTACAGCGTCCAACAACAGCAATTCGTCTGTCATGGTTAATTGGCTGAAGATATCTGATCTCATAATGTTTTGTAGCTATGAAAACTATTATTGGACCGAATATTGCGAATACGCCGCTTATATAAGCAGCAATAACAGAAGCATCCATAATTACTCTTGATTAATCTATAGAAAAATTTCTCGTGTCGAGATCAAGGATCGAAGTTTAAATATCAATTATAAATAAAAAAACCAGACTACAGTCCCACAAACTCCATCAATCCCTGCAATTCCTTAGGCTCAAGCTCATAAAACGAATGCGCCCTGACCCGTTCCGGCAAACCAACATCGCCGTAACGGACCCGAATCAAGCGGCTGACTTTAA
This sequence comes from Methylomonas sp. Uni0009, assembly GCF_054188105.3. Taxonomy (NCBI): domain Bacteria; kingdom Pseudomonadati; phylum Pseudomonadota; class Gammaproteobacteria; order Methylococcales; family Methylococcaceae; genus Methylomonas; species Methylomonas sp. Uni0009. Next base: position 69,843 of record NZ_JBTAFN010000004.1, on the reverse strand, counting down.
CCCCCTGCGATTCCCATAAACGCCGTACCAAACGATTCCGCCCCTGTTTCACCGTGGCGTAAAACCATTTGTTGGCGCCTTCGCCGGCGTAAAAGCTGACGTCTTCGAAATGTGCAGGGCCGTCTTCCAGTTCCACACCTTGTTTCAAGCGCGCCAGCATGGCATCGTCGACTTCGCCTAAGATTCGAACCGCGTACTCCCGTTCGACTTCGCGCGACGGGTGCATCAAGCGGTTGGCCAACTCGCCGTTGTTTGTCACTAAAATCAAGCCGGAGGTGTTGATGTCCAGCCGGCCGACCGCGATCCAACGGCCGACTTGCAGGCGCGGCAGTTGGGTAAAGATTACCGGCCGGCCTTCGGGGTCGCGGCGGGTGACCAATTCGCCGACCGGCTTGTGGTACACCAATACCCGAGTCGGTTGCTCGGCGTATTTTTCCCATTTGACGACCCGACCGTTGATTTGCAGATGGTCGTCCGGCTTTAAGTGGTAGCCGGGCTGTACCGGATTGCCGTTGACGGTGAGCTTGCCCTCTTCTATCCAGCGCTCGATTTCCCGGCGCGAACCGACACCAGCCCGCGCCAGCAGTTTCTGGATGCGCTCGCCGCCGGCCGGTGCAGCTTTAGTGGAGGGTGAGCTTTTCGGTGCCGAGGCTGGCTTCGGCTTGTGGGTCGAACTCGGTTTCCGCGGTTGCGGTTTCTGGGTCCGTTTGTCCTGCGGAGCTGACGGGTTGTTGGATCTCGGCGGTTTGCGGTCTTTCACTGTGGTCCTGCTCGGGTTGCGGTTGCGGCGAATTGCCGAAATCGAAATTGACGATTTCTTCCAGCGTCGGTAATTCGCTCAATGAGGTTAAATTGAAATAATCCAGAAATTGCTTGGTGGTGCCGAACAAGGCCGGCCGGCCCGGTACTTCCTTATGGGCGATGACGCGAATCCATTCGCGCTCCAACAGGGTTTGAATGATGGAACTGCTGACGCTGACACCGCGAATATCCTCGATTTCACCGCGCGTCACCGGCTGGCGATAGGCGATGATAGCCAATGTTTCTAAAAGTGCCCGCGAATATCGCGCGGGTTTTTCCTCGAACAAGCGGGTGACATACGGCGACAAGCCTTCGCGCACCTGAAACCGATAGCCGCTGGCCAATTGCCGCAGGCCGATGGGGCGGTCAGCGTAGTCGCGGGCGATTTCATCCAGGGCCATTTGTACCGACAAGGTATCGGGTTGCTCCAATTCCGGAAAGGTTTCCTGAATCTGCCTGATCGTCATCGGCCGATTGGCGGCGAACAAAATGGCTTCCACGATGCGCTTGGTGTTCATGTCGCACTCTTTAATGATGTCGGGCTGTAGTCGGTGGCGTTCGACCACAATGGGTTCGTAGGTGCTGGCGCGAATAATCTCGGCCCAACGCTGCGGTAAACGGGTTGCGCGCCTAGACTCGCTAACGGCCGCAGCCTCCGGCACGGGTGCTTGCCAACTACTCCGCCAACCCGGCAACAAGCGCACCGCGTGCCTACGGGAAATTGGCAAAACCACGGGTTTACTTGGTTCTTGGCTTTGAACAACCACAACGCGCGGCTCGCTAGTCCAGATAGCCGGAAACCGAACGGCCCTCCGTTTGACCGGCACGAATATCGTAACCGGCTCGGGTTTGATGCGCGGCTTGCGGGGCGTTCTGGGTTTGGCTGTGGGAATAACATCATCAACGACGGTTTCGGCTAGCAGTGAGTCAGTCGCCGGCGCCGCTATCGAGGCGGATTCTGACCTGAATGCCGGCGTAGGGTTCGGATTGGAAGATGTCGATGATGCGTTCCTTGGAGAGTTCAAGGATGGCAAGAAACGCGACAACCACTCCGTTTTTTCCTTCACTTCGGGTAAAACACGCTGCGAAAGGGAGCTGATTTGCTCCGTTAAGTTTTTCCAAAATGGCTGCCATTCGTTCACGGACTGATAGGGGTTCTTTGGTTATTTGATGATGGGTAAGCCTCTCGGCGCGCTTCAGTATGTCCTGGAAGGCCAGCAGCAGTTCCTTGAGTTGCACATCCGGCAAAATTTGCTGTACATCCACGGTTGAAGTGTCGACGCCGAATTCAAAGGTATCGCGCTCGTTTCTGGGCAGCAGATCGATCTCTTCGGCCACTTTTTTGATCGCTTCGTATTCCTGCAATTTGCGAATCAAAAATGCTCTGGGGTCCTCTTCTTCCTCTTCGCTTTCCGGCTGCCTGGGCAGCAGCATCCGCGATTTGATCTCCGCCAGCAGCGCGGCCATCACCAGATATTCGGCGGCCAGCTCCAGACGCAAATTTTCCATCATATCGATGTAGGCGATATATTGCCGGGTGATCTGCGCGATGGGGATGTCGAGAATATCCAGATTCTGCCGACGAATCAAATACAACAGCAAATCCAGCGGCCCTTCGAACGCATCCAGAAACACTTCCAACGCATCCGGCGGGATGTAAAGGTCTTCCGGTAAATCCTGATAAGGCTGACCTTGCACCAGCGCCAGAGGCGGCAGCGCGGCTTCAACCGGTAATGCGACGTCGTTCAAAACTACATGCCCGCCAAACTAAAAAATAATTGTTGGGCGTAGTACATCGGATAAGCCAGCAAATATTGCAACACGTCGGTAGCGAGTAATATCAACAAAAAAATAAAACCAAACCGTTCCAAACGATTGTATTGCCAAGCCCAGTAATCCGATAGCACTCCAGACAAAATCCGGCTGCCGTCCAAGGGCGGTATCGGCAGAAGATTAATCAAAGCCAAAACCAAATTGATGCTGATGCCTGCTACGCCGCTGTATATCAGCGGAAAAGAGATGTATTCGATTTCCAACATCACGCCGATTCTAGACAGCAAAGCCCAGGCCGCCGCCATTAATAGATTGGACAGGGGGCCGGCTACCGCCACAATCGCCATGGCTTGGCGCGGTTTTTTAAACGCGCGGGGATCGACCGGCACCGGCTTGGCCCACCCGAACACAAAACCGGTAAAGGTCAGCAACAATAAACCGGGAATAATCAGGGTGCCCAGCACATCAATATGTTTGAGAGGATTCAGCGTTAAACGGCCTTGGTCGGCAGCGGTGTTGTCGCCTAACTTCTTGGCCACCCAGCCGTGCGCCACCTCGTGACCGGTGATCGCGAAAATCACCGGCAAAATCCACACCACGATCCTTTGTATCAGGGTTAATTCGTCCATCATGGCTTTTACTCCAACATCGGCGCAATACCGATACCTTGCCGAACAATGTCAATCGACTTGTCGCCGCAAGCAATGACGGTAGTGGGTTGATATTCGATCACGCCCACATCTATGACCAGGGCCAACTCTTTTTCCAGCCGCTTGCGGATTTCGTAAGGATCGGCCAAAGGCTCCTCATCGCCGGGCATCATCAACGTGGAGGTCAATAATGGTTCGCCAAGCTGCTCGACCAAGGCTTGAGCTACCGGATGGTCGGTGATTCTGACGCCTATGGTTTTCTTTTTGGGGTGCTGCAACCGGCGCGGCACTTCGCGTGTGGCATCCAGTAAAAACGTAAACGGACCGGGCGTCAGTTTTTTGATCAAGCGGTGGGCTTCATTGCCCATTTTGGTGAAGGTGGAAACCTGTGACAGGTCGGTACACAACAGTGTGAAGTTATGATTATCGTCCAGCCGGCGGAGGCTGCGAATTTGATCCATGGCTGCCTTATCGCCGATCTGGCAACCCAGCGCGTAGGATGCGTCAGTGGGATAGGCGATGACTCCGCCGTTGCGCAATATATTGACTGCTTGTTGAATCAAGCGCGGCTGCGGGTTCTTCGGGTGAATTTCGAAATATTGCGCCATGGGCTAAAACTATCGGCTTAGGTAAAGGGGCATTGTACCCCAGAAGGTATTTAAAAATGTGGCGCGGCCGTTTTAGCGGCCGCTGGGAACCGGAAACCGACTCATCTTTCCGATTGTTTTTTGGCGACTTTATCGCGAAGATAAACTGGCATGGCTTGCTCGACAGGCACCGCCAAACCGCAAGCAAAACCGTAAGCGCCCAATTGCGCGACACAGCCTGCGCGCGGCCAGACTTTCACCTCGACGCCCAGCACACGCTCAGCTAAACGCTGGCCCAACTGCTCCGCATAAACGCCCCAGCCTGAACCGACACCAAAGCCGGCCAGATCGGGAAAGATCACTTCTCCAGCAGGCGTAACAGCTTCCGCGCCGTTTAACTCCGTCAAACCTAATTCGTTACGTTGATACACGCCCCAAAAAATCTCGTCCATCCTGGCGTCCATTGCGGTAAAACTCAGCTGGGCATCGGACCGCCGGTTAAAAAAATCTTGGGCGATGGCCGCCAAAGTCGAAACCGGCACCACCGGCAAGTCGGCACCATAAGCAATGCCTTGCACCACGCCGCCGGCAATTCTGACACCGGTAAACGAACCGGGCCCGCGACTCAAACCGATAGCGTCCAGTTGTTGCGGCTTGAGCTGGGCATTGGCCATCAATTCGTCGATCATCGGTAAAATCAATTTGGTATGTTCGCGCGGGGCGACGGCAAATTTTTCGCTAATCTCGCCATCGATAAACAAGGCCGCCGAACAAGCGTCGGTGGAGGTTTCTACTGCCAATAATTTCAAATCTGTACCTCTGTCAACAAGATGCCGGAAACGCTAACGCTTATTCCGGCCTACGCAAAGTTCAATGTGATTCATCCAACGCAAAAAACCGCCGCACATCCTCGATCTCGCGGCTGCGCTTCATCGCCGGCACGCTATCCAGAAACATCTGGCCGTAGGAGCGCTTTAATAATCTGGGGTCGCAGACCATCAGCACGCCGCGGTCATTGACATCCCGAATCAAGCGGCCCACGCCCTGGCGCAACATGATGATGGCGCTGGGCAGTTGATGCTCAAAAAACGGGTTGCGGCCCTGCTTTTCCATTGCATTCATCCGCGCTTTCAACACCGGATCGCCGGGCGAAGCGAACGGCAGTTTGTCGATGATGACGCAAGATAAGGCGTCACCGCGCACGTCCACGCCTTCCCAAAAGCTAGCAGTGGCGAGCAATACCGCATTGCCCAGTTCCTTGAACTGATCCAGCAATACGCCCTTGGACTTGGTACCTTGTACCAGAATGGGATGGTCGAGCTTGCCTTCCAGCAATTGCGCGGCGCGTTGCAAGGCTCTATGACTGGTAAACAGGAAGAACGCCCTGCCCCGGCTGGCTTCCAGCACCGGCAAGGCGAACTCGACAATCTTGTCGGTAAAGTCCGGATCGCTGGGCTGCGGCAAACCTTTGGGGTGATAAAACAAGGCCTGATTCGGGTAATCGAACGGACTTTCCCAGCTTTGGCTGAGCGCGCCGCTCAACCCAAGATTCTTGGAAAAATGCACGAAGTTATTGGCCACACTCAAGGTCGCGGAAGTGAAAATCCAGGTGGCTTTATGCCGGGCCATGAAACCACGAAACTCCTTGGCAATATCCAGCGGCGTGCGGCTGAGCGTGAATGACTTACTGTAGGTTTCGTACCATTTGATCCACTGCCCGTCCTTGTCGTTGATCAGCGTTTCCAGTTGCGCGTCCAGCGCTTCGGCCCTATCGAAGCAGGATTCCAGGCCTTTGCTGCGCACCGAGGCGCGCTCCAATTGGTCGGTTAGCCGCGCCAATTGCTTTTGCAAGGATTCCAACGCGCCGGCGATTTTGGGGTTGGTTTCGATGTCTTGCCAGTCGCCGCGGCGTAGCTCCAGGCCAAACGCTAGGCGTAAATCCTTGACTTCGTGTTGCAGGTCCTCGCAGGCGGTGCGCAGGTCCGGCATGTCCTTGGCGTCGGTGAAATATTCCGCCAGACTGTCGTCGGCCAGGTCAACCAACTGCTTGCCGCTGATCGTCACCCCCAAAAAATTTGAAGCGGTATCGGCCAATTGATGCGCTTCGTCGATGATCACCACTTCGGCATCCGGCAGTAACTCGCCAAAGCCGGTCTCGCGGATCGACCAATCTGCGCAGAGCAAATGGTGATTGACCACCACGATCTCGGCTTCCTGGGCCTGTTTGCGGGCTTTGGTTAAAAAGCAATCGGCATAATCCGGGCAGTTCTGCCCCAGGCAATTGTCGGTGGTGGAGGTGGCGTGAAACCAGATCGGATCGCCGTCATGCACGTCAGCCACTTCCGAGACATCGCCGGCCTTGGTGCGTTTCGACCAAGCCTTGATCTGCGCCAACGCCGCCGCGTCTTCCTGGCTGTAACCGAACGCGGAATTCAAAGCCTGTTCCATCCGGTAGGTGCACAAATAATTAGCGCGGCCTTTTAACAAGCTGGCTTTGAACGGCCTTCTGCTCAAGGCTTTGCGGATCACCGGCAAATCCTTGTTGAACAATTGATCTTGTAGATTTTTGGTGCCGGTGGAAACGATGACTTTCTTGCCGGACAGGATCGCAGGAATCAGATAGGCAAAGGTTTTGCCGGTACCGGTGCCGGCCTCGGCAATCAGGTTTTGCTGGGACTCGATGGCGTAGGCGATTTTTTCGGCCATCTCGATCTGCGCGGCGCGCGGCGAATAACCGCTGATAACCTCGGCTAAGGCGCCGCCGTCGCCAAAAACATCGGCCAATTTGCTGGCGGCACCGGCAAGCGCCGTCTTGGAACTGTCAACCACTAGCGACCGAAAAAGCTGTCCGCCTTGGCTTTAGCTTCTCTTGCCCCTTGGGCATTTTGCTGCATTTGCCGGGCTTCGGCGATCAACAACCAGCTTTTGCGTTTCAAATCCAGATCACCACCAGCCAGCAAAGCGGCCTTGCCGGCCAATTCTTCGGCAAGTTGCGGTTTATTTTGCTTGATTCTGAGCTGCGCCAGCTTGTAAGTCAGCGTGGGGTTGCGTGAATCGATGCGTAGCGCCCGTTCCATCACGACCACTGCAGCATCCAGGTCGCCACTATTACGGCTACGGTCTGACTCGCTAATTAAAGCCACCACTGCCGGCGGCGTGCCGCTGGGGATGCGCGCGTCTTCTATGACAAACCTCGGTGCCGGCGCAGTTGCTGTAGCCACCGCCGCAGGAGCGGGTGCCGCTAGAGCCGGACTGGCTGGCACAGGCGGCGGAATATCGGCCGGCGGCATCAACGGCTCGGCGCGAAAGGTCGGCAGATTCGGTTCATCTTTAAAGTTATTGCTGACACTTTCGATAGGATAGGTGGCGGTATCGGGACTAGACACCGGTTTTTTAGCCGTAGTTGCGGGAGCTTTGTTTGCCGCTGATTTTTTAGCCGGGGCTTTTTTGGCCGGTACGCTGCCGGCCACCGGTGGTTCTGAGCCAGGATTACTACACGCCGTTAATATCAGTAACAGAGGGCACAAAATTAACAGAGATTTTTTTTTCATTTACGATTTGAGTAGCCAAGTAAAATTAAAACAGTTCGATTTCATCGTCGTCGCTTTGCCGATTTGCTTGTTGAAACAAGGCTAGCGCTTCATCGACGCTTTTGCCCTGATGGATAGCATCAAACATCACTTTTTCAGATTCCATAGTGTACTGGTTGCGAATGCTTTCCTGAAACTTATACCATTCGGCAGGATTATATAACCTCTGCGGCGTATCGATGATGACCGACAAGCCTTTTAGATTGTTGGACACGTGTTGCAAGCATTGCTGCAGGCGATCATAAAACTGGAACGCCACAATCGCCGAATAGATTTTATCCTGGGTCGCCTCGCAATGCGCCAGAGCCTGGTCGCGGCTCTCGCTCTGCTGAAAACTACTCAGTAACTGATGAATATTTTTCATATCTTCAACCATACCGGTAAACGAGTCGGCCAAGGCTGAGACCGACTCATCACCGGCTTTCATGCTTCCCTCAACCTGAGCAACCGAAACGGTCAACAGCTTGATGGTTTCCCTAATCTGGCTCCAACCCAAGTCTGGCTGGCTTGATGGTGAAAGTGTCATAAATAACTATCCTAAAAATACCGATACAAATAAAGTTGTCGCGACATATGCGCCCTATTGTAACCGACTATACAAAAGCAATGACGACGGCTTAAGTATAGAGAAACTGGAGATTAGTCGATTATTGGCGCCGGTATTTTTAAAAAACCCGGAATTGACGGTGAAATCGCACTACTCTTTTGCATAGGGTAGCAACGCTTATCGGGCGCAGGGCAAGCGATAGCTCGGTTGACGATAACTCTACACTTGGAGTAGAAATACCTTTAGCGCAGCACCGGGTTTGCGTTGAAACCGCTTTTCCACGCTTTTTACAAGGATAATATGAATATTCAATCCGCCGGCAAAAAATTGTTCGTGTTGGACACCAACGTACTGATGCACGACCCAACGTCCATTTTTCGCTTTCAAGAACACAATGTTTTCATTCCGATGGTGGTGCTGGAAGAATTGGATCACGCCAAAAAAGGCTTATCCGACGTATCGCGCAACGTCCGCCAAGTTAGCCGGTTTTTGGACGAATTAATCCGCGATGCTGATCAACAAACCATCAACGCCGGGCTACCGCTGTCGCGCATCGATTATGCTCGGAACGGCGAGCGAGAATTCGACGGCCGTTTGTATTTTCAAACCCGGCAATTGTCGCATCTACTCCCTGCCGACCTACCTGGACAGATTGCCGATAATTCTATCCTCAGTATCGTATTGGCCTTGGGTAAGGAATACCCGGATGTGAATGTAATCCTAGTCTCCAAAGACATCAATATGCGCATCAAAGCAGCCGCGCTACAGATTACTGCCGAGGATTACCATAACGATCAAACCATCGAAGATATAGACCTGCTCTACACTGGTACGATGCCGCTGGACAGCGACTTCTGGGAGGAACACGGCGGTAAGATGGAATCGTGGCAGGAAAACGACCACACATACTACCGCGTGAATGGTCCGCTGGTGGCCGAATGGTATCCCAACCAATATCTGTATATGGAAGGCGAAGATAACTTCGAAGCCATCGTGAAAAGCCGCGAAGGCGACACGGCGGTGTTGCAATTGGCCCGCGATTATCGGACCAAACACAATAGCATCTGGGGGATTTCCGCCAAAAACCGCGAGCAAAATTTTGCGTTGAATGCCCTGCTCGACCCAAACGTGGACTTCGTGACGTTAATAGGCTCTGCCGGCACCGGTAAAACCTTGCTGGCACTGGCAGCCGGCCTGTCTTTGACTCTGGAAAGCAAAGCCTATTTGGAAATTATCATGACACGGGAGACCATGCCGGTCGGCGAGGACATCGGCTTTTTACCGGGTACGGAAGAGGAAAAAATGGCGCCGTGGATGGGGGCATTGATGGACAACCTGGAGTTGCTGGGCAGCCGCTCGGGCACGACCGAATGGGAACAAGGCGCGTCGCAAAACGTCATGATGAACCGGGTAAAAATTCGTTCGCTGAACTTTATGCGCGGACGGACTTTTCTGAACCGCTACCTGATTATCGACGAGGCACAAAACCTGACGCCCAAACAGATGAAAACCTTGATTACCCGAGCGGGGCCTGGCACTAAGATCATCTGTATCGGCAATCTGGCACAAATCGATACGCCGTATCTAACGGCAACCAGCTCCGGTTTGACCTACGTGGTTGACCGTTTCAAATCTTGGCCGAATAGCGCCCACATTACTTTGCGGCGTGGCGAGCGTTCGCGCCTGGCGGATTTTGCATCCGATAATTTGTAAAGCCATCAAGCCGATGATTGACTAATCTCAGCCTTTGGCCACGCCATTAATACCGCTTTAACCAGCGTGGCCAAGGGTATCGCAAAAAATACCCCCCAAAAACCCCACAAGCCGCCAAAAAACAGGATGGCAACAATAATTGCAATAGGATGCAAATTCACGGCTTCAGAAAACAGCAGCGGCACCAATATGACACCATCCAGCGCCTGAATCACTGAATAGGCAATAAACACATACATAAAATGATCACTGCCGCCCACGCCCCACTGCACATAAGCCACCGCCAATACTGGAAAAGTGACTAATGTCGCGCCGACATAAGGAATCACCACAGATAAACCCATCAGTACCGCAAGCAACATCGCATAATTCAAACCCAACAACCAGAAGACTATGTAACTGACCGCCCACAGGATAAACACTTCGAGAAATTTGCCTCTAACGTAATTGGCTATTTGCCTATCGACTTCATGCCACACTCGCAGGCTAAGACTGGTATCCCTTGGCAGAAACTGTACAAACCAGCCCAATAAAACCTGTTTATCTTTCAGAAAGAAAAACACCATCAACGGCACCAAAAACAAGTAAATGATGACCGCCACCAATCCGACAAACGATTGGGCGGAGCCGGAGATCAAATCCTGACCATACTTGAGCAAGTCTTGCTGAATGGAGAACATGATTTCGCGAATCCGGACTTCCGAAATCAGTTCCGGATGGCGTTCAGGGAAGCGCATGATTTCGGCTTGGGTACTGGAAACAATCTCCGGTATGTGTTGCACCAGTTGCACGGTTTGCTCGGAGACTATCGGCACCAGCACGAACAACACAAAACCCAGCACAGCCATAAACGCAAAGAATACGAGATGTACCGAAATCAAACGACCGAGTTGACGCTGTTCGGCTTTAACCACCAGCCCTTCCAGTAGATACGCCAACACAATCGCCACAAAGACCGGCATCAGCAAATCCAGCAAGCCGTATATCAATAAAAAGCCGCCCAGCAAAACTATGGCTAGGGAAACAACTTGGGAATTGGGTAGAAATCGCTGGAAAAAATTTCTAATGAAATCGGAACTGGAAAATTCAGTCTGCTGGTTCATGAGGTGTTGGCGGCTACGCAAACCGTTGTCGGTTTGATCGCGCCATTAGGTTATATAAAAAAGCGGGATTGCTCAGGATAGTGTAAATAATTTATCAAAATTAGCGATTTCCAAAATTTTTTTAACTTCGGTACGCGAATTTTTAATCCGTATTGCCGACTTATCACCCGCCATCTTATCTCGCAGAACTAACAGCATGCCAAGGGCTGAGCTATCTAAGTATTCGGTGCCGATCAAATCCACTTCTATCAACTTCACGCCACTTTCAACCAGCTTGGTGGCTTCGCGAAACTCGTTATGCACGCCGAAATCGAACCGGCCGCTTATTTTAATCGACAGCACTCCCGCATCAACACGTGCATCAATACCCATATTCTTTAACCTCACAAATTTTCATGTCATCTCTTACCTTTAGCCTAAAACAGATCCACATCGCCTTCTTCCATGGAAGATTGCGACACAATGTGCGATTTTCTGACTTGCCACTGTTGCTTCATGATTTTCAAGCGATCCGAGCCTTGCCGTAATTGGTCACGCCAATCAGTGTCGCCACCGGTTTTAAATACCCCCAAACCTATACTGACCTCGTCAGATAGCGAACCGAAATGTTCTAAATTGAATTGTAAGTATTCAATCAATTGCCGGGCCATATCCTCAAATTGCAGACCTCTCACCGCATTACCCACATTGAACTCGATTTGATTGGTCAGTTGGGAAATTTCGCCGACATTGTTGGAGATATTGGCATTAATGATGGCGATATCATCCATCATCTTGTCGATACTGGCCTTGGAACTAATCGCCACATTCATGTCTTTGGAGGCCATTATTTCGATCATGGTTTGCGCTTCGCGGATATTATCCTTGGAGGCCTTCACCACGCGCTTAATTTCCTCGCTGAACTTATCGGAGTTTTTTGAAAGATTCCGCACTTCTCCCGCAACCACTGCAAAGCCTCGACCGGCTTCTCCCGCCCTGGCTGCTTCTATGGCGGCATTCAGAGCCAACAAATTGGTTTGATCGGCAATCTTCTGCACATCGCCCAATAGTTTCTCGACATGAGCCATATGGCCCCCAACATCATTGATGACCGCGACCATTTCCATGCTCTGCTTACTGATTTGCAGAATATGATCGATAAAAAACTGCAGGACATCATCGGTTTCCTGAGCAAAACTCGTGAAATTGATACTGCTACGCCCTTTGTCGGTACTTCCTTCCAGATCAGCTACCAACGAATATACTAAGGATGACTGCCCGGACGTCAAACTAGCCAAGCTATTGAAGCTGTTGGACATCGTAGTCACCGCATCGGCAAGCATGGATTTGAGCTGTTCCAATTCCGCGCGAAAATAGGAGGCTTCTTGGTCGATACAATCTTTCAAATGCAGTAAATAGTCATCAATCGCGCGCACCAATTCGGCTTCGCTTAGACCCTTGCTGTTTGTCAAGGCTGACACTTGCGCACGTTGCGCACGAAATGCTTTGACCATCCACAACATCGTTGCGATGGGGGCGGCTAGCCAATAAACCAGCGCGTTGGACGAAAGCAACGGCAATAACAAAACTACCAGCGTGAATAAAACCAGAAGCGCGTTATCTTTTAGGAACTGCAACATATTTTCAATCCACCAGGGCCAGGATTTTTTCCGCTATTTTCCCCAAGGATAACACATGATGCGCGGCTCCCAGTTTGTAGGCCTCGCCGGGCATGCCCCAAACGATACTGGATGCTTCATCCTGCACTATGTTGACGGCCCCGGCCTCGCGCATCTCAAGCATGGCTCTGGCACCATCCGCCCCCATGCCCGTCAACATAACCCCAACCGCATTGCTACCCACATTCTCGGCAACTGATCGAAACAGGACATCCACGGAAGGCTTGTGTCTGTTGACAGGTGGACCATCATCAAGGCGGCACGCATAACGAGCACCATCTCTCACAACCATTAAATGTTGATCACCTGGCGCTATATAGATATTTCCGGGCAATATCAGCTGCCCATTGCTAGCCACGCAAGCAGTCATCTCAGTGGCCTCGTTAACATGTTTGGCAAACGAAGCGCTGAAGGCGAGCGGTAAATGTTGGGTAATGACAATCGCCGGCGCCGTCCTGGGCAGGCTTTTTACCAGTTCCTTGACCGCTTCGGTGCCGCCCGTTGAAGAACCCAACGCCACAATTTTATGAGTCGTTTTGAAATGCTTTTTCATCGTACTGGCTGCATTTTCATTCACTGAATTAAGAGCTGGGACATTAACCCTATTGGTTTCCAAAGCTTTGACTTTTGCTTGAGCGGCCATCCTGATTTTACCGATAATCTCATCCGCATAGGCTCGTAAGCCATGGGAGACATCGATTTTTGGTTTTGCCACGAAATCAACCGCACCGAGCGCTAACGCATCAAGGGTCACTTCGGCGCCTTTTTCGGTCAACGTTGAAATCATGACCACCGGCATCGGTCGTAAACGCATCAAATTGCGTAAAAAAGTAAGCCCGTCCATACGCGGCATTTCTACGTCAAGTGTCAATACATCCGGATTTAATGCCTTAATTTTCTCCCGGGCAATAATCGGATCGCTTGCCGTGCCGACTACTTCAATATCGCCTGCCTCATTAAAAATTTGCGTCAACATTTGGCGAATTAATGCCGAGTCGTCAACAATCAATAGCTTAATTTTTGTCATCCTGGTTTCCTAAAATAGCTCTACGCTACCTTCAACCGGTGCGTCCTTGATACTGGAACTATATTGCTTCTCGCGCAGGAAGATAGTTTGGTTGTGTAAATCTTTAATTTTTTTCATTCTGACCCGTCCGGTATGCGGAAAGAAATTCACCTTACGCGGATAAATATCGCCCAAATCATGAGAAACCAGATTCAACGCTTCAGTGTCCACATAGTCCAAGACGAATTGAATGTTTCTGGCCCCCACATCACCCAGGGTAGCAATGATTTTGCCCCCGCCGAACAGCTTAACTTCCAGGTTTTTACGCTTACCGCCATTTTGCAAAATAGCGTTGATCAAATGTTCCATCGCGTAATTGCCATAGCGAGAGGCATTGCCAACGACAGCTTCGTCTCTGGCATTCAAGCGATTTTTACTGGTCTCCGGCAACATGAAATGATTCATACCCCCCACGCCGGTCACCACATCCCTGATACAGGCTGCCACGCAAGAACCCAGCACAGTCGTAATCATTTCATCCTGTTTGGTGACGTAGTAATCACCGGGCATTAATTTTGCCGCCACTATTTGATTTTCTTGATCCCAATATCGATTGACGTTTTCGAAGCCGGCGATAAGCGGTCTATCCACATGTCGCACATGACTCACTTAATTGACTTCCTGTAGATGGTGTTACCTATCAAACTGAATCCGGTATCGAGCTGATGCAAGGATTCTGAATGTCCAATGAATAAATATGAACCCTCTTCCAATAAGCCGCAGTAACGATTCGCTAACATCGCCTTGGTTTCCCGATCAAAATAGATCAAAACATTTCGGCAAAAAATAAAATCAAAATACCCTTTCAAGGGCCACTCCTGCATCAAATTCAATTGTTTAAACTCTATCAATTCTTTCAATTCCGGTTTAACTCGCACCTTGTTCGCTTGTCCACCCACACCTTTTTGAAACCAGCGCTTAAGGCGTTGCTCGGCTATTCCTGTCACGCGGTCAGCCATGTAAATACCGGCTGCGGCGGTGGCCAAAACATTCGTATCAAGATCGGTAGCCAGAATATTTATAGTCCAATCAGCCGGAACGCTTTCCTTCAAGGTCATCGCCAAAGAATAAGGCTCCTCACCTGTTGAGCAACCTGCAGACCAAACTTTAATCTGTTTAGTCCCGGCATGTTTTTTAAGCAAGCCCGGTACAACTGTCTTGCTTAAATATTCAAAGTGGTGATTTTCGCGAAAAAAAGAAGTGAGGTTAGTGGTGACAGCATTAATAAATTCAGTAAACTCAGTATCCGGGTTGTTTTTCAAATAATGACAATACTGTTTGAAGCTGGTGAAGCCCAGCATGCGGACCCGTTTCGACAACCTCGAATAAAACATATCGAATTTATCGTCCGGCACCAAGATTCCGGAATATTGGTTGGATATTTTCCTTAGAACGTCAAAATCTGCTTGGGTATATTCAAACTCGCGCGCTTTTTCTTTCATTTTGTATATTCGGGTAGTACCCCATCAAAAAAAGCCGGATGCAGCCTGATCAACTTCCAACATTTCGGCAATCCCCAACAACTCCGAGGCTTCAATAAACTTATCGGAAGGAAAATCGATAGAAACGGATTTCTGCAAGCCAATTGCAGTCTGCTTTAAAATCAATAACAGTTGCAGAGTTGCGGTATCTATCATCGTCACGCCGGAAGCGTCGATATCGATAGCCTCAAAATTGCTGAGCATCTGCGTTAAGCGCTGGTGGAGAGCCGCGACATTTTGAATATTCAGTACCGGATCCAATACCAAAACCGCTCGCTCACTTTGAGAGGCGTATGGCTCAGAGGCGTCGGCCGGCACTTGATCCAAGTCTGTCTCAAGGTTTGACCCTGTTTCTGTCGAGCTCGCAAGTTCTGTCGAACTGTCCGCTTCCGCTTCACTAACTTGGGCTTTTTGTGAGTCGTGATTGAAATCTGATCGATGCATCCAGGCCAGAGGGTCGTAACCGATCAAACTATCTTCATTTTGTTCCGCCATTACATCATCCTCCCTTCTAAAAAGTCTTCGGCAAGTGCCATAAAATCTCGTGCGGAACGGCAGCCCGGGCGATATTCAAAAATGGTTTTACCAAAACTAGGGCACTCTGCGAGTAAAGCCGTTTCCCGAATGGTGGTCGCCAAAATTTGCCCAGGGAAGTATTTTTGTATGACACTCAATACCTCCTTTGACATGCGTCTGGCCGGAATATACCTGGACATGACCAGGGAAAATTTGTAGGGCCTTTTCAAAGCACTTTCAAATTTCCTGATGGTTCCCACCAAATGCGACAAGCCTTGCAATGCCAAATAATCACTGGTCATCGGCACCAATATTTCATCGGCGGCAAACAAGGCATTGGCCACCAATACCCCGGAAGAAGGGGGACAATCGATAAAGATAAAATCTTCATCGCGATTGCCGTCAAGCAAAGCTCTGCGAAGCAGATCGCCACGTCTGGCTCCACCATCCGTCAATTGCTCAATTTCCTGCAATCTTGGACCGGCAACCACCAAATTCAGATTCTTTCTAACCGGAATTGATTGCTCCGCGAGACTCGCCCCTTCCAACAAAACCTTATCAATCCCACTTGTTTGCGTATCTACGGAACCTAGCGAAACGGCCAAATGACTCTGCGGATCAAAGTCTATCACTGTAATTTTCTTACCGAGTTTAGCTAGAGCGTGGGTCAAATTGACCGAAGTGGTGGTTTTTCCTACCCCGCCTTTCTGGTTAAGGACCGCTACAATCCTCGCGCTCATTTACCCTCGGCAATAGCAGCAAGCCCGGCAATACCGACAAACTCTTCCGGATTTAAAAGCTTATCGACATCCAATAACATCACCATATTTTTCTTGCCGACGAACATGCCGCGCATATATTGAGTATTGATTTTCGACCCCAAATTCGGCGCTTCTTTTATATCGGACAGCTTAATATCCAACACGTCGGATACGGCATCAGCGACGATGCCCATCACCGAAGTACCGGAAGCAGTATTGACACTCATCACAATAACGACCGTCACCGGGGTATATTCCACTTTTTGCATCTGAAAACGTTCGCGCAGATCGACAATCGGCACTATGGAACCGCGCAAATTTAACGCACCTTTTACAAAATCAGGGGTATTGGGAATTTTTCTAATGGGCTCCCAGCCTCTAATTTCTTGGACTTTCAAAATTTCGATGCCATATGCCTCGCCTTCCAACTCGAAAGTCAGAAATTGCTCAACGTGCTGATTGGATTCTAAATCGGCTGTCATGGCGGCTATTCCCTATCTAATGGTTTGGTCAATCAAGCAACTCCGCTAAAAATCCTGCCACTCGTCGTCGGCTTGTGAGGTTTGCTTAAAACTACTCGGCTGACGAACCGCTGGCGATGATGCCATTCTATTGGCCTCTGCACGAACAACACTGGCACTATCGACTTGATGAACAACTTTTTGCTGCCCGGATTTTTTTTCTGTTTTGAAAAACGCCAACATCTCGACCATATTCGTCGACAAGTCGCTCATTGAAACACTGGCGGCAGATGCTTCTTCGGCTAAGGCCGCGTTTTGTTGGGTGATTTCGTCCATTTGCGCAACAGCCTGATTCACCTGCCCTATACCCGCAGACTGCTCAATACTTGCATCGGCAATCTGGGCGACGATATCCCCCACCTTCTGCACACCTGCCACAATTTCGTTCAGCGCTTTACCGGTTTCGTTCACAAACTCGGTGCCTGCTCTGACTTTTTGCACACTGGTTTGAATCAGCTCTTTACTCTCCCTGGCTGCCGTGGCACTGCGTTGCGCCAGATTTCTCACCTCTGTGGCAACAACGGAAAAGCCTCTACCTTGCTCGCCTGCTCTGGCTGCTTCCACTGAGGCATTCAAAGCCAACAAATTGGTTTGGAAGGCAATTTCATCAATCACGCTGATGATGTCAGCGATTTTATTACTGCTCTCGTTGATTTCCTGCATGGCGGAAACCGCCGCCTTGACGACATTCCCACCTTTTTCAGCCAATTCTCTGGCGTTATTGGCCACTGCGTTAGCTTGCTGAGCGTTATCGGCATTATTTTTTACAGTACTGGTCAACTCCTCCATGCTGGCGGCAGTTTGCTGCAAATTCGCAGCCTGTTGCTCGGCGCGTTGCGATAGATTGTTATTACCGCTGGCAATCTCTTGGGACGAGTTGTTAATAAAATGAGCAGACTCGCTAACCTGACCGAAAATTTCGTTCAGCTTATCGATGGTGGTATTGATATCGTTCTTGCAGTTTAAATAAACCCCTTGGTAATCACTGGTGATTCGATTGGTCAAATCTCCAGAAGCCATACTTTGCATGGTACTACCAACATCTCTGAATACATTTTCGATCACATCGGTCAGTTCGTTGATGCCTTCGCTGAGCGTTTCAAAAAAGCCTTGTTTGTCGGCCATCTCAATCCGGCTGGACAACTCACCCACTTTGACAGCTTCCACAATGCTGGCAATTTCCTGCTCGATTTTTACTTCATGCGTTCTATCCAACCACTCGACCACGATGCCGATACGCTCGTTTTCGTCGTTCTTAACCGGGTTGGCAACGATATTCATGTGTCTGCCGCCAATCACCAACGCAGAACTAAATGTGCTGGATAGGTTTGCCAACAGGCCTCGTTGGTGAGCTGGTTTTTTATGGAATTGATCGATGTTGGCGCCCATCAGTTTGCTGGCATTGAAGTCAGGCAACTGCTTGCGAATATCCGCTTCCGCATTTTGGAACATATCGGCTACTGTCTTATTCATGTAGATGATGTCTAAATCGTTGTTAGCCACCATGACACAGGACTGCACATTGTCGAGCGCCTGTTTGATGCGCATCGCTTCCGACGCTACCTGTTTGGAATAAGCCAAATCGGAATTCAATTTAACTTGCATGCCGTATAAGGCCCGATAGAAATCGCCGATCTCATCACCACGGTCCAAATCTATAGTATTCCGGAATTGTTCATCCGCCATCCGATAAGAAATACGTATCGAATTCTCTAAAGCCTTTACAACACTGCGAATCACCGAATATCCCAATATTGAGGCAAATCCGGCCAAGCCCAAAAACAGGAACATCTCCGGGTATTTTTGTTCGATATAGTGATCGTAAATGGAATTGATCGTCGGCAACAAAAAGATCAGGTAGATAATCCCCACTTTTTTCCACAAGCCCAGTTCCAGTAATTTCTTGATGAGCGCATTAATCCCCGTCGGCCGTATTGTGGCTTTATTGGCATTTAGTTTTTCATACAAAGATTCGGCTTGTTGGATTTGTTCCCGGGATGGCGCGTAACGAACCGACAGGTATTCCTGCACTTTGCCATTCTTGAACACCGGCGTTACGTTTGCTTCCACCCAATAGTAATCTCCGGTCTTGGTCCTGTTTTTGACGGGTGCGGTCCACGGGCGCCCAGCCTTCAAACAATTCCATAAATCTTCAAATGCCGCCGGCGGCATGTCAGGATGACGAACCATATTATGATTCGCCCCCACAAGTTCATCCTTGCTAAAGCCGCTAATTTCGATAAAAGCGTCGTTTGCATAGGTAATAATGCCTTTTAAATTGGTGCGCGTGACCAAAATGGTGCCTGGCTTCATTAAGACTTCGCGATCAGTCACAGGGTGATTGAGTTTCATTGCATATCCTCCATTACAACCCAGCCATAAACAGCTCTTTTTTTAACTTTCATCTTCACCATCCAGGCCATCAAGTTTTAATAATTTATCTACATCCAACAGCATCACCATTCGGCCATTTACTGAAACCAGGCCATTGATAAATTCAGTACTGACTTTTGCACCAAAATTCGGCGCGCTTTGGATACTTTTTTTATTGACATCGACAACGTCTGAAACTGAATCCACCACGACCCCGATGATCCTGGTTTTATCGGCCATGTGTGCTTGCAAGACCACAACGACCGTCAAAGGCGAATAATCACTGTGTCCCAGTTGAAATCGCTCGCGTAAATCAATGATAGGCACTATCGCACCGCGCAGATTGACCACACCTTTTTCATAAGCCGGCACATTAGGAATTCGCGATACCGGCTCCCAACTGCGAATCTCCTGAACTCGCAGAATATCTACCCCATATTCTTCCTGGCCCAAGGTAAAGCTTAAAAACTGCAAACTAGTATCCAAGCGCTTTGCATCTTGCTGGTCAGTGTTGCTGAGTTCGATTATTTCCGACATGACACGCTTTAGGTTAGGTTTATTGATTGGCTAAACGCACGAGACCGGGGATATCAAGAATCAGTGCCACCGAACCATCGCCCAGAATAGTTGCGCCGGATACCCCGTCAATCCGTCGATAATTCGCCTCGAGCGACTTGATGACCACTTGCTGCTGGCCAAGCAGATCATCCACGAACAATCCGCAACGCAACCCTTGCCCTTCGACAACCACAATTAAACCTTCGGTTAGCTTGGTGGTTTTCGCGGTGGGTACGTTAAAAATTTGATGCATTCTGATAATCGGCAGATATTGGCCGCGTAACAGGAAAGTTTCGCCTTTGCCCGCTACTCGATTGAGCCTGTCTTCCTTGACATGGAGTGACTCGATAATAGAACCCAAGGGTAATATGTAGGTTTCGTCGCCAACCGCAATCGACTGACCATCCAGGATAGCCAGAGTCAGCGGGAGATGAATGGAAATGGTGGACCCTTTGCCTAACTCGGAAAGGATTTCTATGTTGCCGCCCAAAGCCTGGATATTACGTCGCACCACATCCATCCCCACGCCGCGACCGGAAATATCGGTAAGCTTTTCGGCCGTAGAAAACCCCGGCATAAAAATCAGCTCGTATGTTTGCTTATCGCTTAAGATCGCATCGGGATCGATCAAACCTTTTTCAATGGCTTTGGCCCTTAATTTATCTTTGTCGAGGCCTTTACCATCGTCAGTCACTTCAATCACGATGTTCCCGCCGCGATGATAAGCTTCAAGGGTAACCGTACCCGTCTCGGGTTTGCCGGCCGCGAGCCTGACATCGGGCATTTCAATGCCATGATCCAAGCTGTTTCTGACTAAGTGGACCAAGGGATCACTGAGCAGTTCGACGACTGTCTTATCCACTTCGGTGTGTTCACCCACCAATTTAAGTTCGATTTTTTTACCTAGTTTGCTGCTGATATCATGCGCCAGCCGTGGGAAACGGCTAAACACGAAACTGATAGGCAGCATGCGAATGTTCATCACACTTTCCTGCAGTTCGCGGGTATGCCGCTCTAGCTGAGAAAGTCCGTTTTTCAATTGATCAAGTTTATTCAGTTCGAAATGTTCGCCTAATAAGCTGAGCATGGATTGCGTAATGACCAACTCCCCTACCATGTTAATCAAGGTATCGATTTTGCTGGTATCCACGCGAATGGAACTTGAACCTTTCGGTGCGGCTTTTGCTTCCTCTTTTTTGCCGTTTTTACGCTCCAGCGTATTCGACTCAGATTCTCCGGTACTTGCAAACTCAGGGCTGATGTCTCTATGAACGCTGTTTGTAACGGGCGTTATAGCGATGTCTACTGAGACCTGGGCTTGCGCAGAACCTGTGGACGTTTTGTAGATCGGTTGTTTAGCCAAATCGCAATCGTCCTCGACCCAATCGAAAATCTCGTCAATTTCCGCCTCCGGAATATCGCCCGAAACACGCAATTTCCAGGACAAATGACACTCTTCCGGATCCAAATCGTCAAGATCGGGTACACCTTGTAAATCAACGGTTGTCGTCAATTGGCCCAGGGCTGCCAACTCCCTGAACATCCGTACCGGTTCGTTACCGGTCTTCAACAAATGTAAATGCGGGCTGAAGGCTATCACCCAGCCGGCGATTTGTTCAGCTTCTTCAGCCGGCAAATCCGCAGCACTTTTTGACGCCGATGTGTCCGGAGCGTGTCTCCCTGCAGGGGAACTGGGCACTGTATTATTTAGCTCGTTATCCAATGCTAATTTATGCCCAGCGACATCAGACTGATCCACTTCACTGCCGTTTTGTATCGATTGCAGCATATCTCTCAGACAATCGACTGACCCCAACAATACATCAACCGCCGGTTGCGTGATCTTTCTGCGGCCGTCGCGCATTTCATCAAGCAAGGTCTCCATGACATGGGTAAAGTCGGAAACCGCGGTAAAACCGAAAGTTCCGCTACCGCCTTTGATCGAATGCGCGGCGCGGAAAATGGTGTTGATGTCTTCGACGTTAACATCCCCCAAATCAAGGTTGAGCAATCCCGATTCCATCGCGTCAAGTCCTTCGAAACTCTCTTCGAAAAAAACCTGATGAAATTGCGCCATATCGATTGACATAGAATTACCCGGTGCTGATGTCTCTGAAGAGGCGGACGCTTAACCCATCACTTTTTTGATCGTTTTCAAGAGTTGGTCGGGATTGAATGGCTTCACTATCCAGCCCGTTGCACCGGCATCTTTGCCCTGCTGCTTTTTATCCGCTCCCGCTTCAGTGGTCAGCATCAACATCGGCGTAAACTTGTAGTTTGGTAAAGCGCGTAAGTCTCTAATCAACTCAATTCCGTCCTTGTTTGGCATATTGACATCGGTAACGACGCAGTCAAAAGCTTGCGCTTTCGCTTTATTCAAGGCATCCGCTCCATCAACCGCTTCTACCACGTTATAGCCAGCGCCTTTTAAGGTAAACGCCACCATCTGCCTCATTGATGCGGAATCGTCTACAGCAAGAATTGTTGCCACAATTTTCTCCTCAAAATTTATCGAACATAATTTAAAACTGTTAAATCAGCACAAACTGCGATTGCCAGTTCAGCTGATTAGCATTTTACATTGCTCAGATTGTAGCTAAGCTCAGCTAAGATTGTAGTTAGAGAAAGCTGATCTTGCCGAAAAACACTCATTTTAAAAATCTAAGACGCTTCGTTGCAGGGACCGCCATTTTGGCGAAAATCTGTAAACACTCACATTGCGATTGTGGTTTAACTCGCATAACTTTGTTGAATCCTGTGCTATCTTCAAACTCGATTTTGACGAGCCAACGCTTCCCTATTCCCAGAGTAGAAATGCACTTTTCATAGGCCGGAGCGGCAAATAACAGCAACAGAGTTCGAGTTCATTTGCGCCCAACTACCTGAGTCACAATCCAATAAATCATGCAAAAATTATTCACCGAAACATCTAAAGGATTCACGCTGGTTGAGCTGATGGTGACCATCGCTATCGCAGGCGTTCTGGTGGGTATTGCAATTCCAAGCTTCACTTCGATTATCAGCAACAACCGCTTAACCACATCAGCCAACGAATTAGTCACAGCATTGAATTTAGCGCGAAGCGAAGCGGTAAAACGTGGCGTATCGGTGACTGTGCGCAAAGTTGACGACAAATCATCGACTAATAAGAACAAGACCGCCTGGGCTTCAGCGAATTGGGAGCAAGGCTGGGATGTTTTCACGGATGCAAATGACAATGGCGAGTTCGACACAGGCGACGATGTGCTTCTCAAAACTTATGGAGCACTAAGCGCCTCTTATACCTTGCGAGGCAATAGTTTTTCAGACTTCATTAATTTTAGTTCTTCTGGACAAAGTAATGGTGGAGGTAGCTTTGTAATCTGCAACAACAGCGACGGCAATAACGTCCCCGAAGCAAACACCTCTAGGCTGATAATCGTTAGCCCTATCGGTCGATTGCGCATGGGCCTCGATGCAAACAACGATGGCATACCAAACAAGGACACGGTCGCAAGCACCGCCTCGAATATCACCTCCTGCTTACCCCCATTTTAGTTACCGATGAAAACAACCAACGGTTTCACATTAATAGAAGTCTTGATCGCCGTGGTGATACTTGCCCTGGGCTTGCTGGGTTTGGCGGGCTTGCAATCCACAAGCCTGCGGAACAATCAAAGTGCATATTTTCGCTCACAGGCTACTTTGCTTGCTTACGATATAGCCGACCGAGTACGAGCAAACGCAGTGGGTAACTACGATAACCAAGCAGAAACGAATAACGATTGCTTAGCAAACACTTGCACACCGGCACAAATGGCTGGTTACGATTTAAAACAATGGAACGACCAACTAAGAAGTCAATTACCTAGCGGCGAAGGTGTTGTTTGTAAGGACAAAACCCCGGGGGACGGAAATTCAAAATCCGCACACAACTGCGACGGGATCGGCGATGCGTATGCGGTAAAAATTTGGTGGGATGACGACCACGATGGGGCGGCGACGCAACGGTTTGTAATGAGTTTCCAGCCATGAAAAAAAATCAGACCTATTTCCTGCAAACAGGCATGACTCTCATAGAAATTATGATTGCGCTGCTTCTGGGCGCATTCCTATTAGGTGGGGTAATCAAGATTTTCGTTAACGCGAAGCAGACTTACGGGATGCAGGAAGGCTTATCCCGTTTACAAGAAAACAGCCGTTATGCGTTGGAAATACTCAGCAAAGACTTACGCTTAAGCGGTTTTCAAGGCTGTATATCCATAACCGATTTAACACCCACCAATACTGCCACAACCGCAATTACCTCGCCCGTTGTTGCGCCAGCTATATCGTCGCCAACACCAGCCACTATCATAGTCGGCTACAACGGCAGTGAGGCATCGCCGGTAACGACCACTTGGTCCCCAGCCTTGCCAAGCGCCTTGTCAGGTTTAGCTACGCCGATTACCCCTGGCACCGATGTGATAACAGTAGTTTTCGGTGAAAGTTGCGGCGGTTATTTATCAGCAGATATGGCAAGCGCAAGCTCGGATATACAAATTTCCAGTGCCAATACTTGCGGCATAGTTGATGGTGATCCGGTTTTAATATCCAGCTGTAGCAACGCCGACCTTTTCCGGGCCACCACAGGCACTACCTCGACACTGATTAAGCACAATGCGGTCTCTTTGCCCGCGACTTGTGCTTCCCCACCGTGCTACAAAACCAGCTCGGAAGTCTTTGCTTACCGCGCATACAGCTATTTCATCCGTCCAGGCGCAAGCGGAGAACCGGCTCTTTGGCGATACGACAATACCAAGGCTGCAAGTAGCAGCAGCAATCCAGTTGAAATACTCGATGGCATCGAAAACCTGCAAATTCTCTACGGAGAAGATACTGATGCCGACGGGGTCGCCAACCAATATAAAACCGCCGCTAACGTCACCGATATCACCCATGTCGCCAGCGTGCGTATCTCAATCCTGGCGCGCACCAGCGAGAATCTGGCCTCGCAAACCCTCACTTACGATTACAACGGCAGTACTGGCATTAACCCAGGTGACCGGCGAATTCGCCGCGTGTTCAACGCGACGCTTGCAGTACGTAATCGGCTGCAATAGGTGGCACCATGAATAAGTCGAAAATAAATCAAACTGGCGCAGTGCTAGTCGTCGCCTTAATCATGCTGATGCTTCTGACGATCATTGGCGTGACCGGCACCAATGTCACTAGCCTGGAAGAAAAAATGGCCGGCAATATGCGTGACCGTAATCTTGCCTTTCAAGCGGCGGAGTCCGCCTTGCAAGCGGGGGAAACTTGGCTAAATACCCATGCCTACACCTGCAGTAAAGCTGCCGGCAGATTCAAACCGCGCGATAAAGATTGCAATAGCGCAACGGCGGAAACGTTGGAAGTTTGGGACAGCATAAGTTGGGACGACAATGATTCGGTGCTTTATACGGGCGTTTTGTCAAACCTCAGCGCTAATCCTCGTTACATAATCGAAGACTTAGGCTGCTTGCCCGCACCTGCAGCATGTCCCGGAAAACATAACTATCGAATTACCGCCAGAGCAACCGGCGGCACAGCGGACACTATCGTCATGCTCCAGTCTATTTACCAAATTTAGTGAGTCGTACTGACTATGTTGATTTCAGACAGAAACACGCAGAGGGCAAAATCATGAAAACTAAGCAACGCCAAGTAAAAGCCTTTTTTTTGCTGATTCTGTCTCAGACATTGCTAGCAAGCTTCAACGCTTCGGCAGGTATTTCTCAACAACCTTTATTTCTAACCTCCAGCGTTCCGCCCATCGTCATGCTGACCATGGGCCGCGACCACAAGCTTTATTACGAAGCTTATAACGATGCCTCTGACCTCAACGGCGATGGATTAATTGACGTTGGCTATAAACCAAGCATCGACTACTTTGGGTATTTCGACTCGCATCGTTGTTACGATTACGTGGACAGCGACGGAGGATACTTTACACCGAAAGCAAAAACACCATCAGCTACTGATAAAACCTGTTCATCGGTGGACGGCGACTGGAGCGGTGATTTTCTTAACTACATTACAACCGCGCGTATTGACGCTCTCCGCAAGGTACTATATGGCGGTTACCGAGGCGACGACACCACCTCGAAGACCGTACTCAAACGCTCATTTATCCCTCAAGATGCCCATTCATGGGGTAAGGAATACAATCCTAGCAATAACCCGGGATACCTTATCTCAGACTACACACCGTTGGCCGAGCCCGCTACGGGGAAAAGCCACCTATTTGCAAATGTGTCCTTAAGTTACACCGGCCAACCCTTGATGCGCGTCTTAAATAATACTTCCTACCGCGTTTGGGAATGGCTTTCCATCGAACGGCCCGTGGCCGGTAGCGATTGCGATAACGGCAGCCGTACAGCCTGTGCAACCACGGGTAGCTCTAACTGGTCGGTAGTTCCCGATATAGTTTTCAGCAATTTGGTGAGAAAAACTTATAGAACCGGAGATACTGCTCCCGCCCATCCATCGAGCGCTGCGGAGTATGCAACATTTGTTACTAATTACGGCACCACCGGTAACTTACGCCGCACTGACAATATGACTAGACTGGAGGCCAATGGTAATCCTGAACGTACCGAACGTTATTTAACCGTTGTAAAAGGAAAAATCACTGTTCCTGCCAGTCTCAATTACAAGTTTTCGGTAGATGGCGACGATGCAGTAGAAGTATTGATTAACGGTACGGTAGTGGCAGGATATTACGGAGGCCATGGCGTCTGCAATTGCAATACTAATAATGGCACTATTCATCTCACCGCTGGTGTCGCTTACGATATTGAATACCACCACGAGGAGGCTTACGGCGACGACAGCTTCGTATTGCGCTGGGACACCTCGAATACCGCCTCTAGCATCACCGACTACAGTGTCAATGTTAACGTCTGCGAAACCGGCAAATTGGAAGCCAACTGCAAAGCCTACAAAAGTGGATCAACCACAACCTATAAACCCACAGGGTTGCTACACACCTATGGCGAAAATGACTCGATGGCATTTGGCTTGCTGACCGGTTCTTATAAAAAGAACATCTCGGGCGGCGTACTCAGGAAAAACATAGAATCTTTCACCAACGAAGTAGACCCTACTACAGGCATATTTACGACAACCAACGGTATCGTCAAGACAATCAACAACCTACGTATCAACACCTTCAACTACTCGGATCACGCTTACGCTTCTGGGTGGATTACCACGCGCGCAATAACGGAAGGTGAAGCAGCCGAATGGGGTAACCCTATAGCGGAAATGATGTACGAGGGTTTACGCTATTTTGCTGGTAAAGCAGCCCCCACCTCAGCCTACTCCATAACAGCCACGGATACCCCTGATGCAACACTAGGATTGCCTTTGCCGACTTGGCTTGATCCATATTCAAATACAGGCGGTAAATATCTGAGCTGTGCGAAACCAATGCAACTGGTTATAAGCGATATAAACGCATCCTACGATACCAATCAGTTACCCGGCAGCTATTTTGACTCGTCGTTCTCAGGTGATTTGTCTGGTCTGAATGTATCGACTCTAGCCGATACAATTTGGGGTAACGAATCCGAATCGAGCAATATTTTTATCGGTCAATCGGGGATTCTCAGCGACGGTGCCCCCACGGCAAAATCGGCAAACAGCTTTAAAAATATCCGTGGCCTCGCTCCGGAAGAACCCACCAAATTAGGTGGCTTTTATGCCGGTAGCATTGCTTTGTACGGCAGACAAACCGATCTAAACGCCGCTACCGGCGATCAGAAAACTGATACGTTGGCAGTGGCATTAGCTTCGCCGCTCCCCAGAATCGAAATACCGGTCAACGGCAAGATAGTAACCTTGGTACCCTTCGCAAAATCCGTAGCGGGCTCCAGCATCTCCCAGTCCTCAACCAGCTTTCAGCCCACCAATCAGATCGTAGACTTTTACGTAGAAAAGATTGTCAACACGGTAGAACCAGTCTCGGGTGTTACTCCAGGCAATAAAGATGCCGCGATTAACGGAGGACGCCCGTACGGAAAATTCCGTATAAATTACGAGGACGTCGAGCAAGCTGCCGATCACGATATGGATGCGATTGTGGAATATACGTTTACGGTCAATGCATCAAACCAAGTAGTGGTCGATCTGAATTCAACCTATGCCGCGGGCGGCATAACCCAGCACATGGGTTACGTTATTTCCGGTACCACCAAGGACGGCGTTTATCTGGAAGTACGTGACAAACCCGATGCCGGAGAAAATGATAAAGATTATTTTCTTGATACACCTCCAGGTCAGTTTCCTGGTGGTACTTGGGCCGATGGCGTCTCTTTACCGCTCACGGCATCCAGAACATTTAACGTGGGCACCACCACCTCAGCCAGCTTTATTAAACATGACCCGCTTTGGTACGCGGCAAAATGGGGTGTAAACGACAAAAACAAAGACAACATTCTTGACCAAAATGAATGGGACGAAGATAAAAATGGTACTCCTGACGGTTATTTTCTGGTAACCAATGCCGGTAAACTTTCCGAACAATTGGGAAAAGCTTTCGCCAAAATACTCAGCAACGTCAGTTCTTCCTCTGCGGTAGCAGCCAATACCGCAAAATTAAATACCGGGACATTGGTTTATCAAGCCAAATTCGATCCCAGAGACTGGAGCGGACATTTGTTGGCAATCCCGGTCAATGACACTACTGGCGCATTGGAAACAAACAATCTCAACTGGGACGCTGCCACAAAGTTACCGACATCAAGTAGCCGCAAAATTTACACGCTCAACCCAACGTTAACTAGTGCTCCACGGGGTATAGAGTTTCGATGGGCAAACTTAACCACCGCGCCAACAGGCAGTTCGCAGCAGGACTATTTAAACCAAATATCGGGTACTGCTGACGGCAAAGGTGAGTTACGGCTCAATTGGTTACGCGGGGATAACACAAACGAACAGCGCTTGGGTACCGGAAACTTTAGAAACAGAATCAAGAAATTTGACGGCACTTTCCTAGAAAACAACACGGATCTAGCGAATGCCACAATTGCTACCAACAAGCTCGGTGACATCGTAAACTCCGACCCCATCTATGTTGGAACCGATGACTTCGGATACAGTTCACTACCCGGAGCAGAAGGTAGCGACTACACTTCATTTCGGGCCAGTACGAGTTACCAAAATCGCAGACCCATGATTTACGTAGGTGCCAATGACGGCATGCTACATGGGTTCGACGCTAAAAAGAACTCCGGCTCGATCACCACTGGCGGCACAGAGATTTTTGCTTATGTTCCGAATGCGTTATTTCCGGAATTAAGCAAGTTGACATCGCTCACTTATGCCCATCAGTATTTTATTGACGGCATGTCAAGCTTTGGCGACGTGTATTACGATTCGAGCTGGCATACCCTTCTCGCAGGTGTCACAGGAGCCGGAGGCAGAGCCGCATTCGCTCTCGACATCACTAATCCTGATACGTTTGGCGCCAGCAGCGTTTTATGGGAGTTCACTAGCACGGATGACAATGACCTAGGCTATACAATAGGTCAACCCGCTATCGCTAGAATGAAAGACGGCACGTGGGCCGTTATCGTTGCGAATGGTTATAACAGCGACGCGGGTAAGGCAGTGTTGTTTGTATTGAATGCCAAGACAGGCGCGTTAATCAAAAAATTTGATACCGGAGTCGGTGACGCCGCACAAAAAAATGGTCTGTCATCACCAAAGGCGGTTGATACTGACGGGGACACAATTGTAGACACCATATACGCCGGGGATCTCTACGGAAACCTTTGGAAATTCAACGTAGGCACGACCTCCGCAACTAGTTGGACTATTGCTAACAGTGGCGCGCCACTATTCGTCGCCTGCACCACAACAGGCACGTCATGCACATCGGCAAACCGTCAACCGATTACCGGAAAACCTAGTGTTGGTGCAGTTGGCTCAGAGCAAACCGGTGGCATTATGGTGTATTTCGGTACAGGCAAATATTTTGAGACTACTGACAACGTCATACCGACGAGTCCACAGGTTCAGTCTTTTTACGGCCTGTGGGATGACAACTCTGGGGCAATCACCGACAGAGCGAAACTACAAGAGCAAACTATCACATATGAGGGTAACCCCAAAAACTCTGCCGGCGTAGAGGAAACAGGCGTGGTACGGGTAAGCTCTAGAAATACTGTGTGTTACTCGGTGGCAACCATTCCATCAACGGACGACGATACGCCCACCGCCACTTGCAGTGCAGCCAATCTTAAAAAAGGCTGGGCTATGAACCTCCTTAAGCCCACGAACATCGCTCAAGGTGAAAGAGTCGTTAGTCCACCGGTGATGTATCTAGATTTAGTGATTTTCTCGACAATGATTCCGAGTGCTGACCCATGCTCGGGTGGTGGTGCGAGCCGCGTCATGACTGTGGAGGCAATTACAGGTAAACGCCCCGCTACAGCCTCTTTCGATTTATTCGGTAATGATAGTAAAGCTGATATAAACGATCTTATGCTAATTGATGGCAAATTAGTTGCTGCTACTGGTTTTGACTTGGGCATTGGCATACATAAAAATCTTAGTCTTGTTGAGAATATTGGTATCGGATCCGGTAGCGATGGCCTGGACAAGAAAGCTTTTAAAAAACCCCCAACTACCCCTGGCGGAGGAGGTGGTGGCGGCAAAAGAACTTCTTGGCGCCAATTGAGATAAATAGCTCAGTTGTTCAGAGCTTATTTTGGAATTAGTCTGATACTAAGAATTTAATGCCTGTGACTTTTGGTTAATCGGGGTTTAGTCGTACGAATTTGCGTGTATTCACTGAATTAAACCGATATGCGATAACAGGCTTATATATTTCAATAACCGATAAAACCCAAACCGGTCAAAATTAAAATGAACAAAACACAACAAGGCGTAACTCTTATAGAGTTAATGGTTACAGTGGCCATCATCGGCATACTTGCAGGCGTCGCGATACCTGGCTATCAAGAGAGTGTACGCAAATCGCGAAGAGCGGATGTCAAAGGCGTATTGCTCGGACTAACCAATGCCATGGAGCGACGTTTTACGGAAGCCAATACCTTTTGTGACGCCGCTGCTGGAGGAACTGCGGTAACCGGTTGTGGATCGTCAACCGGCGATACCGGGACACCATCGATCTATACGATCCCAACAGAAACCGCCGGGTTTTACACGGTAACTATTAGTGGCGCCAGTGCTAGCAGCTATACCTTGAGCGCGGTTCCGACCGGAGCCCAAGCCAGTGACAAATGCGGTACCTTATTAATAGACAATACCGGCAGCAAAACCGTAGCGAGCGCAACATTAGATGCCTCAACATGCTGGAGCAGATAGAATCTTCCCTCAGAAAATCCTTAAATAACCAGCATCGCATCGCCATAGCTGAAAAATCGATAGCGTTGCTCAATAGCATGGCGATAAGCGTTCATGACTGCGTCATAGCCCGCGAATGCCGAAACCAACATTAACAACGTCGACTCCGGCAAATGAAAGTTAGTCAGCAACGCATCTACAGATTTGAACGAATAACCCGGCGTGATAAATAAGTCAGTATCACCGCATCCAGCCTGCAATACGCCACTATGTGAGGCTGACTCCAAAGCTCTTACCGCAGTGGTACCTATAGCCACAACTCTGCCTCCCCTGGCCCTCGCCTGATTAACTGCATCTACACAATCTTGCGAGATGCTATAAAACTCCTTGTGCATCACGTGTTCGGATAGATCCTCGACCCGCACAGGACGAAATGTGCCGCTGCCGACATGCAAAGTCACAAAACTGCGCGCTACGCCTTTTTGATCTAAGCGATCCATAGTTGGCTGATCGAAATGTAACCCGGCTGTAGGTGCAGCCACGGCACCCAGTTGCTCGGCAAATACCGTTTGATAACGATCCAAATCACTTGCTTCGTCAACACGGCTAATGTAGGGCGGCAGCGGAATATGCCCTACTTCGTCCAATAGCGCAAACAAGCCGGCTTCCGTTTCAAACCGCAGCCTGAATAAATCGTTATGTCTACCCATAACCCTGCATACCGCGCCATTCTCCAAGCTCAACAAGGCATCGGTCTTTGGCGACTTACTTGCTTTAACATGAGCAAGCGCTGTGTAAGTATCCTCGATTCGCTCGATCAACATTTCGACTTTACCGCCGCTTGACTTATGCGCGAACAAG
This sequence comes from Methylomonas sp. Uni0009, assembly GCF_054188105.3. Taxonomy (NCBI): domain Bacteria; kingdom Pseudomonadati; phylum Pseudomonadota; class Gammaproteobacteria; order Methylococcales; family Methylococcaceae; genus Methylomonas; species Methylomonas sp. Uni0009. Next base: position 37,971 of record NZ_JBTAFN010000004.1, on the reverse strand, counting down.
CGAGCAGGCATGACTTTGGTATTGTTAAAAACCAATAAATCGTTGCTGCTTATCATGTCGACAAAATCGGCAAACTGACAGTCTGCAATTGCCGCACTTTGTCTATCCAGACGCAGCAATCGACTGGCGCTCCGTTCCGGCAGCGGATACTGGGCAATAAGTTGCTCCGGCAACTGATAATTGAAGTCGCTCTTTTTCATTCCGAATAGGTTTTAAATGACTTTTGAACAATCTTGGGACTTTATCTGCCGCAAGATACGTAAAGGAGAGTTTATTTGAAGTTTTTTAATACGTTAGATCATTTTGTATGGTGAGGAGCATCGCTTTTGCAGCCAGATTTTAGCAAAACTTAAACCGGCATAGTTCTGATTACCAAGACCAAGCTTTTCATATTCTCTTCGCTCGGCAATTGTTCACCCATCAAGTATCGCATCAGTTCAGTATCTTCAAGTTCCAACATTTGCAAAAACGTTTGCTGTTCCGTAGTGTCGGCGAAGAGGTAACGATGTTCTAAGTACCTGAGCAGCATCAAATCCAGCTCAAGGGTACCGCGCCGGCAACGCCAGCGCAGCTTATTGATGTTTTCGCTCACAGATGGTCGCGTTCCACCAAGAGCTTCTTGATTTCGGCAATCGCCTTGGCGGGGTTAAGTCCTTTTGGACAAGTATCCGTGCAATTCATAATGGTGTGGCAGCGATACAATTTAAACGACTCATCGAGTTCGTCCAAACGTTCTTTATCGTTTTCATCGCGGCTATCGGCTAACCAACGATAGGCTTGCAACAGGATTGCCGGGCCGAGATATTTATCGCTATTCCACCAATAACTTGGGCAACTGGTTGAACAACATGCGCAGAGTACGCATTCGTAGAGGCCGTCGAGTTTGGCACGATCTTCCCTGCTTTGCAGGCGTTCGGTTTCGGCAGGCGCTTCTGATTCAGCAGTTAACCAGGGTTTTATCGACGTATATTGTTCGAAGAAATGCGTCATATCCGCGACCAAATCCTTGACCACGGACATATGCGGCAACGGGAATATTTTCACGGTGCCTTTGTAGTCGCTAATCGCTTTGGTGCATGCCAGCGTATTTTTGCCGTTGATGTTCATCGCGCATGAACCGCAGACGCCTTCGCGACAGGAGCGGCGAAAAGTCAGACTACTGTCGATTTCATTTTTAATTTTCAGAATCGCATCCAGCACCATCGGTCCGCATTGGTCCATATCGATCTCATAGGTATCGATGCGCGGATTTTCCCCAGAATCCGGATCCCAGCGATAAACTTCAAAATGGCGGACGTTGGTAGCGCCCTCGGCTTTATAGGTTTTACCCTTTTTAATCACCGAGTTTTTGGGCAGTGTAAATTCAACCATTAGTAAACCCTCTCTTTAGGCGCAACGACTTCGACTTCGTCGGTAAGCGTATACAGGTGGATGGGGCGGTAGTCGATTTTGACTTTATTGCCTTCCCGCCAGGTCAGAGTGTGCTTCATCCAATTCTTGTCATCGCGTTTCGGGAAATCCTCACGCGCATGGCCACCGCGACTTTCTTGACGATTACCGGCGGCAGTAATAGTAACCTGAGCCTGGCCGAGTAAATTGTCCAGTTCCAAGGTTTCCACCAGATCGGTATTCCAAATCAGTGATTTATCACCCACTTTGACATCATCAAACGATGCAGCAATCTGGCCTATGGCCTTAATACCTTCGTTAAGAGTGGCCTCAGTCCTGAATACCGCCGCCTTAGACTGCATGGTCGTTTGCATATCCATGCGGATTTCCGCGGTTTTACGGCTACCGTTGGCATGGCGGATTTTATCGAAACGCGATAATGCTTGATCCGTGGCGTCTTTTGCCAACTGCTTATGCGGCATGCCCGGCTTGATCAGCTCTGTGCAACGAATCGCCGCCGCCCGCCCAAATACCACTAAATCCAACAAGGAGTTAGAGCCTAAACGATTGGCGCCATGCACCGAAACGCAGGCGGTTTCGCCGATAGCCATCAAGCCCGGTACTACATAATCAGGATTACCGTCTTTCAGTGTGACCACTTCGGCCTTGTAGTTGGTGGGAATGCCGCCCATGTTGTAATGCACGGTCGGTAAAACCGGAATCGGTTGTTTCGTCGCATCGACACCGGCAAAAATTCGGGCGGTTTCGGTGATGCCGGGCAAGCGTTCATGGATGATAGCCGGATCTAGATGCTCTAGATGTAAATGCACATGGTCTTTCTTAGGACCGATGCCGCGTCCTTCGTTAATCTCGACCGTAATCGCCCGGCTCACTACGTCGCGAGACGCCAAGTCTTTAGCATGCGGGGCGTAACGCGCCATGAAGTGCTCGCCTTCTGAGTTGGTCAAATACCCCCCCTCACCGCGCGCGCCTTCGGTCATCAAACAACCGGAACCATAAATACCGGTTGGATGGAATTGCACGAACTCCATATCTTGTAAAGGCAAACCCGCTCTCAAGATCATGCCATTGCCGTCGCCGGTAACCGTGTGCGCCGAGGTGCACGATAGAAAGGTACGACCGTAGCCACCGGTTGCCATTACCGTTTGATGGCCGCGAAACAGGTGAATGGAACCGTCATCCAGGCACCAGGCCAGGACGCCGCGGCACTCGCCCTCTTCCATGATCAAATCCAACGCGATGTACTCGACGAAGAATTCAGCTTTGTGTTTTAAAGCCTGTTGGTACAGGGTATGCAAAATGGCATGACCGGTTACGTCGGCTGCTGCGCAGGTTCTTTGCGCCTGGCCTTTACCGAAATGCGTAGACATACCACCAAAAGCCCGCTGGTAAATTTTACCTTCTGCGGTCCTGGAAAACGGTACGCCGTAATGTTCCAACTCGATGATGGCCGGAATCGCTTCCCGGCACATGTACTCGATCGCATCTTGATCGCCCAGCCAATCCGAACCTTTTACGGTGTCATACATGTGAAAACGCCAGTCATCCTCACCCATATTGCCGAGCGCGGCGCTTATACCACCCTGTGCTGCGACGGTGTGACTGCGGGTAGGAAACACTTTACTGATACAGGCGGTTTTCAGACCTTTTTCCACCATACCAAAAGTAGCCCGCAAACCGGCCCCGCCGGCGCCAACCACCACAACGTCATGTTGGTGTTCGATGATGTTATATGCTGAGGCCATGAGTTACCTTGCGAAAAAGATGATGATAATCGCGAGCAATGCCGCGACACCCAAAACTAAAAAAATCAGATTGGTGGCACGTATTGCCAAGTTTCTTACCGGAATAGTCGACACATAATCTTCGATCACCACCTGCACACCCAACGCGGCGTGATAAACCACTGCCACGGTCCAGGCGATAATCGCCAGGGTGTTAAATGGTGAAGACAACCAATCCACGGTATCCGCATACGGCGCATTTAGAGCCTTGTTTAGTAGCACAATCAACCAAATAGACAATGGCACCAAGGCCACAGCGGTGACGCGCTGATACCAGAAATGACCCGAGCCGCTATGTACCGAGAAAAAATCAGCGGCTTTTTCCAATGTTGCTTTGTAATCCATAACCAGCCCTCCTTTAAGAAACCACAAAGGTAATCAATGTCAACGACGCCGAAGCAATCAGCTCGTAAACTGCATATTTGTCCAGTGTCATGCGTTCGAAGGTTTTGCAAAAATCCCAAATCAGATGGCGAATACCGTGCACCAAATGAAAAAATAACGCATAAATAAAGCCCCAATACACCAGTTTAAACAACCAGTAGGACATAAAGGCCTGCATGGCGACATACGCACCTTCACCAGCGGCAACGGCGAACAGCACATAGACAAATAGCACCAGGCCCATGGAAAGGAACACCCCGGTCATGCGGTGGGTGATTGACACCAAGCCGGTTAAGGGCAATCGATAAACTTGCAGATGGGGCGAAAGTGGTCTGTTTGCTGACATGATTTACCCTGTATTTAAAGTTGAAAAATAATTTTTTGTTAGAAATCGACGCAACGGCCTTTGCGTTCCCAATCGCCAAAGCGAGTAGGCTCCGGCCCTTTCGGGCCATTAATTTCTGTCGGAATGGCAGGATCTTGCTCCGCAGACGGCGTCTTCTCGGCTTCTGTCTTGGCGTTCTCAGGCGGTTCTTGCGTATTGGTTTGTGCTGACTTCATGTCGATTTTCTGCATAATTTAGCGATTATTCACAGCGGTATAGTCACGGAGCGGGGGCCCGACGTATAACTGTCTCGGCCTGCTGATCGGCGTAGCCGGCTCTTCCATCATCTCCAGCCAATGTGAAATCCAGCCGGCGGTTCGGGCTATCGCAAACATCACAGTGAACATTTCGACGGGGATGTGCAGGGCTTTATAGATAATGCCGGAATAGAAATCGACATTGGGGTAGAGTTTTTTCTCGATGAAATACTCGTCTTTCAACGCATATTCTTCCAAGGCCAAGGCCAGTTCAAACAGAGGATCGTTGGTGTTGGTTCTGCTCAACACCTCGTAGCAGGTTTTGCGGATGATGGTAGCGCGCGGATCGAAGTTTTTATAAACCCGGTGCCCAAAGCCCATTAAACGGAACGGGTCGTCGTGATCCTTGGCTTTGGCGATATATTTGGGGACGTTTTCGACGCTACCGATTTGCGCCAACATATTCAAAACCGCTTCGTTGGCGCCGCCGTGAGCCGGTCCCCACAATGCCGCTATGCCCGCAGCCACGCAGGCATAAGGATTGGCGCCGGTACTGCCCGCCATGCGCACCGTCGAGGTACTGGCATTTTGCTCGTGGTCGGCATGCAAAATAAACAACAGATTCAGCGCTTGGACCAGATTGGGATCGATGTAATGTTCTTGATCGATATAGTTTTGAGAGGAACGAGAGAACATCATATTCAGGAAGTTCTCGCAATAACTCAGATCCATGCGGGGGTATACGAAGGGTCGACCGATGGAATGCCGGTATGAAGCTGCGGCAATGGTGGGCATCTTGCCTATCAGCCGGGTCGCACAGATCATGCGGCTGGCAGGATCTTTAATGTTCAAATCGCTGTGATAAAACGCCGACAAGGACCCCACCACACCGACCAGCATCGCCATAGGGTGGGCATCGTAATGGAAACCATCAAAGAATTTGCGCAAAGCTTCGTGGATGATGGCCCTATCGCTGACTTCCTCATTAAAATCACGCAACTGCTCCGCATTGGGCAGTTCGCCATTCATCAGCAAATAGGCAACTTCAGTAAATTCGCAGTTTTCCGCTAATTGCTCGATAGGATAACCGCGATACAACAAAATCCCGTTATCGCCATCGATGTATGTAATTTTGCTTTTGCAAGCAGCCGTGGCAATAAAGCCCGGATCGTAAGTAAAACACCCAAGATCTTTGTTTAAAGAGCGAATATCGACAGTATCTGCACCCAAAGCCCCCTTCAACAACGGATATTCAACTTCTTTTCCGGTGGCATTGTGCCTGACCAGTAAAGTATCGTTTGACATGGTTTCCTCAGTTTTCTGTTAGCAGAAGCTTAGCAGTTGAATTCGATTATCACACAGCGAATGTGATTAGGCCAACCGCTTGTACCATGAACCATCTCAAGATTAAGCCATTAATGATTACCACCTATGCCCAGAAAGGTTCAAGCCATTGTTCGGCTGGTTGATAAAAAACCGTCTAATTCAGAAAAAGCGTTATGCATCAGCCAAACACAGCAACATTTCTGTCAGATTTTGTAAGCAACGGACAGAGTGTCTGTTTCATTGTTACAAAGATAACCAAATACGTTAGTCACTGTTTCGCCCCTTTCCACTGGGCAGTCTACCGCAAAGCGTTGAAGTTACCGACTTAGCGAGAACTCAGAACCCAAGATTACTGATGGTTTAAATTTTGCTTTGCTGCTTGTAGACAATTCGATGGAGATTTAACAATGAACAAGATTGGAATTTTCTACGGCACCGAGAAAGGTATGACAGCGATGATGGCGCAGGTCATATACCGAGTTTTGGGCGACGAAATTGCCAGCGAACCGGTGAATGTTAATCAAGCAACAGTAACGGAACTGCTTGGTTACAAAGCCTTGATTTTGGGAATGCCCAGTTACGGCGTCGGCGAAATACCCGGCAGAACCACCGGCAGCGAAGAAGGCAACTGGGAAGAGTTTTTGTTCCGCCTGGATGAGGCGGATTTGTCCGGAAAGCGGGTTGCCCTGTTTGGTTTGGGTAACCAACAAAAATACTACGCGCGCTTTGCCAGCTCATTAATTCATTTGTATCACCACGTTCGGTCTTATGGTGCCGAGGTGACCGGCGCCTGGAGCACGGATGGCTATCACTTTACCCACTCCAGTTCTGTAGTCGATGGCAAATTTGTCGGCATAGTGCTGGATCATCACAACCAACCCGAATTGACCAAAACCCGAATTCTGGATTGGCTTGACTTGGTAAAGCCGGCTTTGCTGGAAAAACTGAATTGATTGTACTGCTACCCTCAAACATATTGCCCGGCACACCACCCCGAAGCCCAAGCCCACTGAAAGTTATACCCGCCCAGCCACCCGGTGACATCCAACACTTCCCCAACAAAATACAACCCCGACACTTGCAAGCTCTGCATGGTTTTCGAGGAAATCGCATCGCAATCCACGCCACCCACGGTTACTTCGGCAGTACGATAGCCTTCGGTGGCATTGGGTTTGATGGTCCAGTTATGTAGATTTTCCGCGATCACGTTCAGATCTTTGTCCGCGCAATTGGCAACAGTAATATCCAACTGCCGCTCGTCCAATAGAGCTTGCAACAAACGTTTGGGTAAGTAGTCGGCCAGTAAATTTTGGATTTTTAATTTGCTGCCTTGCCGCCGCTTTTCTTTCAATGTCTCCGCCAGATCCATATCCGGCAATAAGTCTACATGCAGCGCTTCGCCGGGATGCCAATACGAGGATATTTGCAGGATGGCCGGCCCGCTTAAACCGCGATGGGTGAATAAAATATTTTCTTTAAACGACTGCTGTTGATTGCTTATCCGGCAAGGCACGGCGATACCGGTCAGCGGAGTAAAGCGCTCTGAATCGCCTGGTTGCAGCGTTAACGGCACCAAACCGGCTCGGGTCGGCCAAACTTTGATGCCGAATTGTTCCGCGACTTTATAACCAAACGGCGTGGCGCCCATTTTCGGTATCGATAAGCCGCCGCTGGCAATGACCAAGGCTGATGCAGACATCGCACCGCTACTGGTGTGCAGTAAAAAATCGCCGTCGTCGCGTTTCTCCAATCGCTCCACCCGACAATTTAACGCCAGCGTCGCGCCAGCTTGCCCGCATTCTTTTAACAGCGCATCCAGAATATCCTTGGCGCTGTTATCGCAAAACAATTGCCCATGCAATCGTTCGTGAAACGGTATTTGGTGGCGCTGTATAAAGCTCAAAAAATCCCATTGCGTGAAGCGGCTAAGCGCCGACTTGCAAAAATGCGGGTTATTGGAAATGTAATTTTCCGGGGCTATGCTGTAGTTAGTGAAATTGCAACGGCCACCACCGGACATCAGAATCTTTTTGCCCGGCTTGTTGGCATGTTCCACTACCTTCACCCGCCGGCCGCGCTTGGCGGCTTCGATAGCGCACATTAAGCCGGACGCGCCGGCTCCGACGATAATGACATCAAATTTATCCATGGCGCGTAACTTGTAATGACTCAAAAAAATAGGTAAAAAGTGGGGTATTCTAACCGCAATACCCGGCATCACGAGACGCCGACAAGCTACTCAAGGCGTTTCCCGCAGCCATCATTTAACTTCAACACTTCGACAAGGCCATAATGACTCCAAAATACAGCTATTCATTCAATACGGGCGACGGCAAAAACAAGGCATTACTGGGCGGCAAAGGCGCAAACCTGTGCGAAATGACGCAAATGGGCTTTAACGTACCGCCGGGCTTTGTCATCACCACCCAAACCTGTCTGACTTACCTGGAAAACAAACAGTTACCCGTCGATCTGATGGATGAAGTTCGTCAGCAAATCGCCGAAATCGAGCAACTGAGCGGTAAATCGTTTGGCGGCGCCAACGACCCGCTACTGGTTTCGGTACGTTCCGGCTCGGCCATCTCGATGCCGGGCATGATGGACACCATTCTGAACTTGGGCTTGAACAAGCAAACCCTGGCCGGCTTGATCGAAATGACCGACGACCCACGCTTTGCTTACGATGCCTATCGCCGCTTCATCCAATTATTCGGCAAGGTAGCGCTGGGTATCGACGACGAAAAATTCGACGTCCATTTCAACAACGTTAAGCGTGCGGCCGGCATCAAAGCCGACGTGGCGTTGACTGCCGACCAACTGCAAGAAATCAGTGAACTGTTTCTGACCGTGGTCCATGAAGAAACCGGCCGGCCATTTCCGGAAGACGTTTACCAGCAACTGGAAATTGCCATTCGTGCGGTATTCAACTCCTGGCTGGGAAAACGTGCCGTCGATTACCGCCGCGAGTTTCACATCACCCCGGACATTGCCAACGGCACCGCCGTCAATATCGTCACCATGGTATTCGGCAATATGGGCGACGACTGCGCGACCGGCGTCGGTTTCACCCGTAATCCCGGCACCGGTGTCAACGAAATGTACGGCGAATACCTGGTCAATGCGCAAGGCGAAGACGTGGTCGCCGGTATTCGCACCCCCAAACCGGTTCACGAAATGGCGAAGGAAATGCCGGAACAATATCGGCAACTTGTGGAATTGCGCAATAAACTGGAAGCGCATTATCACGAAGTGCAGGATTACGAGTACACCATAGAGCGCGGCATTCTGTATTGTTTGCAAACCCGAAACGGCAAAATGAACGCGACCGCGATGGTGAAAACCTCCATCGATATGGTGGCGGAGGGCTTGATCAACAAAGAACAAGCGCTGCTGCGGATCAATCCCGACATGCTGGAACAATTGCTGCATCCGCAATTAGCTCCCAATCACGAAGTTAAAGCCATTGCCCAAGGCCTGCCGGCTTCGCCCGGCGCCGCGTGCGGCCATTGCGTATTCGACGCCGACACGGCAGTTCGCTTGGGTAAAACCGGCCAAGATTTGATTTTGCTACGCGAAGAAACCAAACCGGAAGACATCCACGGCTTTTTCGCTGCACAAGGCATCTTGACCAGCCGCGGCGGCAAAACCTCGCACGCAGCGGTGGTGGCGCGCGGCATGGGTAAAGCCTGCGTGGCTGGGGCTGAAGACATCAAAGTCGATGTCCGCGCCCGCTTGGCTATCGTCGGCGACATCCATATCAAGGAAGGCGACCTGATTACCATAGACGGCAGCAACGGTAATATCTATTTGGGCCGGATCCCCACCATTCCGCCCTCATTCTCTGAGGAATTAAAAACCTTGCTGGGCTGGGCCGACAGCATAGCCCGCTTGCGTGTGCATGCTAATGTCGACACGCCGGAAACCGCGAGACTGGCGGTCAGCTACGGCGCCAAAGGTGTCGGTTTGTGCCGTACCGAACGCATGTTTAACGCCGCCGACCGTTTACCCTTAGTGGTAGACATGATTCTGGCGCACAACACCGAAGAACGCGAGGCGGCTTTAGCCAAACTGTTCCCGATTCAACGCGATGACTTCCAACAGTTGTTCGAAGCCATGTCGCCGCACCCGGTTACCGTGCGTTTGCTGGATCCGCCTATGCACGAGTTTTTGCCCAATGAGCACCAATTGATTGATGAGCTGGATGCGCTGAAACACTACCTGACCATCGTCAAAGGCCAACGGGTCACGCTGGATACGCTGGTGCACCCGGCGGAAATGCCGGCACCGTTCAATATGCTCAACGAAGACGTGATTTTAGAAGCAATCAGCAAAAAACAAATGATGCTGGACAAAGTGCTGGAGCTGTACGAAGTTAACCCAATGCTGGGTCATCGCGGCGTCAGGCTGGGTATGAGCTATCCGGAAATCTACAAAATGCAGATCCGTTCAATTCTGGAAGCGGCGGCATTGTGCGTGAAACAACGGATTCCGGTCGAACCGGAAATCATGGTGCCGCAGGTGATCACCGCACAGGAATTGAAAACCGTGAAAACCTATGTCGACGAGATTCAAGCTGAAGTGGAAGCGCAATACAAACTCAAGCTCAACTTCAAGTTCGGCACAATGATTGAAACGGTGCGGGCATGTACCCGTGCCGACCGTCTGGCCGCGACGGCTGCTTTCTTTTCATTCGGCACCAACGATTTAACCCAGGCCACGTTCTCGTTCTCCCGCGAGGATGCCGAGAACAAATTCTTACCGCTGTACGAAGAATCAGGCCTGCTGGAAGACAACCCCTTCGAAACGCTGGATATTGAGGGCTTGGGCAAACTGATGAAAATGGCCGTGGAACTGGGTCGTCAGCAGCGCCCGGATTTGAAAATAGGCATTTGCGGCGAACACGGCGGCCATCCGCGTTCGATTAAATTCGTTCACGACCTAGGCTTGAACTATGTATCGTGTTCCGCGCCGCGCATTCCCGTGGCTCGCTTGGCAGCCGCTCATGCCAAACTATTGGAAAAATATTCGTAACTGACATGGCCAGGGCCGGTCAAACACCGGCCCTGGCCATCGTTTCAAACCCGGCGTTTGCCAACCCGGTTTCTACCGGTGGCCTTGGCATCGTATAGCGCCTGATCCGCAGCGTGCAGCAGGCTTTCGAAAGACAGGTCGTCACTCGGAACGATACTGGCAACGCCAAGACTGATAGTCACAAATTCGGAAATTTTGGAAGCCGGATGCGGCAGACGCATATTCTCGACGGCTTTACGCAGAATTTCGGCCAACACCATGATTTGTTCGGCATCGCAGGCCGCGACCACGCAAAACTCTTCGCCACCGTAACGTGCAATCAAATCGCCCGGCCTTCTAAAGAAACGCTTCAAGGTTTTAGCCACTTGCCGCAAACAATGATCGCCCTCGATATGTCCGAGATTGTCGTTGTATAGCTTGAAGAAATCGATGTCTATCATGATCATCGAGATAGGATATTTATGCCGCAAGGCGCGCTTCCACTCCCTTTTTACAAAGGCATCGTAGTAACGGCGATTGGGTAGCAAGGTCAACGAATCCAGATACGCCAGTTGCATACGGCTTTTGGCTTTATCCAGGCGCAGGCTTAGTCTGGCTTGCGCCAAATAAGACAACAGCAATACGATCAAACCGATAACTGCCACAATTGCATGGGTGATTGTCAAATGCTCCAGACGCTCGCTCACAAAAGCATCGATACTGGCACTGGGAATACTGACACTAATACCGCCGCGAATATCGCCCTCTTTATAGCCTTGCCGCTGATGGCAAACGAGGCAACTTTGATCGACATGCAGCGGCGCCATGTAACGATAAAAAGATTGCCCGTTGATAGTGCCGATACTGCTCACACTTTTTTGACCTTGCTGGAACGCCAACAATGCCTCTGCTTCCCATTGGTCCGGCCGATTTTCCGGGCGAATCGGATTAAAACCGGTAATATGAAAGGCAATATCCGATTCGTCACCCATTTCCGAGAGCTGCCGAGTCATATAAGCTGGATTAATTAAAGTCAGGTGCTTGCCATCGGTGGTCTCTACATCGCGATGAGGAACTTCCAGGTAAGGATTGGGCTGAGTACTCTCGGTGATAGGCACGTAAACGCCGCCGTGCAACGCATTCCATTTTCTGATCAAGACGATATGATCGAAAAACATCTCTGCCTGCCGCGTGGCAATTTTTTGCGCGTACTGTTTGGTATCCGTGACTTGCTGGTAAAGGTTCAGGCTAATCAACAAAATCCATAGCACTGCATAAACCAGGAATGTAATCCTTCTCATTTATTGCCTCAAAATTACTTATAGCCGCTCGCAAAAGTCCGCCGAGAAACCGCCAAACAACCACACTATGGCGCTTAACCGCGCGCATTAAAAACACACAAAATTTATTTGGTAATTCGATTTGAAATGGGTTGTTTATGCTGGCACTATAACTTACCGCATCCACAAAATGAATGAACCCAATCACCCTTTGCAAAATGACCGACCAAGCAACTTTCCCGGCACCAGAGCATGACCATAACGTATGCATCCACAGGGCGATAAGTGTAGCCGAACAACTTTGCTTAACGCGCGGCGTACAACTGACCCCCATCCGCCATAAGATTTTGGAGCTGATCTGGAACAGTCATAAGGCCGTTAAAGCCTACGACTTGCTGGATCAAATCAGGCCGGTAAACGACGCCGCAAAACCCTCGACAGTCTACCGGGCCTTGGATTTTCTGTTGGAACAAGGCCTGATTCATCGGGTGGAGAGTTTAAATGCGTTCGTCGGCTGCCACTGCTCCGGCACTCAACACGATCAACTACTGTTAATCTGCACCGCCTGCCATACGGTTCAGGAGCGCGCCGCGCCTTCGGTACTCAGCGCATTATCCAAAGAACTTGGCGATGCCGGCTTCGTACCGCAGCGTAAAACCATTGAAATTCACGGCTTGTGTAAAACCTGCCACCCCGCCACCAACACGGCTGAAGAACAGGCTATTCAATAACCCGCCAAACATTGACCTAGATCAACGCTTGTTCCTTAGAAAACTTTATATTAAGCCCATGTCACGCGATTTCCTACCGTTGACATGATCCTCTTGAAAGATAGATGCTTCGGCGGGCGAGTTCTCTCTCCCGCCTTTTTTTTGCGATATTATCCTCTATAATCGCCGCCCTACCCGACACATCTATCCCCGGCATGCTTACCGACAGTCAAAAAGCTATTCTTTTGCAGACCACGCTAAGTTCGAACGATCTTGGTGAGAATCGTTTTTGCGAATTGTGCACACACGCGGATTTGCTGCATACCGTCACGGACAGTGAATTAGTGACGTTCCTGGAGATTGCCAACGCTTTGTATCGCGGCGGCGAACCGATTATCAGCGATGCCGATTACGACTTCGTTTATCTGGCAGAACTGAAAAAACGTCAGCCCGAGCATCCGCTGTTGCACACAGTCGAGCCGGAACCCGCTTTCGCGGGTAAAACCGTCGATCTGCCAACCGTGATGCTCTCCACCGACAAAGCCTATGGCCGCGAAGAAGTGGAGCGTTGGGCCAGCCGTATCGAGAAGGCTGCATTGGAATTGGATAAAAATTTTGCCGAACTGACTTTTAAAGTCACGCCCAAGTTGGATGGTTACGCCGCCTATGACGACGGCCGGATGCTGTATACCCGCGGCGACGGCCGTAAGGGCACCGACATTACCCGCGTATTCGAGCGCGGCTTGCAAGTCGCCAATCAAGGCCAACGTGGCCTGGGCGCCGGTGAAATCGTGGTCAGCCGCAGTTATTTCGACGCCAATCTGGCCGAATTTTTCGACAATGCCCGTAACTTCCAGGCCAGCGTGATCAAGGAAAAGGAACTGGACGAGCACGCCGAACGCGCGATTGCCGATCATGCCGCCGTGTTTTATCCGTTTGCTATATTGCCTTGCTGGGAGGGCGTCTGGCAGGAACTGATAGATAACTTCGATACCATCGTCAAAGACATCTGGCATAAGCTGGATTACGACGTCGACGGCGTGATTCTGGAAATCGTCGACGAACCACTCAAACAAGCAATGGGCGCCACCCGCCACCACCACCGCTGGCAGCTGGCTTATAAGGAAAACCTGGAGACCGCCGAAGTCGTCGTCATTGGCGTCACGCCACAAACCTCAAGGTCCGGCCGCATCACGCCGGTCGCCGAGCTGGAACCGGTGCGCCTTAGCGGCGCCCTATTGTCAAGAGCCACCGCCCATCATTACAAAATGGTATTGGATAAAGGCATTGGCCCTGGCGCGCTGATCCGCTTGGCCCGCTCCGGCGAGGTCATCCCCAAAATCGAGGCGGTGTTGCTTCCGACCGAGCCGGAAGTACCCAGCGCCTGCCCCAGTTGCGGCCACGAATTGATTTGGGACAACGATTATTTAGTCTGCCCCAACAACCTGGAATGCCCGGCGCAAATCAGCAACAGCATGGAACATTTCTTCCGGGTGCTGAAAAACAACGACGGCTTCGGCGCCGCGACGATCAAAAAGCTTTACGAATACGGCATCCGCCGCGTCGACCAGATTTACGCCTTAACAGCCGAACGATTTGAAAGCATGGGCTTCGGCCCCAAACAATCGCAAAACCTGGTCGATCAATTAGTGCGTAGCCGCAACGAAGCCATCGAAGACTGGCGTTTTCTGTCCGCGTTTGGGGTATTTCGAATGGGTCTGGGCAACTGCGAACGGCTGCTGGCACATTATGCGTTGCCGGAGATTTTCAATCTCAGCGAAGCCGACATCGTCGCCATCGAGGGCTTTGCGGAAAAAACCGCCGCGGTAATCACCGAAGGCTTTGGCAAAATCAAACCTTTATTCGACAGCCTGATGGCGCTGGGTTTTACTCTCACCCCAACGCAAAACCAAGCCACAGACAACGCCCATCCGCTAGCCGGCAAAACCTTGGTGTTCACTGGCACCCTGCACAGCGGCAGCCGCGACGACTTGAGCAAACTTGCCAAAGTCAAAGGCGCTAAAGTCGGTAGCTCGGTGTCGGCGAAAACCGACTATCTGGTCGCTGGCGACAATGTCGGCGCCAATAAAACCAACGCCGCTCGCGAGAAAGGCGTCAGCGTCATCAGCGAACAAGAGTTTCTAGCCTTGCTGAATGGAGACGGCTTATGAGCCGCAACCGCCCGGTGGTAGTCTGTTTTTCCGGCCACGATCCCAGCGGCGGCGCCGGCGTGCAAGCCGACATCGAAGCCATCATCAGCCATCAATGCCATGCGACTAGCATCATCACCGCCTTAACCGAACAAGACAGCCGCAACGTCAACAAGCTGATTCCGCAACAGCCGGAGGACATTCTCACTCAGGCAAAAACCCTGTTGGCCGATTTTAAAGTCTCCGCATTCAAAATCGGTTTGATTGGCGACGCCGCTGTAGCCGAAGCGATTGCGCAAATTTTGCGGCAACATCCGGCTATTCCGGTGGTGTTGGACCCGGTACTAGCAGCCGGCGGCGGCACTGCATTGGCCGGCCAACGACTAATTGATGTCATCGTCGAGCAACTGCTGCCGTTGACCACCTTATTGACGCCCAACAGCGAGGAAGCCCGACGCCTGTCCGGACAAAACGATTTGGGCGACTGCGGCCGTTTCTTGCAAGGCAAGGGAGCCGAATACGTGCTGATCACCGGCACTCACGAAAGCTCGGAGCTAGTGCATAACCGTTTGTACATGCCTGACGATCTGAATGAAACCTTTAATTGGGAGCGCTTGCCGCACAGCTATCACGGCTCGGGCTGTACATTGGCTAGCGCCAGCGCGGCGCTGTTGGCGCAAGGCCTGGACGTATTTACCGCCGTTAGCGAAGCTCAGGAATTTACTTGGCAGTCGCTAGCCGCCGCCTACCGTCCGGGACAAGGTCAATACAACCCCGACCGGCTGTTTTGGGTAGAAGCATGAAATTTCCGCGCCAGGGTTTGTACGCCATCACCCAGCCCGAAAACAAAACGATTTCCCAAATTGTAAAAGACGTCGAAGCGGCCTTGCACGGCGGTGCCAGAGTGATTCAATACCGCGACAAAAATCCGCTGGATGCGCCGCAATTAGCGCGGCTTTTGTTGGAAGTTTGCCATGCCTACGATGCCCCCCTGTTGATTAACGACAGCGTCGAGTTGGCGATGAGTATCGGTGCTGACGGTGTGCATCTAGGTCGCGACGATGGCGAAATCGCTGCAGCGCGGCGCCTGTTGGGTCCGGACGCCATCATTGGGGTATCGTGTTATAACGATGTGGACAAAGCCCAGAACATGGCCGCTGCCGGCGCCGACTACGTCGCATTCGGCCGCTTCTTCCCGTCCGGTTCAAAACCGTTGGCCGCCCCCGCCGACATTATCAGCCTGCATCGCGCCAAACAATTTATAAATGTGCCAATAGTCGCCATCGGCGGCATTCTGCCGGAAAACGGTGGAACTTTATTGGCGGCGGGCGCAGACTTATTGGCGGTGATAGGCGGCGTATTTGACCATGAACCGGAAGCGGCCGCGCGCGCCTATCAAGCCTTATTCAACCCTCAAGCGGAGTAAATAACATGCCAGAACATGTCTATCAAAAAGTCGAACTAACCGGCTCATCCAGCCTAGGCATCCAACAAGCCATCGAGAACGCCGTCGCCAAAGCCGGCGAAACCATCCAAAACATGCGTTGGTTTGAAGTGGTGGAAACCCGCGGCCATATCGATAACGGCAAGGTCGCGCATTGGCAGGTCACCATTAAAGTGGGTTACACGCTGCCGCACTAGGCGATTAGACGCCGCTAAAGCGAATATAACGCCTTAGCGGCGAGCCGGCGGCCCACACAAACGCCTCGGTGTAATAATGCATCAAGGCCAAATATCCAAGAAAACCCAAGGTGACGGCTTTATAAATTTGCGTGGAAAACAGGGTTTGCAGCAATAAATTGACCAGATCGTCGCCATAAGCCTGTAACAGGTAGGTCAAAACAAACGACAGCAGCGGCAATACCAGCCAAACAGGTAATCGAATCGCCGTTGCAGCTAGGAACAAATTATTCTGCGGCTGTTCGCTGTGACGATTCACGTCGTGAGTCACGTAAAAACTGTAAGCGGTAATATCGTGCACCAAGCGCGGCATCAAGATCGCCAGAAAATAATACTGCTGGCTGTAAACATACCAACTGCTAACGACCAGCAGTGTGTTGGCCCACAAAAAATAGATACCCAAGCGGCTGGGCACGTAACGTTGGCAAAACACCGTGCTGATAACCAAAGCCGTCGTCAGCACGCTGGCAATTTGCAACACTTGGGCGGCTTGTTCCGGCTCCAGGCTGTTTTTCAGAAAAATCCCCATGTAAATGAAGATACCGGCACCGACGCTGAGCCACAGTTGCAGGTAAAACGCCCAGCCCGGCAAGCGGCAAGCGGCTTTGGCGATACCATGCTGTTGCTTCAAAACGTGATAGACCGTCCAGCAAGCGGTAATGATGTATAGCGCACGGTATGGAATAAACAGGCTGCCGATACCGAAAAACACCATGATGAACAAAGTCATGGCGATTAATTTGCCTTTAAAGGCTTGCAGATAGTCCTGATGACTGACCAATAATAGGTTACTAGCGACGATATGCGGAGTACCGAACAAAATTTGAAACAACAAAAAATGCGTGGGGCTACTGGGCAGCATATCGCGTAATGCAAAATTAAAGCCGAATTCGTCTAGCCAAAGGACCAATAAACACAGCGGCACAATGGCATACAAACTCAGTAAAAAGCGGAAAGACACCGCCAGTTTATTGCTACTTTTTTGCTCGGGGAATGAAATGATCTGCGCAACCACGGTGCCACCTTGTTATTATTTTTTAGGCAGCGGCTATTATCACCATTTTGAGTAATGACTCAATATCTATTTGATTTTTAACCGGTAAAACCACCAGAAATGCTAGTTGCGCTTGCCTTGCAAACCGCCGGTATGGATTGCCACTATCCGCTGCCCAGCCGGGAAATACCCCTTCCGGATTAAATCGTAGAGCGCAAACAGCAATTTTCCGGTGTAGATCGGTTCCAGCTCGATACCGTGTTGCCGTTGAAAATCCTGCATAAACGCCAACAAAGCCGGCGTCGTTTTGGCGAAACCGCCGAAATGGTAATCCACTAAAATTCGGCAGTCCGCATGACTGTTCATTCCCCGTTTATTCAGCAATTGCTCGACATCGTCGATTAGAAAGTCGCCACCCTTCAGCGCTGCCACACCGATAGCCTGTTGAGTTAGCGGCGAGGTAAGCAAACCTGCCAAAGTGGTGCCCGTGCCGCAGGCAACGGCCAGCGTATGAAAGCCGACGTCAATTTCATCGACCAGTTCGGCAACGCCTTGCAAAGCCAAGTCTGTAGCTCCGCCTTCCGGCAACCAATATTGGCCGGCCTGCAGTTCAGGTAAGCTGTCGTGACCTTTGTAGTCGCGCAATTGCCTGTAGTCGCTACGCGACACAAAACGCAGCTCCATGCCCCAATCAAGCAGATCATGCAGCGTGGCATTAAGTTGCGTGGGCCGCTCGCCGCGAATATAGCCTATGGTTTTCAGCCCCAAGGCTTTACCGGTAAAAGCCAGGGCGTGTAAATGATTGGAATAGGCGCCGCCCATGCTGACGATACTGTCGGCGCCATTGTGTAAGGCCTGATTGAGGATATATTTGAGCTTGCGCCATTTATTGCCGGAGATAATCGGATGTAGCAAGTCATCGCGCTTGATCCACAACTCCAACTGTCGGTTGGTTAACTCTGGGTCGTTGATCTTAGTCAGCGGCGATACCGCCAATTTAGCCTGCAATACCTGCAAACGCAGATCTAGATCTATCACTGCGCCAGCTTGATGGCCCACGCCACATCCGCTGCCTGCCGGTTGGCTTTGACATCATGAACCCGAAACATTTGTACCCCCGCCATCACCCCTAACGCCGTGGTCACGGCTGTCGCGGTAACCAACTCTGCGGGTTCGCTGACATTGCAGATGCTACCCATGAAGCGCTTGCGGCTGGTTCCCAATAACACGGGATAACCCAAGTCGACGAAGCGGGATAAATGCGCCAACAGATCGATATTGTCCTGTTTGCCTTTGCCAAAACCGATCCCTGGATCTATCGCGATGTTTTCCGGCAACACGCCTGCCGCCAATGCTTCTGAAATGCGTTGTTGCAAAGCGGTGAGTACCTCGGTCAACACGTCGTCGTAATGCGGCCTATCTTGCATGGTTTTGGGCGTGCCCTGCATATGCATCAGGATGATGGGAAGTTGCGTTGTTGCCGCAAAAGCCAACATCTTAGGGTCGCCTTGGCCGGCCGAGACATCGTTGATGATACTCGCCCCCGCCGTCACCGCTGATGCTGCAACCTGACTTAAGGTGGTATCTATACTGATTTGAACTTGGGGATTGTTCGCACGGATCGCGTTAATCACCGGCACCACTCGGCGAATTTGCTCATCCGCCATAACGGGATCGGAGCCAGGCCGCGTCGACTCACCGCCGACATCGATAATATCGGCGCCTTCAGCGATCATTTTTTCAGCTTGAGCTATCGCTGCCGCCACGCCAGTAAATTTGC
Organism: Methylomonas sp. Uni0009; assembly: GCF_054188105.3. Classification (NCBI taxonomy): domain Bacteria; kingdom Pseudomonadati; phylum Pseudomonadota; class Gammaproteobacteria; order Methylococcales; family Methylococcaceae; genus Methylomonas; species Methylomonas sp. Uni0009. Next base: position 18,881 of record NZ_JBTAFN010000004.1, on the reverse strand, counting down.
CGCCATCGGAAAAACTATCGGGAGTGACATTGAGTATCCCCATCAGTTGGGGAGCGTGGATAGCATTGAACATGTTTGAAAACTCCTCGATAGCCGCAAACGTGTAGTTTACCGTTGTCGAGTCGTTTTTAGAATTTACGGACTGCCGTTTTACGCCTTACCGATAACGGTGCCACCCCGCCGGGAAGCAGGATGGCACTCAATCGTTAAACTCTGAGCAGAGCTTTGGCAAGTTTTTCTGAAAGCTGTTCTTCAACAAATTGCGGTTCGTTGGGTGGATACAATTCCACTTCATCGATTTCGAACCCGTATTCCTTACCCAATAACAATAGCTCCTTGATTTTGAGACAGGCTTTCAGCTTTTCTTTCAAGCCCTCATCGCTTTTGGATTTTTCAGAAAACTCTTTGATAACCTTGATTGACATTGATAACTCCGTGATAACTCTGAAAGATGGATAAAATCCAATCTCTCATAAGCAAAAAATCGGCCATATCTATATGACCGTTATTTTTCATGCGGTTCATGGCGTTACAAATCAACAAACCCGGCAACAATCGCGTCTATTCACACACAATTCATGAGAAATTTGTCGGGTATACGACAATTGTCTGCTCTATCAAGCAACAATCGCAACGAGGATTTTTGGCTTAATCTTGCGCCGCCACCGTGCGGTAAGCGGAATGGTAATAAAGCAAAGGCTCACCTTCCCGGCAAACCACGCTATCGACTTCACCGATAATCACCCAGTGGCTACCGGCCTGAACTTGTTGCACTACCCGACACTCCAGTGCCGCCAGAGCTTCGTTCAAAATAGGCGCGCCATTTTCACCGGCTTGCCAAGCAATGCTGGCAAAACGCTGTTCTTGGGTGGTACTGCCGGCAAATTGATTGGAAACGTCTTCTTGTGCACTATTCAGAATATTCACGGCGAAGCGGCGGCTTTCCAGCAATGCAGCACCGGTATCGGTCGCTTGGTTAAGGCAGACCAATATTTGCGGCGGCTCCACGGACACGCTGCTAAACGCCGTGGCGGTCATGCCTCGGGGCTGATTATCGCGCCCTTGGGTTGTCACCACTGTCACACCGCTGGCCCATAATTTCAGGGCATTTTTAAATTCTTTGGCTTCAACGCTCATAATTTTCTCTTAAATCCAATAGCGATAACACGGCATAGACGTCTGATTGTGACATCAGTTTTTGGGACGCATGTGCGGGAACAACAGCACATCGCGAATGCTCGGCGAGTTGGTAAACAGCATCACCAAACGGTCGATACCAATGCCCTCGCCGGCGGTGGGCGGCATGCCGTGCTCCAACGCAGTAATGTAATCGGCATCGAAATGCATGGCTTCGTTGTCGCCGGCTTCTTTTTCCTCGACCTGTTTCTGGAAGCGCTCGGCTTGGTCCTCAGCATCGTTCAACTCGGTAAAGCCGTTGGCAATCTCGCGGCCGCCGACGAAGAATTCGAAGCGGTCGGTGACATGCGGATCGTTGTCGTTACGGCGCGCCAGCGGTGATACTTCCACCGGATAAGCGGTAATAAAAGTCGGATTCATCAAGCGGTGTTCGACGGTTTTTTCGAAAATCTCGATTTGCACCTTGCCCAAGCCATAACTGTCTTTAACCGGAATCTTTAAATTCTCGGCAACTTTCACGGCCGCTTCCCGAGCCGTCAGATCAGCCAAAGTCAATTCGGGGTTGAAATGCAAAATCGACTCCAACACTGTCATCCGCGCGAACGGTTTGCCGAAATCGTATTGATCACCTTGATATTCAATAACGCTATTTCCTACCACATCTTCGGCTATGCCTTTCAGCATCGCTTCGGTCAGATCCATCAAGTCGCCATACTCGGCGTAGGCTTGGTAGAACTCCATCATCGTGAATTCGGGATTGTGGCGGGTCGACAGACCTTCGTTGCGGAAGTTACGATTGATCTCGAAAACCCGTTCGAACCCCCCCACCACCAGTCTTTTCAGATACAGTTCCGGCGCGATACGTAGATAGAGTTCCATATCCAGCGCATTATGGAAAGTGGTGAATGGCCGGGCAGTCGCGCCGCCGGGGATGACTTGCATCATCGGTGTTTCCACTTCCAGGAAGTCGCGCGCGATCAAAAATTCGCGGATGTAATTGACGATTTTCGAACGCATTAGGAAGGTTTTGCGCGTCTCGTCACTCATGATCAAATCCAGATAACGCTGACGGTATTTGATCTCTTGATCGGCGATACCGTGGAATTTTTCCGGCAGCGGCCGTAAGGCTTTGGTCAGCAGTCGAATGTCATCGACTTTGACGCTGAGTTCGCCGACCTTGGTTTTGAACAAGATGCCTTCCGCACCGATAATGTCGCCGATATCCCACTTCTTGAACTGGTCGTTGTAAACCCCTTCCGGCAGATTATCGCGCGCGACATAGACCTGTATCTGTCCCGACATATCCTGTAAATGGCAGAAACTGGCTTTGCCCATGATACGCCGCGTCATCATCCGCCCGGCGATCTTCACCCGAATCGGTTCGGCTAATAATTCCTCTTCAGATTTATCGCCGTATTCGGCCAACAATTCACCGGCCACCACATTGCGCCGAAAATCGGTCGGGAATGCGATGCCTTCTTCGCGCAGGGCGTTAAGTTTTTCGCGGCGTTGTTTGATCTGTTCTTGTTCGTCGTGTTCGAGTTCTGACATTTTCAAAAATTATTATATAGAGATAAATTAGGCTTAAATTTAGCGACTTAAGGGCAACAACCTTACTCTTTCGCGCAATTCGTCGGCAACGATCAAAGCACCATTATCAAGCTCCGTTTTGAAGCGGTGCAACAATTCAATAGCTCTCGGTCCGAGCACTTGTGGTGAAATATTTTGGGTACGAATTTGAAACACGCTCGGTGCTTCCACACCAGTCAACGCTAACAGCGCGCCAAAATCCAAATCGTGGGTAAATACCACGGCTTCATTTTCCCTGGCCCATTTAAATAACTGAACGTCTGGAGCATCCGCAGGGCCGACTGTGGACCAGTGTACGGAATCGAACCCTGCTTGGTTTAGCACACCTGTCCAAGCAGGGGATAAATTCATGTCCAATAATATTTTCACGCGGCATTCAATGGTAACTCAATCTCCTCGGCTCTCCACGCGGCGAAACGAAGGGCTTCCGTAACATCATCGGCTTCCAAATAAGGGTACAACTCCAGTATCTGTTCGGTCGAATAGCCACTGGCCACCAAACCAACAAGCATTCCCGCTGTCACCCTTAGTCCTCGCAGACAGGGTTTTCCGCCCATCACCGTAGCGTCAAACGTAATCCGTGAAAAACCTTTCATAGTCCCTCCGACAGTAAATTCAGAGCTTGAAGTAAAGCGGGAGCGTTTCCCTATGATGCCCAGTGTGCGTCAATCAGTTTTAAGTAATGCTAGAATCGCAACAATTAGGCTTGCAAATGCTATCACCAAAGAAGCGATTGCGATTTTGTTGGATATTGTCGCTTGAGCTAAAGCACGCTCGGCCATGCGCCGACGTTCTTCTGCTCTAATCATTTCATGAACCCAAGGGTCTCCAGAATGCCCATACGCATCCACGAGTTCATGATCAGATAAAGATGAAAATTCGTTGTTATTTTGTGTCATTCAAACACACCACTCATGCTTTGGCGACGACGTAATTAATGATTATCAAACTTACAACCCGCTCTTCAAACTAGCCTCAATAAACTGATCCAGCGAGCCATCCAACACCGCCTGGGTATTGCCGGTTTCGACATTGGTACGTAGGTCCTTGATACGAGATTGATCCAATACATAGGAACGAATCTGGCTACCCCAGCCGATGTCAGATTTGGAATCTTCAATCGCCTGCAAGCCTTCACTACGTTTCAGCATTTCCATTTCGTACAATTTGGCTTTCAGTTGCTTCATCGCCGTGTCTTTGTTTTTATGCTGCGACCTATCGCTTTGGCATTGGGTGACGATGCCGCTGGGACCGTGGGTAATCCGCACTGCGGATTCGGTTCGGTTGACGTGCTGACCACCTGCACCGCTGGCGCGGTAAACGTCGATACGCAAGTCGGCGGGATTAATGTCAATTTCCACATCGTCGTCGATTTCAGGTGAAACAAATACCGAGGCAAACGAAGTGTGGCGGCGGTTGCCGGAATCGAACGGCGATTTTCGTACCAAGCGATGCACGCCGGTTTCGGTGCGTAGCCAGCCAAAAGCATATGGCCCTTCGAACTTGATGGTCGCGCTTTTGATACCGGCCACGTCACCCGGCGATTCCTCGATTAACTCGGTTTTAAAGCCTTTCGCCTCGCCCCAACGCAAATACATGCGTTCGATCATGGATGCCCAATCCTGCGCCTCCGTACCACCGGAACCGGCCTGAATATCCAAAAACGCATTGTTCGGGTCCATTTCGCCGGCGAACATGCGTTGAAATTCCAACGCCGCGACTTTCTTTTCGTACTCTTCAAGATCGGCGGCCACGGTATCGACGGTGTCCTCGTCGTTTTCTTCCACCGCCATTAACAGCAATTCTTCCGCGTCGGACAGACCTTGTTCCAGTTCCAGGATAGTATTGACAATGCCTTCCAACATTGCCCGTTCCTTGCCCATGGCTTGCGCTTGTTCCGGTTTATTCCAGATCGCCGGATCTTCCAGTTCGCGCAGCACTTCCACCAAACGCTCACTTTTTGTATCGAAATCCAGATAGCTTTTCAGACCGGCGCTACGTTCACGCAGGTCGGCTATCTTGTATTTAATGGGATTAATTTCTTGCATGAACTCTCAAAACCGAAACGGATACCCCAACGGGGCAGCATACGCCGGGCAACCCCGGCGATTAAAAGCCGGGGATTATAAACGATTAAGCGACAGGCTTGGGCTGATGGTTTTTCATAGCCCACACGATACAGCCAATGCCGGCCAGCACGAACGGCACACTGAGTAGCTGGCCGGTGGTGAACATCACCCCGGTGTCGTACATGGCTTGTTCGGTTTTAAAGTATTCCAGGACAAACCGCACGCTGAACAGCATGCTGATGAAACAGCCAAACACAAAACCGGGTTTATCCGCGTGCTTTTTATAAATCGCCAACGAAATCCCATAAATCAGCAGATAACACGCCGCTTCGTAAAGCTGTACCGGATGGCGCGGCAGCGGATCGATCCGCGCAAACACCACGGCCCAGGGTTGTTCTGACGGAATCCCTAAAATCTCGGAATTGAAGAAATTGCCGATCCGGATAAGTGCACCGGCCAGGGCGGTCGGGATACTGACGCGATCCAACAACCAGAAATAACTATCACCGTATTTGCGCCGGTATAAATATAAAGCCAGAATGATACCCAGCGTCGCGCCGTGACTGGCCAAACCGCCCTCCCATACTGCCAGGATTTTCAAAGGGTGAGACAAATAATAAGCAGGATCGTAGAGCATAGTATGACCCAGGCGCGCACCGACGATGGTGGCGATCACCATGTACCAAAGCAGCGTGTCCAGCTCTTCGATGTTTTTGCCCTCGCGTTGATAAATCCATTGCATGGTCAAAAAACTGCCGACAAAGCCCGATGCGAACATCAAGCCGTACCAACGGATTTTCAAGAAGCCGAAGTCGACGAGAATAGGGTCTATATTCCAGATGAAGTGTTCCATGATGATGCGGGAGTTGTTACGGTTGAATCGCGAAAGATCGGGAATTCTAACGCCGACTGGCTTTTTTCGCCGTTTATCTTTTGCCTGGCGCCGGTTTAGTTAGGATTCTCGACTTGTATCCGGCTGTCAACTATCCGTACCGCAAAAGTAGCCACATCTTCGTAAGCCGGGGCACATTTTACCGCGCCGGTTTTCACGCAAAACCGGGCGCCGTGGCGCGGGCAGACGATTTCGTCGCCATCCAACTCGCCACTGGCGATTTCAGCGCCGTCATGGGTGCACACGTCTTCGATCGCATAACATTGGTTGTCGATTTTAAAAATCGCCACATCGGTGCCATCGACATCGACCAGCACATGCTCGCCATTTGCCAGTGCCGATTCGGCTACAACATCTATCCAATCACTCATGCTTGCCTCGTTTGGGTTGGGCTGCGTCTGCCCATTTATTTTAGATAAACGTCGTATCGGAGCAATTTGCCCTGATAAGTTTCGCTAGGTTTGCCGCCCAGCGGCTCCGCATAATCGGGGCTTTTCACTACCACCCGCTTGCCGGTAGCCTGCCAGGCCGCAGCGAACAATTCCGCCCTATCCAGATCATCACCCAATATGTCGCGCAGTATGGCCATCGATTTGCGAGTCGCCGCGGTTTGCTTGCGCTTGGCGGGAAACATCGGGTCCAGATAAATACAATCCGGCTTTTCCGATAAACCGCCCAGTAATTCGATGGCGTTTCCGACCAGTAATTCGGGCGTTTGCAACTTCCGGTTCAGCACCCAATCCTTCTGCGCCAGACGCTGAAAACCATCGGCAATCAATTCGGCCATCACCGGCGAGCGCTCGATGCAGGTCAATTGATAACCCATGCGAAACAGCACCAAGCTGTCTTGCGCCCAACCGGTCGTGGCATCGACAACGGTTTTGGTTTTCTTGCCGATGGCCTGCGCCAACAAGTCTTTTTTGGGCGCTGGATAGGAATGCTGTTCGCCGGGACGCGGATCCACATCGACCGCCAAACCGCCCTTTTTCAGGGTTTGTTTGTCCAGTAACTTCAGACAAGCATCCCGGTAACAAAGGAAGAACGTTTGCGGCAATTCGGTGGGTAAACACTGCAAGGCCAGCAAGGGCCAGCCCAAGCGTTCGGCTAGCGCCTGACTGGCGGACAACACCGAGCCATCGGCATAGACAACCGCCCCCTGTTCGGACAAGCTCGTCACACGCGATAACTTATTCGGTGGAAATAGACTGGGCTTCGTTTTTCAAAGCGGCATCCAGCGTATGCCAAGCCAAAGTCGCGCATTTCACCCTGGCAGGATATTCGCGCACACCGGCCAATACCGCCAATTTACCGATGGCCTCCAGATTAATTTCCTCGGTTTTGCCGGTGGTCATTTCGTGAAACTGCTTGAACAAGGCATCGGCCTCGGCTTCGGTTTTACCTTTGACAATCTCGGTCATCAGCGATACGGACGCCGTGGAAATCGCACAACCAGAACCTTGAAAACTGGCGTCGCTAATCACGTGATCGTCGATTTTCAAAAACAGCGTAAGCCTATCGCCGCACAAAGGATTGAAACCTTCCACTTGGCGATTGGCATCCGCCATCACCCGGAAATTGCGCGGATTGCGGTTGTGGTCGAATATGACCTCTTGGTATAGATCGCGTAAATCTTCAAACATTAGCCAAACACCTCTATTAGGGACTTGATGCCTTGCATCAACACATCGATTTCTTGGCGGGTATTGTACATGGCAAACGAGGCCCGCGCCGTGGCGGGTACGCCGTAAAAGTCCATCACCGGCATCGCGCAATGGTGACCGGCGCGGATGGCGATGCCCAAACTGTCTAGCATGGTGCCGATGTCGTGCGGGTGAATCCGGTCCAGCGTAAACGACAAGATACCGCCCTTGTGCGCCGCCTGACCGATGATGTTCAGACCCTTGATCTGCTCGGCTTGCTGCGTGGCGTAATCCAGCAACTCGGCTTCGTAGGCGGCTATGTTATCCATACCAATCGCCGTCACGTAATCGATGGCCGCGCCCAAGCCGATAATTTCAGCGATGGCCGGCGTGCCGGCTTCAAATTTATGCGGCAATCCAGCGTATTCGGTTTTTGCGAAGGTCACTTGCCGAATCATATCGCCACCGCCTTGGTAGGGTGGCATGGCTTCCAGCAAAGCCAGCTTACCGTAAAGCACGCCGGTGCCGGACGGGCCGTAAAGCTTGTGTCCGGAAAACACGTAAAAATCGCAATCCAGGGCTTGTACATCCACCGCCATATGCGGAATCGCCTGCGCACCATCCAATAACACCGGAATGTTTTTGGCATGGGCGGCGGCAATAATCTGCTCTACCGGATTGATCGTACCCAGCGCATTGGACATCTGGGTGATCGCTACCAGTTTGGTATTGGCGTTCAACAGTTTTTCGAATTCGTCGAACAGCAATTCGCCGGCTCGGTTCATCGGCGCGACCTTCAGCACCGCACCGATTTGTTGGCAAAGCATTTGCCAGGGCACGATGTTGGCGTGATGCTCCATCGCGCTGATAATAATTTCGTCACCGGCTTTGAGTTGCGATTTGCCGTAGCTTTGCGCCACCAGGTTAATCGCCTCGGTCGCCCCGCGCACGAAAATTATTTCCTTAACGCTGGCGGCATTGATAAACGCCCTGACCTTTTCCCGCGCAGCTTCAAATTTATCCGTGGCGCGGACGCTTAAGGTGTGCACGCCGCGATGGATGTTGGCGTATTCGTGACTATAGGTGTGCACGATGCTGTCGATGACCGCTTGCGGTTTTTGGCAACTGGCGGCGTTATCCAGGTACACCAAGGGTTTGTTACGGATGGTTTCGCCGAGGATGGGAAAATCGGCGCGGATTTGTTCTACTGGAAATATGCTCATCGCTAACTGTTTGGTTTAATTGATTTCGTCTGTACTAAACACTAGAATCGAGGGAGTCGATTCGCTAATGGGATAAAACTATGGTCGCCGTCTTTCCGCAAAAACATCTCACCGACATCACCGAATGGCACCGCATGGGCGAGGCCGGAATTTTTCCGCCCGAAAGCCGCTTGGAACTCATCGAAGGAGAAATTCTCACTATGGCACCAATTGGATTTAACCATGCAGGGCATGTTGACCGTTTAAATCGCATTTTTGCCCGCTTGTGGGACGAGGGGGTTGCTGTTCGCGTACAAGGCCCCGTCCAACTTGGCGACTTGTCCGAGCCGGAACCCGATCTGGTTCTGGTTAAACCCGATACCAACGACTACACCACCCGCCACCCCAACTCCGCCGACGTGCTATTGCTGATCGAAGTCTCCGACAGCACTCTGCGCTTCGATCGCACTCAAAAACTGCGCCTTTATGCCACCCATGGCATTACCGAATACTGGATAGTCAATCTGCTCGACCAGTGCCTGGAAGTGTATCGGCAACCGCAAGACGGCGATTATCTGGATCAATCCGTACTGACAGCAGCCGATAGCATCGATGTAGTGGCGTTGCCGGCGCTTCAGGTCTCGGTCGCGGCTATCTTATAAGCTGATCGCCGGAAACCGCTCTAATAACTCTTTCAGCAGCAAGGCTTTCAATTCGGCGTTATCAACCTTATCCACCATCTCGTTGGCAAACGCAAAGGTCAGAATATTTCGGGCCGCCTCTTCATCCAGGCCGCGCGATTGCAGATAAAACACCGATTTTTCTTCCAACTGCCCCGCCGTTACGCCGTGCGAACATTTCACATCGTCGGCGTAAATCTCCAACTGCGGTTTGGTATCCACTTCGGCATCCGCCGATAACAGCAGATTGCGGTTGTTCATTTCCGAATCGGTACGCTGTGCATCTTCGGCGACGATCACCCGACCTTGAAACACCCCACGCGCCTTGTTATCCAACACGCCTTTATAAAACTCGCGGCTAATACCGTGCGGTTTTAAGTGGTTGATACGGGTATGGTTGTCGATATGCTGGCGCTTGCCGACCACAAATAGCCCGTTCAAGGAACATTCGGCTGCGGTATCCAGATCGCTATGAATATCGCTGCGCGCCAAACCGCTACCCAAGGCAAAATTGTGATGATTGAAGCGGCTATCACGCGCCTGCTTCACATAAGTCCCGCCAAAATGCTGGGCTTTTTCCGCTTCAAGCTGCACTTTATACAGCGTCAAACCCGAATTGCTGCCCAGCAGACATTCGTTAACCGAGGCGGTGAAATAACTATCGACGCTTCCGACATAGGTTTCGATGATTTCCGCTTCAGCTTGCTCGTTGATCACCAGCAAATTACGGGTCGCCGCCAATGCGTCGGCTTGGGTAACCACATGCAAAATCTGCACTGGTCTGTCCAATTGCTGTTTGGCCGCCACTTCAATCACTACGCCGTCGCTAAACCAAGCGTTATTAAACGCCACCAAATTGTGTTCGGCGCTAGTCACCGCCTGACCCAAGCGGCTTTCCAGCCAAGCCGGATTGTCTTGCAAAGCCTGTTTCAGACTGGACACAGACACTTTGCCAGCCATGTCTTGCAGTCGCGACAAGGACTCGGAAAATTGGCCGTTAACCAACACCACACTGGCGGCATCCTCCAAACGGTATTGGTTCAACCAATCTTCATCGACAACTTGACTGGCACTGGGTGCAAACACGGTTTTATTCAGCGCCGACAGATTGGTATAGCACCATTCTTCCTCGCGATTGCCGGGAAAACCGTTGACCGCAAAAGTTTGCAGGGCCTGATTTCTGAAACCTTGCAACCAAGGCAAATCCAGTCCAGGCAAACTCGCCGCCAAATCGGGGTACGAAGTCAAATACGCCGCGCCGCTCATGCCGCTTGCCCTTCCAGCCAGCTGTAGCCGCGCTCTTCCAATTCCAGCGCCAGTTCCGGCCCGCCGGACTTGACGATTTTGCCGTCGGCCAACACATGCACCACATCGGGCTTGATGTAATCCAGCAAGCGTTGGTAATGGGTAATCATCAGGAACGAACGCTCGGCGGAACGTAGTGAGTTAACGCCCTCGGCGACGATACGCAGCGCATCGATGTCCAAACCCGAATCGGTCTCGTCCAAAATGCACAATTTGGGCTCCAATATGGCCGCTTGCAAGATTTCATTACGCTTCTTTTCGCCACCGGAAAAGCCTTCGTTAACCGCGCGGTACAAAAACTTTTCGTCCATCTGCAACAGCTTCACCTTGCTTTTGACGATGGTCAGAAAATCCATCGCATCCACTTCCGGCAAGCCGTGATGCTTGCGCATGGCATTCAACGCCGCCTTCAACAGATAAATGTTGCTGACGCCGGGTATCTCGACCGGATATTGAAAGGCCAGAAACACCCCTTCGCGGGCGCGGATTTCCGGGGCCAGTTCCAACAAGTCTTTGCCGTTATAAGTCACGCTACCTTCGGTAACGGTATAGCCGGCTTTGCCGGACAACACGTGCGACAAGGTACTCTTGCCGGCACCGTTGGGGCCCATGATGGCGTGGACTTCGCCTGGGTTTATATCCAGGGTTAGGCCTTTTAAAATGGGTTTATCGTTGATGGTTACGTGGAGATTTTTGATGCTGAGCATACGTTTAGTCACCTAAGTTTTTTAAATAATTCCGAACCTTATCGTTCCCACGCTCCGGCGTGGGAACGCAGTCGTCGACGCTCCAGCGTCACCATTGGCCTGGCTAGGCTTTTAAACCTAGCACTTAAATCTTTGTTTTTGTGTCGCTATCGCGACGGTGTTTTAAAGTCGGGTCTCGGCCCGACGGCCGAGATACTTTCTTTTGCATCGCCAAAAGAAAGTATCCAAAGAAAAGGCGACCCGGATGCCGCTTGCTCCCTGCGCTCCGAAGCTTTTGAACGGGGTTGCCGAAAGGGGCTTCCTGCCCCTTCGGCAACGCGCCGCATCCATGCGGCGCCCCTACGGGCTAATCCGTTCAAAAGCTCCGGTGCTCGGCGCGGCATACGGGAATAAAACCATCCCCAAAATTAAAGCTAGAAATCGAAATAGTAGGTCCGATTAGCGAAGCCTAATCGGACGCATGTTTAAAACCCGATCTGTTAGCTAAATACCTAAAAAATTATTTCCGAAAATAGAAACATTAATTCTTTATTTAAATTCATTCATCCGATTACGCTTCGCTAATCGGACCTACGCGGGCTACCCGGCTATTTATTTAGCAATACATTAAGAGTACCGCCAATCGCATCATAAAGATTTATAGCAGATTCTTTGGCTTGCTCCTCAGCTTGATTGACCGAAATTTCAAGATGTTGTTTTACCGAAGCAAGCACTTCATCAACATTTGGTATCTCTGTTCCGCAGACCGTGAGTTGCTCTTCGTTATCTGTTTCAAAATCCAATGATTGAGCTAATTCACTCATTTCTCCGATGGTGTCGCAAGCATCTTTAACATCAGCAACCGTCACTGAAACTACTAAAGCAGCTCCCAAATAGGGAATTGCTTCACCGAAAATCGAGCTAACATTCCTCTGGGTATTTGCTTTCAACCGTTTACCAATGTTCTTAGAAATACCCATTGCTCTAAAACGATGAGACTCCCACCTGGCATTCATGTGATGGACTTGCTTTTGAAGATTTTGTTTTTCCAATTCGAGTAATTTCTGATTGTTGATCAGACTATTTTTCAGAAGACTCTCAACTGGAATATAAGAAAGCAGACCATATAATGATTTTTGAAACGAGTTATTCGCTACCGTTAATACATTTGATAAAACTAAAATAAAAATAATTGCCCACAATATTCTACGCTCAATTAATTCTGAAAACCTTGGATTAGATAATTTCTGTTGATTTTCCATATCTGCATTATATGCTTTAGGCACATTCAACTATTTATTACTGCAAAGTTGAATTTTGTGCTCTTTACCATTCCTGATAACAGAACAAAAACCATCTTTTTTTAATTGTGCTCTTGCGCTACGCCAAACAACATCAATTTCGTCCTTATAAGGTCTACCACTTGTAGGTGTGAATCCTATAGCGTGAAGTGCGTGTGTTAAAGCTTTGTATTTTTCACCATCCATATTCACTTCAACCCATGCCATTATCTGCCTCCTGAAAATATTTATAATCAACGATAGCCTACTGTTCCGGTCAAGCTCGGATGTGCTGAACACAGTCGCCAACAATGCGCCTCCTTTCGTCGGCACATCCTACAAATTCTTTCCCAATCAAAAAACATCCAACTGCTTTAAATCCGCGACGGGGTTGTTCCCGTTATTCCGCCCCGAGCATCGCAGCTTTTGGCGAGAATAGCCCGCAGGGGAGCGGCAGGGATGCCGCTCGTTTTCGGAGGGGCAGGAAGCCCCTTCCGAAAACCCTCGTCAAAAGCGAGAAGCGCAGGATTAAGACGGAATGTCGGGTGGCCTTTTCTTTGAATACTTTCTTTTGGCCACGCAAAAGAAAGTATTTCGGCTGTCGGGCCGAGACCCGACTTCAAAAAAATCCGTCGCGATAGTGACACCTTAACGACACCTCAAATTCAAAAGCCCCTCACCCTAGCCCTCTCCCTGAGGGAGAGGGAACAAAAAACCTTTTAACCAACAGCTCCTTCAAGGCTGATCCCCAACAACGCCTGCGCCTCTACCGCAAACTCCATCGGCAGCTCCTTAAACACTTCCTTACAAAAGCCATTCACAATCATCGACACCGCATCTTCCGCGGACAAACCACGCTGCTGGCAAAAGAACAATTGGTCTTCACTGATTTTGGATGTGGTCGCTTCGTGCTCAACCTGGGCAGTCGGCTGTTTCACTTCCACGTAAGGAAACGTATGCGCACCGCATTTGTCACCGACTAACAGCGAGTCGCACTGGGTGTGATTACGCGCGTTTTCGGCCGATTTAGCGACCTTCACCAAACCGCGATAGGTATTTTGCGCGCGGCCAGCGGAAATCCCTTTCGATACGATGGTGCTGCGGGTATTTTTGCCGATGTGGATCATTTTGGTGCCGGTGTCGGCCTGTTGCAGATTGTTGGTCAAAGCCACCGAATAAAATTCGCCGACCGAGTCATCGCCCAGCAATACGCAGCTTGGGTATTTCCAGGTAATCGCCGAGCCGGTTTCGACTTGGGTCCAGGACACTTTGGAGTTATGCCCACGGCATTCGGCGCGTTTGGTCACGAAGTTATAGATACCGCCCTTGCCGTCTTTGTCGCCCGGATACCAGTTTTGTACGGTGGAGTATTTGATCTGAGCGTTATCCAAAGCAACCAATTCTACGACTGCCGCATGCAACTGGTTTTCGTCGCGCATCGGTGCCGTGCAGCCTTCTAGATACGACACATGCGAGCCTTCGTCGGCGATGATCAAAGTCCGTTCGAACTGGCCGGTGTTGGCGGCGTTGATACGAAAATACGTGGACAATTCCATCGGGCAACGTACGCCTTTGGGGATATAAACGAAGGAACCGTCGGTAAATACCGCTGAATTCAAGGCGGCGAAAAAATTGTCGCCGGTCGGCACTACGCTACCGAGATATTGCTTCACCAAATCAGGATGTTCGTGCAGGGCTTCGGAAATCGGGCAGAAAATCACGCCGGCGTCTTTCAATTTGCCTTTGAAGGTAGTAGCTACCGACACACTGTCGAATACTGCATCCACTGCAATCCCAGCCAGTCGCTCTTGCTCGTCGAGCGGGATGCCGAGTTTTTTATAAGTATCCAGCAACTCCGGATCGACCTCATCCAGGCTTTTAGGGCCGGCTTTTTTTGATTTGGGCGCGGAGTAATAGCTGATAGCTTGATAATCGATAGGATCGATCTTGAGCTGCGCCCAGTCTGGCGACGGCATGGTTTGCCAATGCCGAAAGGCTTTCAGGCGATATTCCAGCATGAACTCCGGCTCGTTTTTGACTTTGGACAAGCGGCGAATCACATCTTCGTCCAAGCCTGGCGGAAAGGTATCTACTTCCAGTTCGGTCACAAAACCTTGTTTGTATTCCTGACTGATGAGATATTCAATTTCTTGTGCGCTGGTAGACATAATCTTTTCAATAATTAGCGAAACAACTGGTTAACCGGAATGGAGACTTCTTCCGGCGGTTTAAAAGGCAAAATCAGATCGGCTAAGGTCACCGATTCCAGCGCATTGGCGATCTTTTGGTTGATCAAATGCCAATTGCCTTGAATCCGGCAACCGCTGGCTTGATCGCAGCCTTTATGAGAAGCCGTGCATTCGGTCAGGGCAATCGGTCCTTCCAAAGCACTAATCACGGTGGCCACGGTAATTCGGCCAGGATCTCTTGCCAACGCATAACCGCCCTTGGCACCCCGCATGGAACTCAACACGCCAGCCTTCAGCAAAATCTTTAATATTTTGCTGACCGTAGGTTGAGCGATGCCGGTCGCTTCTGCGATCTCCAGGGCACCGTGCACGCGACTCGTATCTCTGGCCATATAGCTCAAGATAACCGTGGCATAGTCCGTCAACTTACTCAGCCTTAACATTACACTCTCTTTTCATTTAGGACTATTTTAGTCTTATTTAAATCCTGAGTAAATAGCTTGGTTATTAAAAATTTTACTTTCGCATGGACACCGCTTTTTTGGGTTTTCGCGCACTGCGCCATCTGGCTTAGCATCCCGGAAAACAGCCTGAGATAACTTTTCCCTGAAAATCTTGGTTTTTTGCAATACACTTATTTTTAAGGAACGAAACATAAGCCATTTGATAAAAGCCATGTCCCAAACTCGCAGCCCTATTGTTTTGATGTATCACGGTACGCCCGACGCTCAACCCGAGTCGCATTACTCGATAAGCGCGGACTTGTTTGCGAAGCATTTGCGGTATCTACAGCAAGAAGGTTGGACAACGGTTTTGTTCAAAGACTTGCAAAGCGCCAAATCGCTACCTGAAAAAAGTGTGGTCATTACTTTTGATGATGGCTACGAAGACAACTATTCGGGGGCTTTTTTGCCTCTGATGACGCTTGGGATGAAGGCCACATGGTTTATCGCTACCGATTGCATCGGCGGTCATGCCCATTGGCTAGGCAAACCATCCACTCAGACACGGATGCTAACGACTGAACGACTGCTTGAAATGCATTCAGCCGGAATGGAAGTTGCTTCGCACACCTGCTCGCATCCAGACCTATCCTTACTCAGCTCCGACCAACAACAATTCGAACTTTCAAAAGCCAAAGCTGTCCTCGAAGATTTATTGTCAACCCAAGTCAGCAGCCTGGCCTATCCCTTTGGTAGATTCAACTCGGATTCAATCACCATAGCCGAACAGACAGGCTATAGTATGGCTTGCACCACCCGCCCCGGCTGGTTCGATAGCGAACCAAACCCTTACCTAGTTAGGCGTATTGCCATATTCTCCGGCGACAGCGTCAGCACACTAGCCCGCAAACTAAACTTTGCGGACAACGACGTATCGTGGAAAAAGATGACTCGCTACTATGCGAACCGTGTTTGGGATAAACTGCGTCATACGAGTTGATGACAAATACCAATGCAGCGTTTAGCGTCGCTATGAACCAACAGCGATAAACAGCGCATAAATTCGTCCCCACCAGAATTCAATACTTTTACGCCGAGCCTAAAACCTAAAACCCTAAGAACATGACTTTGCCCGGCAACTCTTTACCACTCTCTGCATTTAGATATCGAAAATGAGCCTGGAAAAAGCCTCTAAAAAGCTCACATTCGCTTTTTGCACCTACAACCGAGCGGAAAGACTGGAGAACCTGGTCTTTGCCATGCGCGCACAATCTTGTCCGATTCCATTTGAAATTCTTGCTGTCAACAATAACAGTAGCGACGCGACAAGCGAGGTATTGAAACAACTTCAGCAACTACCCGGCCCGACGCTCCGCTGGGTGCACGAGCCCAACCAAGGCATAGTCGCAGCGCGCAACAGAGCCATACAAGAGGCAATCAATTCCGACATTCTGGTGTTTATCGACGACGATGAACTACCTTTAACCGGACTTTTAGAAACCGTTACACACGCATATTTCAGCGAAGGCGCCGAATGTGTTGGCGGACGAATCGATATAGACTTTACGCACCATAAGCGTCCGGAATGGCTTGACGACGAATTGTTGGGATTTCTAGGTGCGCTAGATCACGGCAAACAAGCTTTCTGGATAGAAGACAGCACCACACCGGTTTGGGCCGGCAACATTGCATACGACATGGCGATATTCCGAAACGATCCGGCATTGCGCTTTGATCGCAGGTATGACCGCAAAGGTAAAACCATAGGAGGAGGCGAAGATGTGATGATGTTTAATGTGCTGCTCCAGCAAAAGCGCCGAATACGTTACCGCCCGGACATGGCAATACTTCACGCCGTCGAACCTTGGCGACTGCGGCGGCGCTACTTTTTAGATGTTCATTTTCTGGCCGGCTATCGCGGAGCGATTAATGACTTTCCGGTCTACCATCGCACCTACCTAGGCATACCGCCATTCTTAATCTCGCAAATTGTCCGCCAAACTTGGCAATGGCTTGCATTGGCATTTACCGCAAAACATAGCCTGCGCCAGGCAATGAATATCAGCTACTCTCTCGGGCAAATATGTGGCTGTTTTTCACGTTGGAAAAACAAATTATTAATAAATAATTAAATTAATCTGTCCATTAAAAGCTTAGTTAAATGCATTAAAACCTACTAAATTAAACTCCGTGCGCGACATAGTTGTTCTTATTTTTCTGATATGCTGCATAGTTGCCGCATTAAAAAAACCATGGTGGGGGGTGCTATCATTAGCAATATTCAGCTACTTGAATCCGCACGCCTATGCCTGGGGAGCGGTACGTTCGCTACCGGTATACTATGTGTTATTTTTGGTAGTTGTTGTCAGCACGTTCAACACCAAAGATAAACAGCCCATCCCTAAGGACTGGCGAATTTCAGTTTTTATAACACTTTGGTTCTATTTTATATTTACCACAACCCAATCGCCTTTACAGGATATTGCCTGGGAAAAATTTTTGTTCGTCTCAAAGGTATTTGTGCCATTCTATTTCACATGGGTACTCATCAATACCAGAGAGAAACTCTATTATTTGATTTCCACCATAGGCGCCTCTATCGGCCTTGTTGCAGTAAAAGGTGGTATATTTGCCATCCTAACCGGCTTTGGTCACCGCGTATACGGCCCCCCCAATACGCAATTCGAAGACAACAATTTATTTGCCGTTGCGATGTTGATTGCAGTGCCATTGCTACTAGTATGGGAAAAAGAAGTACGGAAGAGCTGGCTTAAAAAAGGAATATTGCTATCCATTCCTATCATTTATGCCGCTTCATTATCATCATGGTCGCGAGGTGCACTACTTACCATGATCGCTCTGACGTTTACGCTGATCTCAAACAGCAAACGTAAATACTTGATGATCCCTCTAGTAATTGTCGGTACATTTTTTGTACTCCCCTATTTGCCTGAAGAATGGTTCGGACGCATGCACACTCTGGAAACCTATGAGGAGGACGCATCCGCCATGTCACGTATCGAAGCATGGACAGATGGCTGGAATCATGCACTGAGCCACCCGTTTACCGGGGCGGGATTCGATGGCTGGATACATGTCACGATGAGGGATTGGCACAGTTCTTACGTAGAAATGCTTGCTGAGCATGGCTTTATTGCATTTGGATTATGGATTTCGCTGATACTGGGTAGCGTTCTTGGCTTAACCCGTTTATCGAGTCAAGCGAAACGAGTAGAAGGCATGGAATGGGTACGCCATTACAGCCTAATGGTCAGAACCTCGATCATTTGCTATATGGTTGGCACCGCTTTCCTCGGCTTATCCTACTGGGATTTGATTTATCATTTAGTATTTATATCGATGTTAATTAAAAAATTCGCATTGCAAGAGTTTTCGGAAAAAGCACGCATAAATGAACAGCAGTACAAAAAAAATCGAAATATAATAATTTAGCCACCAATCATACTCATCCAATCGAATAAAATAGAGATGGAAAAAATACTGGTGTCCCTCTACTGCTCATCTGCTGCCGCACTGCTGTTTACTATTACATTAATAATACTTACCTTACACAACTATTCTCGTACCGGACCCGGTATCCAAAAAGAAATAGAAAAAAAATTTGGGTATTATGTGGTTTTCGCCCTAACCAGGTTAGCCACTTGGTTATTTGTCATATTTTTTCTGACATCCTTACCCGGTTCTATTGCAGCTTATTCACTATCAAAGCTTACTACATTGATAGAATTTAATTTCATCACAGGCTTA
>NZ_JBTAFN010000003.1:0-146990 GCF_054188105.3 Methylomonas sp. Uni0009 | reverse complement strand
CTAGGAAAGATACCTGGCTTACATCCTGAACAAATTTTATATCCCAATATTGTTGAATTACTGGATATTCCTGATAAAAAATCCGGCACACTGGTAGTCAACGAAAAACATTATCCCACGGTTATCCGCGCGAAAAGCCGTTCCGTACAGAATGAAAAGTGGAAACTAATATATATAGCGACTTATACAAAACCTGTGTATCAGCTATACGACTTAGAAAACGATCCATATCGGGATGTAATAGAGTCTCATCCCGATATATTTACGGAGCTTAAAAAGCTATTGGATAGCCACATCGAGAGTGACCCTTTGTTTGAATCTGCTAATTAAAATACAAAGCTGTTGCACAGTTTAAAACTGCGCAATCGGGGTATCAAAAATTATTCACTGATAATACTGAAGATACCAAGCAACAAACCGTTCAATCCCCTGCTCGATAGTCGTGTTTGGTTTATAACCAACATCCGCTACCAAGGCCTCTACATCGGCGAACGTATCCGGGACATCACCAGGCTGCAACGGCAATAAATTTTTCTCGGCAGTTTTACCGAGAAAACGTTCCAAGGTTTCGATATAAGACAGCAGTTCTACCGGATTCTGGTTACCAATGTTATAAACCCGCCAAGGCGCTCTACTGGTGCCTGGATCGGGTTTTTCGCCACTCCAGCCCGGATTCGGCGAAGCGTTATGATCCATGGTCCGAATCACGCCCTCAACGATGTCGTCTATATAAGTGAAATCGCGGCGGTGCTTACCGTAGTTGAATACATTGATTTTCTCGCCATTCAAAATCGCTTTGGTAAATAAAAACAACGCCATGTCTGGGCGACCCCACGGCCCATACACAGTAAAAAAGCGCAAACCTGTGGTAGGCAATTGATACAAGTTGCTGTAGGTGTGCGCCATCAGCTCATTGGCTTTTTTTGACGCGGCGTACAAGCTCAAGGGATGATCGACATTGTCATGCACGGAGAACGGCATGGATTCGTTGGCACCGTAAACCGAACTGCTTGAGGCATATACCAAGTGCTCCACCTGATTATGCCGGCAACCCTCCAAGATATTGATGAAACCGACAATATTACTATCGATATAGGCATGCGGATTCTCGATGGAATAGCGCACACCGGCCTGAGCCGCCAGATTAACCACTTTTTGCGGCTGGTGCTTTTTGAATAGTGCATCCATACCGGCTCTATCGGCAATATCCAATCTGACATCGGTATAGCCGGCAAAATCCTTGATCCGATCCAAGCGACTCAATTTCAGGTTAACATCGTAATAGTCGTTGAGATTATCGACACCAATAACTTCGTCACCACGCTCCAACAATCTGAGCGCCAAATGATTGCCTATAAAACCGGCCGTGCCGGTCACCATAATCTTCATTCTTAAAGCCTTGCGTCTGTTTGATCAGTAGGAAACAAGTATTTCAGGTCATACACAATGGCTTGCGGCGTACCTAAAGCTCTGACGTCTGAAATCGCCATTTTTCTGAACTCGTCATGGGCCACAGCCAGAATAATCGCGTCGTATTTTCCCGCTGCCGGTTTAGCGACCGGCGTTATACCGTATTCGTGTTTCGCTTCCTCAGCATTAACCCAGGGGTCGTAGACCTCGACATTGACGCCATAAGTCTTCAATTCGGCAATGATGTCTACCACCCGAGTGTTACGAATGTCCGGACAGTTTTCTTTAAAGGTCAAGCCCATGATCAACACATTAGCTTCCTGGACATGCACACGCTTCTTCAGCATCAACTTTACCAATTGCGACACAACATATACACCCATGCCATCGTTGATTCGACGGCCAGAGAGTATCACTTCCGGGTTGTAGCCTATCGCTTGAGCTTTATGGGTTAAGTAGTAGGGATCCACACCGATACAGTGTCCACCTACCAAACCTGGGCGAAACGGCAGGAAATTCCATTTAGTTCCCGCTGCCAGCAATACTTCTTCAGTATCTATTCCGAGTTTGTTAAAGATCAAAGCCAATTCGTTGATTAAAGCGATGTTGACGTCGCGCTGAGTATTTTCAATGACTTTAGCAGCCTCGGCGACTTTGATGCTGCTGGCTTTGTGCGTGCCCGCAGTAATGATGCTTTTATATAAAGCATCTACTTTTTCGGCTATTTCAGGCGTAGAGCCCGAAGTAACCTTCAGAATATTGGTGACACGGTGTTGTTTATCGCCGGGATTAATGCGCTCAGGGCTATAACCGACATAAAAATCCCGGTTAAACGTTAAACCCGACACTTTCTCCAGAATCGGTACGCACACCTCTTCGGTTGCGCCGGGGTAAACAGTGGATTCGTAAATGACGATATCGCCGGACTTTATTACCTTACCCAACAAATCGCTGGCTTTTTGCAGCGGCGTCAAATCAGGTTGTTTATGTTCGTTGATTGGCGTGGGGACTGTGACTATATAAACCGAACAATCGGCTATATCTTGTAAATCTGCGCTGTAAGTCAGTAACTTGGCGTCGGCGAGTTCTTCTTCACTAACCTCCAGAGTATGGTCGCGACCTGCGCGTAATTCCTGAATTCGATGCTGGTTAATATCGAAACCTACGGTTTGATATTTTCGTCCAAACTCGACAGCTAGCGGCAACCCCACGTAACCAAGCCCAATCATACCGATTTTAATGTTATCTAACATCTAGTAAATCCTCCTCCGCCCCGCTCTGAGTTTTAATGACTTGAATTACTTTTTAACTATACAGCCCCATGCCGTCAGCCAAGCTTGTGCCTGATAGCTTTCCGCCGTTTTCGGCAAGTTGCCGCTCAACACCATCGCCAAGGTATGATTGATAATGCCGAAGAAATAAGTGTAGGCCAATAAGGGATCCAGTGCCTTCATCTCGCCGTCTTTGACGCCATTCTGAAAAATCCGTTTTATTTTAATAAACGCGGGCGTTTCCAGCAGGGGCTTAGGTTCCGCCAAAAACTCTTCGCTTTTTACAAATAACAAGAACTCAACGATTTCCGGAGCGTCATCGGTTAATTTGAAGAGTAAATCGACTATTTCCCGCAATTGTTCGGCAGCTTTGCGATTACGGCGGCGAATATCATCAATCGATATGCTCAGGCTATCCAGAATATTTTCGTACAAGGTTTGCGCGAGGGCTTGCTTGGTTTTGAAATACTGACTAATGCCGGTACTGGTTGTTATACCCGCCGCATCTTTAATATCGGTTAATGAGGTATTGAAATATCCCTTCTTGGCAAACAGCTTTAAAGCAGCCTG
This sequence comes from Methylomonas sp. Uni0009, assembly GCF_054188105.3. Lineage (NCBI taxonomy): Bacteria > Pseudomonadati > Pseudomonadota > Gammaproteobacteria > Methylococcales > Methylococcaceae > Methylomonas > Methylomonas sp. Uni0009. The sequence continues at coordinate 143,739 of NZ_JBTAFN010000003.1, read as the reverse complement.
CAACACTTCGTCCTGACTGATGGTTTTATTCGGTTTATTTTCTAATTCTAATTCTTGTTCCATGCTCTTATATACAGCTTTACCTGCTGTTTACTCTCTGTTGTGGCAGTATCGATACTGCTTTTATTATTCGTTGATGGTGGAGAACGCCGCGACAAGGTAATTAACCATAGACCATAAGGTTAAAATCGCCGACAAGTATAACAACCAGTAACCCATGGTATTGATAGGCAGGCCTAATAAATCATCCCTATAAAGCAACAAACTCACTGCCGTCATTTGCGCCGTGGTTTTCCATTTTCCCAATTGCGAAACCTTGACCTTGGCACGCTGACCAATCTCAGCCATCCATTCTCTCAGCGACGCAATCGCAATTTCCCTACCGATAATGATAGCCGCCGGCACCGCGAGATAAGGATTGCCTTGAGCCTGCACCACCAATACCAGAACAAACGCCACCATCAATTTATCAGCCACCGGATCCAGGAATGCACCAAAAGCGGTTTGCATATTCATTTTTCTGGCCAGATAACCGTCAAGCCAATCGGTGAAACCGGCAACCAGAAAAATTGCGGTACAGGCCAGATTGGAATATTGCCACGGCAAATAAAACACGATGGCCAACAAGGGAATCAGGGCGATCCGCAACAGGGTTAAATAGGTCGGAATGGTAAATCTAATGGCCATCTTGATGGTGAAATGTATCGTAAATTCGCTGCGCTAATTGTCGGCTAATGCCATCTATACTGGCTAAAGCATCCACACCCGCGCTGGACACACCCTGTAACCCGCCAAACTGTTTCAGCAAAACCTGTCGTCTTTTCGGCCCCAGTCCGGCAATATCTTCCAGTACCGATTGTTTGTTAACCTTACCGCGTCGCTGCCTGTGTCCGGTTATCGCAAAACGATGCGCTTCATCGCGAATCTGTTGAATCAATAACAAGGCGGAAGCCCCCGGCGTCACATCCAAGGGCTGCCGATTACCGACCAGAATGATTTTTTCCATGCCGGCTTTGCGATCAGGACCTTTAGCAACACCGACTATCATAACATCGTTTATCTCCAATTCAGCCAAAGCCTTTTCCGCCTCAGCGACCTGGCCTTTGCCGCCGTCTATTAAAAGGATGTCCGGCGCAGGATGCTCGCCATTCTTCAAGCGGCTGAAGCGTCTAAAAACCGCCTGATGAATCGCCGCATAGTCATCGCCGGCAGTAATACCATCGATATTAAAGCGTCGATAGTCGGATTTCACCGGCCCTTCTCTGTCAAACACCACGCAAGACGCCACGGTCTGTTCCCCTTGGGTATGACTAATATCAAAACACTCCAGACGAGTGGGGGTGATATCGCAGCCCAATTCCTGCTGCAAACTGATAAAGCGCCCTTGCAAACCCTGTCGATCAGCCAGCCTAGCGTTAAGCGCACTGTCGGCATTGGTGATAGCCATTTGCAACCACTTCATCCGTTCGCCGCGCACATTATTGGCAATCGCTACCGCATGTTTGGCCTGTTCGGCCAATACTTCGGCCACCAAAGCCGCTTCGGGCAAGGCATGACTGACGATCAATTCGTGAGGTACGGTTTTGTCCAAATAATATTGGGCGATGAAAGCCTGCAAGATTTCCTCGGGCTGATTTTCATCGTCGACTTTCGGAAAAAACTGCCGGTTGCCCAAATGCTGACCATTCCGGATAAAAAACACCTGTACACAGGCCGAACCATTCTTAACCGCGCAAGCAACAATATCCACATCACCTTTTTCGCCTTCCACACAATGTTTTTCCAATACAGCGCGCAAGCGGGCGATTTGGTCGCGATACGCAGCGGCTTGCTCAAACTCCAATTGCGTGGCCGCAGCTTCCATCTTCGCCACCAAGCGATCGATTAGTAAGCCGCCCTGCCCCTCCAAAAATAGAATCGTATTTTCCACATCGGTGGCATATTGCTCTTTGCTGACCAGTCCCACGCAAGGTGCAGTGCAACGCTCTATTTGATGTTGCAGGCAAGGCCGGGATCGGGCGCTGTAATAGGAATCTTCGCATTGCCGCACCGGGAAAATTTTTTGTAATAACTTCAAGGTTTCCTTCACCGCACTGGCGCTGGGATACGGCCCGAAATACTTGCCACGGCGCTTCTTGGCACCGCGATGAAAAGTTAGCTGCGGAAAATCGTGGAAACTGGAGATGAATACATAGGGATAGGATTTATCGTCGCGCAAGCTGATGTTGTAGCGCGGCTTGTGGCGTTTGATCTGCTGGCTTTCTAATAGTAAGGCTTCCCCCTCCGTGTGGGTCACGGTTACCTCTATACCGGCGACCTTGGCTACCATGGCCTGCTGTTTGGGCGAAGCATTTTGAGTTCTGAAATAGCTGGAAACCCGATTTTTCAGATTCTTGGCTTTGCCTATGTAGATGATCTCGCCTTTCTCGTCCAACATCTTGTAAATGCCGGGACGCTGGGTTAGCGTCTTCAGAAAGGCTTTGGCGTCAAATTCGCCCGGTTGCATTTCAGTCACCGGCAGATAGCAAGTTTTGAATGCTTACAAACACCGCCGCCAGCATCTCCATGCTCAGGCGCTTGGTCTGCACGTTATAGCGACTGCAATGGTAAGAACTGACCAGCGTGTTGCCGTCCGGCAATTCAAAACTTACATGATGAGCAAACTTAGCCGCACTAGTCTTCAACCCATATGCTCGCAATACCGCCTGATGGGCGATATTACCCAAAGCCAAAATCACCGAATGTTTCGGTAGAGTTTTAATTTCGGCCGCCAGATAAGGATTGCATTGTTTAATTTCATCGCCGGTGGGTTTGTTTTGCGGCGGCAAACATTTCACGGCGTTGGTAATCCGACAATTGCTGAGCTGCAAACCATCGGCCAAATTCGTCGATGCCAATTGATTGCTATAACCAAAATCATACAAAGCCTGATACAGCAACAGACCGGCATAGTCGCCGGTAAACGGTCTGCCGGTGGCGTTCGCGCCGTGCATACCCGGTGCCAAGCCAACAACCAGCAAGTGCGCTTGCGGATCGCCGAACGGTGCCACCGGCAAGGCGTGATAAGCAGGATATTTCGCCTTCACTTCACAGAGAAATTCGCTTAACCGCGGGCATGCTCGGCAGTCTTGCTTGAAATAGGATGAATAAGTCATAAAACGATAAACACTCAAATTGGCGGAATTTTACCTGAGCCCCAGATTTCTTGCGTCGCTCGCTTTGCTTATTAACTTGTGTATCTACAACATCTTTACTTCCGTCTTCTCCGGAATAACCTTATCCGGAGAGAATAAACGACGGCTTGACCGCAAGCGGTCCTAGCCCGGACTTTCCAAATTCCCATAATCCAAGCCCGGAAACAGCCGACTGGAATACCGCAAATACTGGCACCGGATAAACCTAAACGTTTGCTAATAGCCAAAATTGTGGTATTTTTACAACATGCTTAGCAGAATCTGCAATTCCCTTTGATTTTTAAAGCCTATTTTTTCTAACCACGGCTTTATTACTCCCTCTCAAAAGCAACGAATTATCTATTTTTTACAAATAACAAAAGGAGTCTTTATGTTGAAGAAAAGTTTACTGGCAATCGCCATGATGGCGGCGCTCGGTTCCGTGTCGACGGCACAAGCCGACGAGTTCCTTGACGACAGATGGTACGCGGCGCCCTTCGGCACTTTCGTGCAACCGGGCGGTGATCGTAATGCGCATAGCGGTTGGGGCGGCGGTTTAGGCCTGGGTAAGATCATCAATGAACATCTGAACATTGAGATCAGAGGTTTGTACCAAAACCTGGAAGGCGCTAAAAGCAATGGCAACTGGGATTTGACCGGCGGTACTGTCGACGCGCAGTATTATTTGTTTAGAGATAAATTCTCGCCTTATGCAGTAATCGGCGTGGGTGGCATCAATAGCACCCACAATGGCGACAGCGGCGCGGGCTTCATCGGCGAAGCGGGTGCGGGTTTTACCTATGAACTGCACGATAATTTCCTGATTCGCAGCGACGTCCGCTACCGTTACAACAACAACTTCAACGCCAAACTACAACCCGGCACCGAAGAATTTCACGACATGACGGTTAATCTGGGTTTCGTGGTCCCGTTCGGCGAAAAACCTAAAGCAGTTGTCGCAAAAGCCGAACCAACCCCGCCGCCCACCCCAGTACCGGCTCCAGCAAAACTGGATTGCTCAAAAATGGATGACGACAAAGACGGCGTAAACAATTGCGTCGATAAGTGTCCAACGACATTACCAGGGGTAGAAGTTAGCATCTACGGTTGCTGGATTGTTGATGTGAAATTCGATAACGACAAAGACGTTATAAAACCACAATATTTCCCAAAACTGGATAAAGTCGTTGACCGCATCAAACAGTATCCTGACATGGCGTTTGAAGTTCAAGGCCATACCAGCAATACCGGTTCGTACAAACACAACCTGGACTTGTCGGAGCGCCGGGCATTGGCGGTTAAGAAATACCTGACCAAAGGCAGCCACTCTCCTAATATCACTTCACACGGTTATAGCTGGGATAGGCCAATCGATACCAACGAAACCGAAGAAGGCCGCGCCAATAACCGCCGAGTACAGTTGGAAGTGGATGGTAAAGCCCAACAGACATTGAAATAGTCAGCGAACCTGGTTAAGTCAATTGATTCAGCACAAAAACCCGCCGTTAGGCGGGTTTTTTATATGCGCACGAGGAAGATCAAAAATTACAAACTCAATGCCCTAAATTCCGCACAAGCACTTGAACGCTGCCAGACCCGCTCAAACTCTTCACGCAATGGCCGATGACGTGCCGGCAAATTAGGACTCCAATGCCCATCGTAGCGATTACCCAGCAAGCGAAATAAATAGCCGTCGCTATCGTTGATGATAAAAGCAGAAGGATATTGCAAATCTTCAGCTTCATCGGGCACACGAATCAAAAAATATGACGGTAAGCGCTGAGCCAATTCCACGATAGGATGAACCTGATGACGCAGGCTGGCTGGTTCCTGAATGATAATCTGCACACTGGCGTTACGATTGCCGAGAGTAAATTGTTTCAGAGCCTCGACAAGGTCTTTTTGTCCATATAAAGCAAAGTCCAGATCCCTGCTGTAGATACAAATCTGCCGACGAGCCGCCATCACCAATTGCCGGGTAGCGGTTAAGGTCGATTCGACAGTCTCCAGGCGGACAGCGTCAACAGAAACTTCTCGGGTCTGGAGCACGGATCGCAACGCTTGTTCAAGCGGCTGCAATATAAGCCTGATAGCCTGGTGCGGAATGCCGGCTTCAGCAAACCCTTCACCTTCCGCGACAAAACCGAATTTTTGGTAGAACCTCAATGCGCTAAGTTGCGCGTTGGCGGTAATAGTAGTCAGCCCCAAGTTACGCGCTTTGTCGATTGCTGCACGCAACAAAGATTCACCAACACCTTGTCCGCGCCATTCGAGTAGAACCGCCATTCGTCCAAGCTTGCCCTCCGGCGAAAGTCGACACGTAGCGATTGGCCGATAATCCGCATCCCGCACTAAAAAATGATGGCAGTCCGCATCAAGTTTGTCGAACTCCACTTCTAACGGTATTTGCTGTTCGACAACGAACACCAAATTTCGCACATAACATATGTCCTCAAAATCAACGGCATAGCTGGCTGGCTCGAGATAACAGTTGGCAATTTGCATAGCGCGACGGATGAGTAGTAAGTGAGTGAATGAGTTTAGATGCACTCTGCTGAAAATTCGACTCGGCAAGCCGATTGTATTACCTACCGGCAGATCGGATGGCAGAGAACACAAGCCTCGCTTCAAACCTCTCTTTTGATCTTCGATTGCAAATGCTCGGCAAGACGCTTCATCGCTTCCGACGAATCGTTGGCTGCCAGATGGACATTAATGATACTGGGCATGCTTTGGTTATTCAGGGCATTGAACAGAGCCTCTTCAAATTCAGCTTCCGTTCGCGCATCGTAGCCGGCTAAAGGCCCAAATAGCTCTCCCAAACGATCAAAACGCCATGGATTAATATCGTTGAATGGACCTTCAAGAATACAACGCTCCGTACTGTAACCGTCGTTGTTAAATACCACTACGATAGGATTCAATCCCAAGCGGGCATGAGTCGACAGCTCGGTGCCGGTCATTTGAAACGCCCCATCGCCGACTAAAATCAATGCCCGCCGATCCGGACGCGCGATTTGCGCACCTAACGCAGCCGGCACAGCAAAACCCATCGTGGTGTAAAAAGCCGACGCCAAAAATTCGCTTTGCTCGTGGACGCGCAAATCGATAGCTGCGAACAGGCAATCGCCGACATCACACACCACGATCATGTCGTTACTTAACGCACTATTCAGCCGCTCGACTAGCCTGGCAGTGGTGATTGGCCGGTCCGATTCCGGAAAAGCATGGTTTTTTAACGGTTCCGGAATGGAAACGCAACTGGTTCCGGAGGTATTAACCGAGCCGGCTAAAGCCCCGAGAAAGTCTTCCAAGGCAATGCCTGGATAACGATGCGCGCTGATTACCACCTCGTTCAATGCCGCGCGAATGGTTGAATGGGAATTGAGTTTTGCAGTGTAGATGCCGGTATCTATCTCGTTCAAGGTTACACCCAACATCAACAGCAAATCGGACTTTTCGACTCTGTCTCGCACGGACTCCGAACTCATCGCACCTTCGTAAATCCCTAGATACGCCGAATGCCGTTCGGACATCACCGATTTACCAGTTAGCGTGGCGACTACGGGCAAACCGGTACGCTCCACGAAATCCGCCAAAGCGCTTTGCAGCCCGCGTCGATGCAATTCAACACCCGCCACGATCATCGGCGACTTCGCTTTGGATAATAACGCCATGGTTTCGGCAAGCGCTTCGGATAGAGCAGTTTGGTCACTGGTAAACTGTTCTACTGACTCAGTCGGCATGGGATAGCCTTCCGCCATTACCAAGTCGCGGGGAAGCTCGATGTATACCGGCTTGCAAAAACGGCGCGCGGCTTCGATAGCATGGTCGATTTGCCGAAAGGCGATCACCGGGTCGTTTAGCACCACCGACGCGCAGCTAATCCGTTCGAAAATTTCCCGCTGAAAAGTAAACGGCCCAAATCGATGGTGAATCAACGGATCGTCTTTCTGCTCGCCAACGCCGGGCGCGCCACTGATCAGTACCACCGACGAGGATTCTGCATAAGCGCCGGCAATCGCATTCACTGTGTTTAAGGCACCAACGCCATATGTCACCGCCAACGCGCCCATGCCCGCGCAACGCGCATAACCGTCGGCAGCGAAGGCTGCGGAATCTTCTCGGGTAGTGCCGATATGCCGAACCTGACTTTTTATCATCAGATCATAAAACCCCAACACATAGTCGCCAGGCACGCCAAAGATGTCTTTTACACCGGCTTGATATAGGCGCTTGAGGAGGTATTGTCCAATCGTATCGAATTTGGCAGTGCTCATAGCGCTTTGTGACCTCCGAATAGAATTAAACTGTGAGCACTGATTCGTAAAAGACCCATATTGCTCAACCGTTTTAACAGGACGATTAAGAGTCAATACTGCTGAGCCCCGCCTAAAAAGTCAACAGACATTCATAGTCCCCGGTAATTACGATTCAAAAGCATCACAATCGCGGCGACATAAGATTCTGAGTTTCAGCCACAAAAAAAGGGCCTTGCGGCCCTTTTCGTTGCAGAGTCGAACCAAACTTATTCGCTATCGACTTCTTTCATGCTCAAGCGTACGCGGCCTTGACGGTCGATTTCCAGTACTTTGACTTTAACGACATCGCCTTCCGACAGTTTGTCGCTGACTTTTTCCACACGTTCGTCGGAGATTTGTGAAATATGCACCAAACCGTCCTTGCCCGGCAGAATGGTCACGAACGCACCAAAGTCCATCAAACGCACCACTTTGCCTTCGTAGGTTTTACCCACTTCGACTTCGGCGGTGATTTCTTCGATCATGCGTCTGGCTTCTTCGCCCGCCGCTCTGTCGACAGAGGCTACGTTGACCACGCCGTCGTCGGTCAAATCGATGCTGGCGCCGGTGGCTTCGGTAATCGCGCGAATAGTCACGCCACCTTTACCGATGACTTCGCGGATTTTAGCCGGATCGATTTTGAAGGTGATAATGCGCGGCGCAAAGTCGGACATTTCGGAACGGGTGCTGGCCAGAGCTTTGTTCATCTCACCCAAAATGTGCAGACGGCCTTGTTTCGCTTGTTCCAACGCCACTTTCATGATTTCGGCGGTGATACCGTCGATCTTGATGTCCATTTGCAGCGCGGTGACGCCGTTTTCGGAACCGGCCACTTTAAAGTCCATATCGCCCAAGTGATCTTCGTCGCCCAGGATGTCGGACAATACTGCAAATTGATCGCCTTCCTTGATCAAACCCATCGCAATACCGGCAACGGGCGCCTTGATCGGCACGCCGGCGTCCATCAAGGCCAAGCTGCTACCACAGACAGACGCCATGGAGCTGGAACCGTTGGATTCGGTGATTTCCGATACGACGCGCAGGACGTAAGGGAACTCACCCATGTTCGGCAACACCGATTGCACGCCGCGCTTGGCCAGACGGCCGTGGCCGATTTCACGGCGCTTCGGCGAGCCGGTACGGCCGGTTTCGCCAACGCTGAACGGTGGGAAGTTGTAATGGAACAGGAAAGTATCTTTATATTCGCCGGCCAGCGCATCAATGATTTGCGCATCGCGCTCGGTGCCCAAGGTCGCGACGACCAAGGCTTGGGTTTCGCCGCGAGTGAACAGCGCCGAACCGTGGGTTCTGGGTAGCACGCCGGTACGGATCGTGATTGGCCGAACAGTGGTCAGGTCGCGGCCGTCGATACGTTTGCGGTCGTTCAGAATCGCACCGCGCACAACATTGTATTCCAAGGTTTCGATGACGTTGCGGATGTCTTTTTCGTCGTAGAGACCTTCGGCGGTGAGTTTTTCGACCACGGCACCACGGATTGCGCTTAGGGCATCCTGTCTAGCCAGTTTCTCGGGGATTTGATAGGCCGATTTGATTTGCGCTTCGGCTTCAGCGGCAACAGCGGCTTTCAATGCTTCGTTATCCGCAGGTGCTGTCCAGGTTATTGCCGGTGCAGCTGCTTCTGCAGCAAATTCATTGATCGCATTGATCGCAACCTGCATTTGCTCGTGGCCGAACAACACCGCGCCCAGCATCACGTCTTCCGGTAGCACATCGGCCTCGGACTCTACCATCAATACGGCTTTGGAGGTACCGGCAACCATCAGGCGCAAACGCGACTCCTTCAGTTGCGGCAACGTGGGGTTCAGCACATATTGGCCATCGATATAGCCGATGGTTGCGGCGCCCAGCGGGCCATTAAACGGCAAACCGGAGACCGCCAGCGCAGCGGACGCACCAATGATGGCCGGCGCTTCGGTATCGATTTCCGGATTCAAGGACAGCACGGTGGCAATGATTTGGACTTCGTTAGTGAAGCCTTCGGGAAACAACGGACGGATCGGACGATCGATCAGGCGCGAGATCAGCGTTTCGTTTTCGCTTGGGCGGCCTTCGCGTTTGAAAAAGCCGCCAGGAATTTTACCCGCGGCAAAGGCTTTTTCCTGATAATCCACCGTCAGCGGGAAAAAGTCGCCGCCACTGGCTTCTTTTTTGCCGACCACGGTCACCAACAGAGTGGTACCTTCGACATCAATGATTACCGCGCCGTTGGCTTGGCGGGCAATTTCGCCGGTTTCTAAGGTGACGAGACGATCGCCGTACTGAAATTGTTTCCTGATAGGATTCACTATAAGGTTCCTTTGTTTAAAGGTTATGCTAAAAATTTGCCTTAAAGCAGAAACGGCGCCCGATGCGCCGTTTCCAGTTTGTGCTACTTACGAATGCCCAAACGTTCGATCAAAGAACGATAACGAGCCACATCTGTGTCTTTCAGGTAATCCAGCAATTTACGGCGTTGGTTTACCATGCGCAGCAAGCCGCGGCGCGAGTGGTTGTCTTTTTTATGGGTCGCAAAATGCGGAGTCAGTTGGTTAATGTTGGCGGTCAACAAAGCAACTTGGACTTCGGTTGAACCTGTATCCGTATCCGACAAACGGTATTCTTCAACAATGGTTTTTTTTTGTTCTGCGGTTAATGACATTCTTAATCCCTATCGATTAATTTTGATTGAATAAAGGCCATCGTTTGATGACCGTGTAGCCGCCATCTCCACAATAGGGTGTAGAAACTTTGCGGTTTTTCCCGGAAAATCAAGTTGTTTGATCTTCCAAATGAAATAGTTTTTTCGGGGCTAGTTTACCATCCAATAGAATTTCTCCCAACCCCAAAAAGGCCTGCGGCGAGTATATTCTGACCTGGCCGGCCATACCGCCGTTAAAGGCTATGCGCTGACCCAGCTTGATTTTTTCGGCCTGCTCAGTGGACAAAGATACCTCCGGGATCGCCTTCAGGGGTACATCCAGTTCCATCAAGGTCGTCTGCAATTCTGCAAAGTCCATGGCTTGCAACTGCTGCAAGGTATAAGCTTGCTCCAGATCGAACATACCCGCCTTGGTTCTGCGTAACGCAGTTACCGTGCCGCAGGTCCCTAACCTGTGACCAATATCTTCCGCCAGCGAACGAATATAAGTACCCTTAGAGCAAAATACATCCAGCGTCAATTGCCCCAATTCGGCATCGAAATTTAACAGCTGCAATTCATAAATAGTGATGGCCCTGGGCTGACGGTCCACGGTTTTGCCTTCCCTAGCCAACTCGTACAACTTCTTGCCTTGATGCTTGAGCGCCGAATACATAGGCGGCACCTGTTCAATCGGCCCGGTGAAATGCTGCAAACAAGCTTGCAACTGCACACCATCCAGGGTTGGCACCGGCATTTCAGCGACGATTTTACCTTCGCTATCACCGGTATCGGTCATCACGCCCAGTTGTATCGTTACCTGATAACGCTTATCGTCATCCAGCATCAATGCCGAGACCTTGGTCGCCTCACCGAAGCACAAGGGTAACAAACCGGTAGCAAGAGGATCCAGCGCCCCGGTATGCCCGGCCTTGTTGGCATTAAATAATCGCCTGACTTCCTGCAAGGCCTGATTGGACGATACGCCTAAACGTTTGTCGAGCAGCACGATGCCGTGCACATCGCGCCCGGACTTACGTTTTGCCATCAATCATCCTGCTGCGGTTTATCGGCCCCAGCTTCCGGCGCAGCAACAGCATCCTTAACTTCGTCGTGATGCAAATCGCCCAGTAACTCGGCGACGCGCATCCCGGTGTCGAAGGAGTGGTCATAGTAAAAATGCAGTTCCGAGATATGCCGCAAACGCATGCGCCTAGCCAGCTCATGCCGAATAAACGGCGAAATTTCGTTCAACACCTTCACATTCGCGCGCTTAGCGGCATCGTCCTGGGCATCCAACACCGTCACGAATATCTTGGCGACCGCTAAATCCTTGGACAACTCAACGTCGTTAATCGTGACAAAACCCAAACGGCTGTCATCGACATCGCGCTGTAAAATCGACGCCAACTCTTTCTGCATTTCCGATGCAACCCGCTGACTGCGGCCGAACTCTCTTGCCATTAGATTTCCCGTCTGACTTCGATACGTTCAAACACTTCGATCTGGTCGCCGTTTTGCACATCGTTGTAGTTTTTCACGCCGATACCGCATTCCATGCCCATTTTCACTTCATTGACATCGTCTTTGAAGCGGCGCAGGGATTCCAGCTGGCCTTCGTAAATCACCACATTGTTGCGCAATACGCGAATCGGCAGATTGCGTTTGACGAAGCCGTCGATAACCATACAACCGGCCACCGCGCCGAATTTCGGCGAACGGAATACGTCCCGCACTTCGGCCAGACCGACGATTTTTTCCTGAATTTCCGGCGCCAACATCCCGCTGATCGCCCGTTTCACTTCATCGATCGCTTCGTAGATGATGCTGTAGTAATGCAGATCGATGTCTTTTTCTTCGATCAATTTACGAGCCACCGCATCGGCACGCACGTTGAAACCGATCAAGATCGCGCTGGAAGCCAATGCCAGGTTAGCATCGCCTTCGTTGATACCACCAACACCACCGTAGATGCATTTAACTTGCACCTCTTCGGTGGACAAGCCAACCAAAGACTCACGCAAGGCTTCCAAACTACCTTGCACGTCGGTTTTGATAACGACGTTAAGTGTGGACGTTTCGCCGGCGGACATCCGCGAGAACACGTCGTCCAATTTTGACGCATGTTGCGCAGCGTGACGGGTGGAGCGTTTGCGATCTTCCCGGTGAGCGGCAAGCTCTCTAGCAACCCGTTCATTCTGAACCACCAGGAATTCATCACCCGCATCCGGGGTACCGGACAAGCCAAGAATCTCCACAGGCATACTAGGCCCAGCCGACTTAATAGCGTGGGCGTTTTCGTCGAACATTGCCCTTATCCGGCCATATTCGTGACCGCAGAGGACGAACTCGCCTTTGCTCAACGTACCTTTTTGAATCAATATCGTCGCCACCGCGCCGCGGCCTCTATCCAGACGCGATTCGATACAAATACCGGAGGCGATGCCATCGACCGGCGCTTTCAATTCCAGCACTTCCGCCTGAACGATCAGCGCTTCGATCAATTCATCAATACCGGTACCCACTTTCGCCGATACCCTCAGGAATTGCACATCGCCGCCCCACTCTTCCGGCACCACATTCAAGTTGGCCAGTTCTTGCATGACGCGGTCCGGATTCGCTTCCGGTTTATCGATTTTGTTCAAGGCCACGATGATGGGCACATTCGCGGCGCGCGCATGATCGATGGCTTCTCTGGTTTGCGGCATCACACCGTCGTCAGCAGCCACCACTACGATCACGATGTCTGTTACTTCCGCACCACGCGCCCGCATCGCGGTAAACGCGGCATGGCCTGGCGTATCCAGAAATGTGACCGCACCGTGGTCGGTTTTAACCTGGTAAGCACCAATGTGTTGGGTAATCCCGCCCGCTTCGCCGGCAGCAACCCGGGTTTTGCGGATGTAATCCAGCAAAGAGGTTTTACCGTGGTCAACGTGGCCCATGATGGTGACAATAGGCGCGCGTAATTGAACCTTACGTTCGTCGCTATCACCTTGCACCTCGGCCAGCATTTCCTGTTCAAAGTCATCTTCGCTCTGCATGATGGCTTTGTGGCCCATTTCCTCAACCAAAATCACCGCCGTTTCTTGGTCGATGGTTTGATTGATCGTGGACATGATGCCAAGCTTCATCAAATGCTTGATGACTTCGGCAGCCTTGATGTTCATTTTTGCAGCCAAATCCGAAACCACGATAGTTTCCGGAATGGTGACGTCGTACACAGTCGGCGCCACCGGCTTCTCAAACTTATGTCGAGCCTGATTGACATCGATCTCGAATTCAGGTTTTTCCCGACGCGATGGCGCCTTGCCTTTTTTGCCTTTGCCGCCGCGACGCGCGGCGTCACCGCCGCCGCCAATATCGCCATCGGTAGACGGGCCGCGAGTGGGCTTGAATTCGGCTTTTTTCTTATGCAGCGTGGTTTGTTGCTGCTTGGCTTCGGCTTTTTGTTTGACTTTTTCTGCGGTTCTTTGCACCGCAGCTTCCAGCCTTTCTTTCTTTTCTTTTTCCAGACGCTGCTCTTCGGTCAGCTCCGGCGCCGCAATCGGCGCGGGTGCTTCAGTCTTAGCGACCCGCTCAGGCTGGGCTTCGGCAACAACGGGCAACGCCTCGGTCACCTGCTGCTCTGCAGCAACCGGTTCCGCACTCACCGTCACAGCTGGCGCGGATGCATCAACCGACTGAGCAATTTCCGCGCTAAGCACCACTTGCTCTTCTGCGGCAGACTGAACAGCCTTCTGTTCGTGCAATTGCTTACGCTTTTCTTCTTCGATAGCTTGTTGCCGTCTCTGTTCTTCCAAAGCTTGTTTGGCTAATTCGGCCTGTCTTAGTTCGTCGTTTACAGAGGAGGCATCGCTGCGCTTGATATAAGTCTTTTGCTTGCGCACCTCGACACTGACGGTTTTCACCGCGGTACCCGGCGGTGAGGATTGCCTTAATTCGGTTTTGGTACTGCGTTTCAAAGTAATGCGTTTGGGGGCGGCGGCTTCCTGATCGGCGTCCGACTTGCCGTGGCGCTTGCGCAAGTGCGCGAGTAATTTGACTTTCTCTTCATCGTTTATCACATCGTCGGGCGCGCTGGCGGTCAAGCCGGCTTCCTTCAATTGTTCTATAAAACGCTCCAAAGGGATGCCAACAACCTCTGCCAATTCCTGTACTGTTTTATCGCTCATAGTATCCTCCTGCCTCAGCCCTTATCCTCTGCGAACCAAGATTCGCGGGCTTTCATGATTAGTTTACCAGCACGCTCCTCGGTCATGCCGGTAAATTCGATAATGTCGTCTATCGCCTGCTCCGCCAAATCGTCCAAAGTCACAATGCCCTTGGCCGCCATTTGGTGTGCCAACTCCTCGTCCATGCCTTCCATCGCCATCAATTCCTCGCTAGGCACGGCGGTTTCAATTTTTTCTTCGGATGCGATAGCACTGATTAACAAAGCATCCTTGGCGCGAGTGCGCAAAGCTTCCACCAACTCTTCGTCGAAGCCCTCTATTTCCAGCATTTCGTCGACGGGGATGTACGCAATTTCCTCGATGTTATTCAACCCCACATCAACCAGAATACCGGCGATTTCCTCGTCCACATCCAGCAGTTCCATGAATTGCTGCTTGGACTTGGCTGCAGCTTCGTCGTGGTTTTTATCTACTTGCGCAGCATCTTGAATGTTTAATTCCCAACCGGTCAACTCGGTAGCCAGACGCACGTTTTGGCCGCCACGACCGATGGCTTGCGACAAACTGTCGGTAGCCACCGCCACGTCCATGCTGTGCTTATCTTCATCGACCACGATCGATTGAATTTCGGCCGGCGACATGGCATTAATCACGAATTGCGCGTCGTTGCTGTTCCATAAAATAATATCGACCCGCTCGCCCGCCAATTCATTAGAGATGGCTTGAACCCTGGAGCCACGCATACCGACACAAGCACCAACGGGGTCCAGGCGCGGATCGTTGGCTCTGACAGCGATTTTTGCGCGGGAACCGGGATCGCGAGCCGCTGCCAAAATATCAATCAAACCTTCACCGACTTCCGGCACTTCCAATCGAAACAGCGCAATCAATAATTCCGGCGCGGTGCGGCTAACAAACAATTGCGGACCGCGTGGTTCGGACCGGACGGCTTTCAAATAGCCGCGCACCCGGTCACCCATTCTGACCGGCTCTTTCGGGATCATATCTTCGCGAGCGATGTACGCTTCCACGTGACCACCCAAATCCAGGTAAACGCTGCCTTTCTCCAGGCGTTTTACGACACCGGTGACCAACTCGCCTACGCGATCTTGATAGGCTTCGACAATTTTCTTGCGCTCGGCTTCGCGCACTTTCTGAATAATGACTTGCTTGGCAGTTTGCGCGGCAATCCGGCAAAAATCGACCGATTCGATTTCTTCTTCTACGTAGTCGCCGACTTGAATATTAGGATTATCGAATTGCGCAACTTCCAGCAACACCTGCCAGCCAGGATGTTCAACGTCGCCGTTAATCTCGGGATTCGCATCGACGACCAACCACCGCCGATAAGTCAAGTAATCACCAGTATGCCGATCAATGGCTACTCTAGCTTTAATTGGATTTTCGTAACGCTTGACAGTCGCCGCTTCCAAAGCGGATTCAATGGCCTGAAAGATAATTTCCTTGTCTATTTCTTTTTCGTTAGCAAAAACATCTGCCACCAATAAAATTTCTTTATTTGCCACTGCGACCTCCTTTATTGATTATGTAATCCGGCACCAAGCGTGCCTTGCTCATTGCCTGAAACGGGATTTTTAACAACTGCTCACCATCCTGTACCAGAATGGCATCGTCTTCGACCACCTTGATCTGGCCGGTAATTTTGCGGCGTTTATCGATGGGCTTGAATAAGCTCACCAGCACAGTGCTCCCCAAAAAACGTTGAAACTGGCTGAGTTTGAAAAACGGCCGATCCGCACCCGGCGAGGATACTTCCAGATGGTATTCACCTTGAATCGGATCTTCGACATCCAGCACCCCGCTAATCTGGTGGCTAACCTTGGTGCAATCGTCCAGCAATATCCCATTGTCGCTGTCGATATAAATGCGCAACATGCCGTGTGTTGGATGCGGGTTGTACTCTATCCCCACACACTCATAGCCAAGACCTTCCACAATTGGCTCGATCAATTCCACCAAATGTTCAGGAGCCTGTTTCATTAACGCCTCACCTTTTCAAACCCAAAAAAAAAGAGCCTCAGGCTCTTCCATAAACAACCAAAACCCGTGGGCTTCGCGTTTTTCGAAAGCCCACAAAAGAAAAAACCCCTGAAAGGGGCTTTCTTAGCAAAACCACGCCTGAAACAGCATTGAGGAGAACTCACTCGTTTATCGAGACAATAATCTCAAAAAACCACGCTTATCAGGAAACAATTTACCGCCTCGAAAACTGCGGCGAAAAATTAAAAGCCGAATTATAACCATATCTTTCAAGGATGTAAATCGACATTCCACGCCACCCTACAAGTACTTGGCTAAATCCTGAAACCTGCACTCTCGACAGAATTGTATTCACACCGAAATTTACAAGGATGACACAGGAGACAGAGCCCACAGGCTCGCTCACCATCGAAATCGCCCAAAGGTATGGCATTGAACCGAGCCGCTATTCGTCAGCTACTTACCGACTGAAACAAAGAAAATCTTGGATTTGAGAGACTCTAGCCGATCAAACGCTATTGCGAGGGGAATATTTGTTCAGGTGGTGCCCAGGGACAGAATCGAACTGTCGACACGAGGATTTTCAGTCCTCTGCTCTACCGACTGAGCTACCTGGGCAGCGACTTAACCTAAAACCAGAATGGTGCCCAGGGACAGAATCGAACTGTCGACACGAGGATTTTCAGTCCTCTGCTCTACCGACTGAGCTACCTGGGCGTCAAGAGCCGCGCATTAAACTAGGTTACAAACAATTAGTCAAGGAAAATACCACCAATCCCGGCTAACTGGACAGCAGGCGGTGATGTATGCAATTCTTCCGCACCGCAAATTCCTGACATTTTTAGCGCCAAATATCAGACATTGCAGACACAAACCCCATTTAAATAACCCAAACAACCGAGACCGTTTATGCAAGCTTTCACCGACATCCACGCCCTAATCATAGACATGGATGGCGTACTTTGGCACGGCGACCGAGCTCAAGCAGGACTCGTAGATTTTTTTCAGACTCTGCGCGAACTAAAGCTACCCTTCATCCTGGCCACCAATAACGCCAGCCTGACAGCGGAACAGTATGTCGATAAGCTGGCAAAAATGGGTGTAACGGTAACGTTGAATGAGATTCTGACTTCGGGCATGGCCACAGCGCTATATTTGTCCGAACGCTACGATCCTCAGACTACTCGCGTATTTGTAATCGGCGGCATTGGTGCCCGCCAGCCTCTATTGGATTTGGGATTTAAACTTACCGGACTTTACGAGACCGAGCCCGAACAGCGCGCGCATCTGGTTGTTTGCGGCATGGACAGAGAATTAAGCTGGGACAAACTGGCCACCGCCACCCTGAATCTGCGAGCCGGCGCGCACTTCATCGGCACCAACGGTGACCTTTCGCTACCGACCGAACGCGGCGAAACCCACGGCAACGGCGCCATTCTGGCAGGCTTGACAGCTTCCACCGGCATCAAACCAATGATTATCGGCAAGCCGGAGCCTATCATTTACCGACAAGCATTGAACCTGCTGAATGTCGACCCCGCCTATACTGTCGCTATCGGTGATCGGCTGGATACCGACATTCTCGGCGCAGTGCGCACCGGTATCCGCAGCCTGATGGTGCTCAGCGGCGTATCCACCGAACAAGATGTCGCTGCAGCGGATTTCGGTCCAACCTGGATTATGCCGGACATACGCGACATCACCGAAAGCTTGCGCCACAGCAAACTCTAAGCTCATTCCACGCCCTAACAGCGGAGGCGAATCATGAAAAAATTTATCGACAGCCCGGACACCTTACTGCAAACCAGCCTGCAGGGCTTTGCCAAAGCCCATGCCGACATCGTGCAATTCAATCCTGAGCCGCGATTTGTATATCGCAACGTGCGCAAAACCGGCAAAGTCGCGCTGATTTCCGGCGGCGGCTCCGGTCATGAACCGCTGCACAGCGGCTTCGTCGGCGTCGGCATGCTGGATGCCGCCTGCCCCGGACAGGTATTTACTTCACCAACGCCTGACCAGATGCTGGCCGCGGCGCAAGCCATGGACGGCGGCGCTGGCGTGCTGTTTATCGTTAAAAATTATGCCGGTGATGTGATGAATTTTGAAATGGCCGCCGAGATGCTGGACCTGCCCAACGCCAGCGTTTTGATTGACGACGACATCTCCTTACCCAAAACCCACAGCATCGGCCGTAGAGGCGTGGCCGGCACCACCATCGTCGAGAAAATCGTCGGCGCCGCCGCCGAATCCGGCGCTGACTTAGCCACCTGCAAGGCACTGGGCGAACGGGTCAATCAAGCAACCGCTTCGATGGGTGTCGCCTTGACCAGTTGTACGGTGCCGGCCTTGGGCCATCCAACTTTTGCTATTGCCGACGACGAAATCGAGTTAGGTGTCGGCATCCACGGCGAACGCGGCCGCGAGACAAAGAAGCTGGTGAGCGCCAGCGAAATTGTCGACCAATTAGCCGGACATATTTTCGACGAATTGCAACCGGCCGCCGGTCAAGCCGTGTTGCTGCATGTGAACGGCTTCGGCGCCACACCGCTGATCGAACTACATTTGATTTACGAATTGGCCTGGCAATATTTCAGCAAACGCGGATTAATCATCCAGCGCTCTTTGGTCGGTAACTTCACCACCTCGCTGGATATGGCCGGCTGTTCGCTAACGCTGACGATGCTGGACGAAGAAATGCTGGGTTTGTGGGATGCACCGGTGAATACCGCTGCGTTGCGCTGGGGTTGTTGAAGCAAGCAACAATCTAAGCGGCTTGCGCCTGGGCGTTTTTCAACACCTCGGCAATCGCCGCGATCATCAACTGCGCAGTTTTGGCGCCGGCATCGATATGGCCCTTGCTGCGCTCGCCCAGAAACGAGGCGCGGCCCTTGGTAGCCAGCATGTCCCGAGTCGCTTCCACGCCTTCTGCCGCCACCAGGCTTAGGCTATCCAGAATCTCGGCCAGCGGCTTACCCGCAGCCGCAAGCTCCCGCAACGCCTTGGCGACCGGCACTAGCACATCCAGCATGGTCTTCTCACCGACATCAGACTTGCCGCGTTGCTTCACAGCCTCGACTGCCTGCAAAAATGCATCAGAAAACCCAGCAAGATCGATAAGCTTGTCCTTAGCATTCTTTGCCAACGCGATGAACAAAGTCGCGTACAAAGATCCGGACGCACCACCGACAGCAGCCATCACCGTCATGCCAATTTTCTGCCACGCAACAACCCAGTCGAGTGTCGCTATCTCACCGGCATACTCGCGTAAGGCCTGCAAACCACGCTGTAAATTAAACACATGGTCGCCGTCGCCTATCGCTTGATCCAGTTCGGTTACTTCTTCGGCATGCGCATCAATGGTCTCAATCAACGCTTGAATCAATTCCGGAAACAAAGATGGGGTCAATGACATGCCGCCTCCGCGCAACAAAACAATTAAGTTTGCTGAGCATAGCTAAAACGCCCTATTACTGTCCAGCCATACACATTCGCAGACACACTGTGCTAGAGAACATTTGGCAAATTCTCTGCTTCCGCCGAACCGATGACGGCCGAGATAGCTGAATGACTGACGATTTATCTATTTTCCAGCGCCAGCGCATCCAGAAACGGCAACTCCGTATCCGCGTCACACACGCTGAAGTGATATTTATCCTTCAAATATTCCAAAAGCCAGGCGTTGGTGTCGGCTCTGCGCTGCCCGGCAGCCTCGTTCATTTGTTGCAAGCGCTGACGCACCGCGTGTTGCGGCAATAACAACAGCTCAATATCGGCCATTGATACGAATTTTTCCGGATCGGGGTTCTTGCCGTTAAAAATCTTGAATAGCTGATGCTTTTTTAAGCCCAAATGCGTGTTGAGCTCGTCCTTAAACTCGATGAATAACGGTAACAAATCGCTACCGACACACGAGTCTTCATGCAGCTTGTGTAACCGATTCAGCAAATGGTAGACCGCAAACCGGTACAATTCCGACTCACGCACAAACAGCCGAGCGGCCATGGCACGCACGGCAATCCGGTCGGAATTGTTCAACCGGATCGAAACGATGTGTTTTTTATCGTCTAAAAGATGTTCGTTGTCGTTCAACGCAAGTCCTTTGTGATTAATCGCCGGCAAACTCAAACCGGTCGAAACAACTTAATTTGCGAGAATTTAAAGCATCAATGTTACAGATTTATAACAAACGCCCAGACACGCGAAAATTTCCGGCAAATCGCTCGACTATTGCTGCGGACATACGGCAAAACACCGGATTTTGAGGAAAAGTATTTATTGCGTACGCGGGATGAAAAAAATATAATCGCGCGCTTTTTTCGAGCGAATAGCGTTTTTCAAAACACTTTCAGAGTCTTAGCACAATGACCAGTCACATCATGCCTACCTATGCCCGCCAGTCGGTCACTTTTACACGCGGCGAAGGCGCGTGGTTGTGGGATACCGATGGACGCCGCTATCTCGACTCGGTCGCCGGCATTGCCGTGTGCAACCTGGGCCACGCCCATCCGGCCGTGCATGAAGCGCTCTGCCGGCAAAGCAAAACCTTGCTGCATACCTCCAATCTTTACGGCGTAGAGCTGCAGTCGCAACTGGCGGATAGACTGATCGAGCTAAGCGGCATGGATAATGTGTTTTTCAGCAATTCCGGCGCCGAAGCCAACGAAGCGGCGATAAAGATCGCACGCAAATACGGCCACCAGCAAGGCGTTGAAAGCCCAGTAGTGTTGACTATGGAAAAAAGCTTCCATGGCCGGACTATGGGCACTCTGAGCGCTACCGGCAACACCAAGATCAAGCAAGGCTTCGCGCCGCTGTTGGCCGGGTTTACTCATGTGCCGTACAACGACATTCCGGCTATCGAAGCAGCTCTCGCCGCCGATAAAAACATCGTCGCGATCCTGGTTGAACCGGTGCAAGGCGAAGGCGGGGTGAATATTCCGGCGGCGGATTACTTAAACCAAATTCGCGCACTATGTGATCGGCACAATCTGCTGATGATGCTGGATGAAATTCAAACCGGCGCCGGCCGTACCGGGCGTTTTCTGGCTTACCAACATAACGGCATCCTGCCGGATGTATGTACGATGGCTAAAGCCTTGGGTAACGGCGTGCCGATTGGCGCTTGCCTGGCGCGCGGCAAAGCAGCAGACGTGTTACAAGCCGGCAATCACGGCTCGACGTTTGGCGGCAATCCACTGGCGTGCAGCGCGGCCTTAGCGGTACTGGAAACTTTATCAACCAGCACCTTGATCGCCGATGCGCAATCAAAAGGCGAACAAATTTGCCAGCGCTTCAAAAACGCACTGGCAGATACCCCGCATATCGTCGATATTCGCCATAAAGGTTTGATGATAGGCATTGAACTGGATCGGCCTTGCGGCGAATTGGTCGGAAAAGCCTTGGCGGAAGGCTTATTGATCAACGTCACTGCCGACAACACTATCCGTTTGCTGCCGCCGCTAATCATCGACGACGCGCAAATATCAACGCTGACAGACACCCTGACAGCGCTCATTCAGGCATTTTGCAGACAATAACCATGCAACCCAGACACTTCATCAGTCTGCTGGATTTGTCCAGCGCCGAACTACACAACCTGATTCAACGGGCCATTCAGCTCAAATTGCATCGCACCCCGGACTATCAGCCCTTCAAAGGTAAAGTGCTGGCGATGATTTTCGAAAAATCCTCGACCCGCACCCGTATCTCCTTCGAAGCAGGCATGGCCCAATTCGGCGGCAGCGCCCTGTTTCTGTCACCACGAGACACGCAACTCGGCCGCGGCGAACCCCTGGAAGATAGCGCCAAGGTGATCTCCAGTATGGTGGACTGTATTATGCTGCGCACCAACAATCACGAAACGGTCACCACCTTTGCCAAGCACTCGCGAGTACCAGTCATCAATGGTCTGACCGATTTGCTGCACCCGTGTCAATTGCTGGCCGATATGCAAACCTATTTCGAACTGCGCGGCGACATCGCCGGCAAAACCGTAGCCTGGATCGGCGACGGCAATAATATGTGCCATTCCTATATCAATGCGGCTCGCCAATTCGACTTTAAATTGAACATCGCCTGCCCTGTCGATTACCGTCCGCAGCAAAGTATCGTCGATGCCGCCGGACATAGAGTGGCGTTTTTCAATACGCCGGAGCAAGCCGCAGAGCAAGCCGATTTAGTAGTAACCGATGTCTGGGCCAGCATGGGACAGGAAGAGGAACAAAAAAAACGCGAATTCGTATTTAAGGATTTTCAGGTCAACAGCAAAACCATGGCTGCCGCCAAAACCGATGCGCTGTTCATGCACTGCCTGCCGGCACATCGCGGCGAAGAAGTGACAGCCGAGGTCATCGACGGCCCACAAAGCGTGATATTTCCGGAAGCCGAGAATCGCCTGCACGCTCAGAAAGCGCTACTGGAATTTCTCATCTGCCGATAATTTCGCTAGAATCGCCGCTTTCTTTACGCCGAACGAAGAGTGATACTGTGAAAAAAACTTTTGCCTACCTGTTTGCCTGTCTGCTGATTAGCCCGCTTGCCATGGCAAGAACCGCCTACGTCACCGACAAAGTCGAGGTGCCATTACGTAGCGGCGAAAGCGAGCGCACCAAGATAGTCAAAATGTTGGAAAACGGCATCCCAGTCAGCGTATTGCAAGAAAGTACCGAAAACGGCTATACCTATATACAAACCAGTAGCGGCGCGGAGGGATTCATTCTCAGCCGCTACCTGACCGGCGAACCCAGCGCCCGCAATCAACTGGAAGCCGTCAGCAAAAAACTCGAAGCGCTGCAGGAAGAAAACAAACAACTTAAAGCCGGACAAGCCAACAGCCAGGAAATTGGCAAAGAACGCGATAAGCTCAGCGCCGACCTTAGCGAACTTCAGCAAACTGCCGCCAATGCGATACAACTCAAACAACAGCGCGACCAATTGCAGGAGCGCGTCATCTCCGTCGAACGCGAACTACAACAATTAAAACGCGAAAATCAGGCGTTGACCGACAGCAGTAACCAGGACTGGTTTTTGTACGGCGGCGGCTTGGCTTTATTCGGCGTATTGCTGGGCTTTATTCTGCCCAAACTCAGCTGGCGCCGCCGTTCCAGCGGCTGGGATAGTTTTTAGTTTTAAACGAATTAGCCGCAGGACCGCCCTGCTTCAAATGACGCCCTTTCCCGCGGCAGTTTAAGCGCCGCTTTTGCTTTCATCTGGAATCACCATGCCTGCATACCGTTCTCATACCACCACTCAAGGCCGCAATATGGCTGGCGCGCGCGCATTGTGGCGCGCCACCGGCATGAAAGACGGCGATTTCAATAAACCGATTATCGCAGTAGCCAATTCTTTCACTCAGTTCGTGCCGGGCCACGTACATTTAAAAGATCTTGGCCAATTGGTGGCGCGCGAGATTGAACTGGCCGGCGGCGTCGCCAAGGAATTCAACACCATCGCGGTTGACGACGGCATTGCCATGGGTCACGACGGCATGTTGTATAGCCTGCCCAGCCGCGATTTGATTGCCGACAGCGTCGAGTACATGGTGAATGCGCATTGCGCCGATGCGATTGTCTGTATATCCAACTGCGACAAAATCACCCCAGGCATGTTGATGGCGGCTATGCGCATCAATATTCCGGTGATCTTTGTCTCCGGCGGCCCGATGGAAGCCGGTAAAGTACGGTTGGCGGAAAGCGCGGACATCAAGAGGCTGGATTTGGTGGACGCCATGGTCATGGCGGCAGACAGCAAAGTATCCGACACCGATCTAGCGGCTGTCGAACGCTCTGCCTGCCCGACTTGCGGCTCGTGCTCCGGCATGTTCACCGCCAATTCGATGAACTGCCTGACCGAAGCGCTGGGCTTGTCGTTGCCGGGCAACGGTACCATGTTAGCCACCCATGCTGATCGCGAACAATTGTTCAAACAAGCCGGTCGCCGTATCGTCGAACTGGCCAAACAATATTACGAGCAAAATGACGCATCGATGCTGCCGCGCGCGGTGGGTTTTAAAGCCTTTGAAAATGCGATTGCCCTGGACATTGCCATGGGCGGCTCCACTAACACCATCTTGCATCTATTGGCGATTGCTCAAGAAGCCGGCATCGATTTCACCATGGCGGATATTGATCGCATGTCCAGAGTGGTGCCGCAATTGTGCAAGGTCGCGCCCAACACCGACAAATATCATATCGAAGACGTACATCGCGCTGGGGGCATCATGGCGATTCTGGCCGAACTTAACCGGGCGGGCCGCTTGCACACCGATGTACCCACCGTGCACGCCAAGACTCTCGGCGATGCCCTGGCACAATGGGACATTACCGCCAACCCCGACGATGCCGTAAAAACTTTTTATATGGCTGGCCCCGCCGGTATTCCGACTCAGGTAGCGTTTAGTCAGAACACCCGCTGGCCCAGCCTGGACACTGATCGCGCCGAAGGCTGTATCCGCTCCATTGACCATGCCTTCAGCCAGGAAGGCGGGTTGGCGGTATTGCACGGCAATATCGCTCTGGATGGCTGCGTGATCAAAACCGCCGGTGTCGATGACAGCCTGCTGGTATTTGAAGGCAACGCCCATGTGGTCGAATCGCAAGATGAAGCGGTAGAAAACATCCTCAATAACAAAGTCAAAGCCGGCGATGTAGTAGTGGTGCGTTACGAAGGCCCCAAAGGCGGACCCGGCATGCAGGAAATGCTGTATCCGACCAGCTACATCAAATCCAAGGGTTTGGGCAAAGCCTGCGCGCTATTGACCGACGGCCGTTTTTCCGGCGGCACCTCCGGCTTGTCCATCGGCCACTGTTCGCCGGAAGCGGCAGCTGGCGGCGCGATTGGTTTGGTAAAAAATGGCGACCGTATTCGTATTGATATTCCCAAGCGCACGATCAACGTAATGGTGAGCGACGAGGAACTGGCCCAGCGCCGGACCGAACAGGATAAATTGGGCTGGAAACCAGCCAAGCTGCGCCCCCGCAAAGTTTCAGTGGCGCTGAAGACTTATGCTCATTTTGCCACCTCCGCCGACAAGGGCGCCGTGCGGGATTTGTCCAGGCTCGAAGATTAGTACCTTTACGATGCAACAAAAGGCTCGATGGCTTTGGCAGTTAAGACGCCATCAAGTCTTCAACTTTGCATATCAACCAACACGTGGTCATTTGCTGCTTCCAAAATATCTGGAAGCAGCCTTACTATTCCGGTTAACTCCTTACAAGCTTCGCCAGAATTTTCAATGCTGTACCCCATAGAGGCAGCACATAATTTTTGGTAGCGATTGCAACTGAAGCGATCAAACCGGCTAAATCGTGTAATTGATCCATTTCCGCTGCAACTTGGCCTTAATCCCAATCGCTGATGAAACGCTTCCTGCTGCAACTGCTCTACATCTGGAAACAAAAGCTGAAAATCTATTTCATAGCCGGCTGGATCGGTGCCGGCATGGGAATATTTTTATTGGCGCCCAGTTACGATTACATCAGTTCGCGCGAACGCAACGCCGACCCGCTCTCCTCTATCGAATTCGTGCTCGGCCAGTTCACTGAAGTAATGACCGGCCAAATCAATCAGAACAACCTGATTCTGTTCTACGCCGAAATCGGCGCGATACTAGGTCTGCTATCGCTGGGTTTTTATCAGATACTGCACAAGCGGTTGGTCGCTTTGGATGCGTTGAAAGTCGAGCTGGAAAAGGATTTGCCGACCATCATCCGCCAAGGCGAAGGACCGCTGCTGGAGTTTAAATCGTCGCTACGCTGGGATATTCAGGAACAGCGCGTCAATAAAGCCCTGGAAGGGGTGATTATGAAAACGCTGGCCGGTTTCTTTAACAGTCCGGTTGGCGGCACCTTGCTGATCGGCGTGGCCGACAATGGCGAAGTCCTCGGCCTGGAATCGGATTTCCAAACCCTGAAAAAACCGGACCACGATGGTTTCGAGCAAACCTTGATGACTGCGATCTCCAGCAATCTGGGGGCCGATTTGTGCCCGCTGATCCACGTGCTTTTTCATAAATTGGCCGACCGTGATGTGTGCAGGGTTATTGTTTCCCCCTCGCACCGGCCGGTGTTTCTGACGCAGAGCAACACCCCCAAATTCTTCGTGCGAACTGGCGGCGGTACTCGGGACCTGAACATTCAAGAAGCGCTGGATTATGTGGCCAGCCGTTGGAAAAAAACCAAATAACCAGCCCTGATTGGGTTTTAACGCTGGCAAAGTTAAACTAAGCAACCGGCAACATAGTAAACGATTCGTAAACACTCCATGGAACATCAATCAACTTTCGTTAATTGGTTCAGAAATTCGTCGCCTTACATCCATGCTCATCGCAACCGCACCTTTGTGATCTTTTTCGGCGGGAACGCGGTAACGGAGCCGGAGTTCGACAATCTGATTCACGACTTCGCGTTGCTGAGGAGTCTGGGCGTCCGGCTGGTACTAGTGCACGGCATTCGCCCGCAGATCGACGAACAAGTCACCGGGCATGGCAACACGCCGCAGTTTCACCACCATTTACGGATCACCGACGCCACGACCTTGCAATACGTCAAGCAGGCCGCAGGTTTGGTACGGGTGGAAATTGAGGCCCTGTTATCGATGGGTGTGTCCGGCTCGCCGATGGCCGGCGCCAAAATACGTGTCGCGTCCGGCAATTTCGTTACGGCCAAACCCTTGGGCGTACTGGATGGCATCGACTATTGTCACACCGGCAAGGTCCGGCGTATCGATGCACAAGCCATTCATCAGCAACTGGATCAACACAATGTGGTGCTGATTTCACCTATCGGTTATTCGCCCAGCGGCGAAATTTTTAATCTGTCGGCCGAGGAAGTGGCAACCGAAGTAGCCATCGCCTTGCAAGCCGAAAAGTTGATTTTGTTGACCGAACAAAATTGCGTATCGCCTGGCGATAATCACCCCATACAACAGCTCACTACCGCTCAAGTTTCAGCATTATTGCAAGAGATACCAACGGTCCCAGATGAAGTCGCCCGCTCCTTGCGCGCCGCGGTGCAAAGTTGCGAAAAAGGCGTACAGCGCGCGCACTTGATCAATAGGCATGTGGACGGCGCCTTACTCCTGGAACTGTTTACCCGCGACGGTATCGGTACACTGATTAGCTCTAACGCCTTCGAAACCATACGGGCAGCGACATTGGACGACATCGGCGGCATTATGGAGTTGATCAAACCCTTGGAGCAGCAAGGCATCCTGGTCAAGCGTTCGCGGGAAAAGCTAGAGATGGAAATTGGCGACTATATAGTCATCGAGCGTGATGGCTTGATCATTGGTTGCACGGCGTTTCATGTGATGGCCGACGGCAACAGTGCGGAGATTGCTTGTCTGGCAGTGCATGCCGATTATCAAAAAGGCGCGCGCGGCAACAGCTTGTTGGACTATCTAAGCAACAAAGCCAAATCCGAAACTATTCGCCGCTTGTTCGTACGTTCCACGCAAACCGTGCATTGGTTCGTCGAGCGCGGTTTTACACCTTGCGAAATCGACGATTTGCCCGAACCGATGAAAAGCGCTTACAACTATCAGCGCAATGCCAAGGTATTGTATAAAGACGTTTAACATCACCTTCCACCCACTCAGCTCACGGAATATAGGATGCTCGATAAACAGGATTTTCTGACAGTCGTAAAAAACACGCCCTTAGTCTCTATCGATTTAATTGTACGTTCCAGCAAGGACGAAATATTGATGGGCATGCGCGTGAATGAACCGGCGGCAGGCTATTGGTTTGTGCCCGGCGGCAGAATTTTTAAATCCGAAACCCTGGAAGATGCGTTCCAAAGAATCACTGAAACCGAATTAGGCACTGCTTACAGCATAGAAAGCGCAGATTTACTCGGTGCATTCACCCATCTATATGAGACTAATTTTGCCAAACAGCCTGGTATCGGCACCCATTACGTGGTTTTAGGCTATCAATTACAGCTGGATATCGATATTAATCAGTTACCGGCACAACAACACTCAAATTACCGTTGGATTGGCAAACACGAAGACTTGAGTGAAGTGCACCCTAACAGCCAAGCCTACTACCCCTATCTGCGCTGACCAATGCCTGCTTTAAAAGTCTTGCAGTTAACCGACCTGCATATATTGCCGCATGCCGGCGATAAAATGTTGGGTATCGATACCGAACAGTATTTCCAAAACACCTTGGCCCACGCGCATGTCACGCACGGCCCATTCGATTTGATTTTATTGACCGGCGATTTGGGCCAAGACCCTAGCGCCGATAGCTACCGGCGAATTTGCCGGCATCTGCAAACTTATCAAACACCTTGCCTGTGTTTGCCGGGTAATCATGACGACTGGGAACTGATGCAAACCGAGTTGAACGTTGACTTCGTCAGTTGCCGTAAACATGTGCTGCTGAAGAATTGGCAGATTATTGCGTTAAACAGCCAAAAACCCGGGTGCCCTGGCGGGCTTGTATCACAGGAAGAACTGGCATTTTTGCAGCAAACACTAAGCACAAATGACGCGCCCGCCCTGCTGGCGATACACCATCATTGCGTTACAAGCCAAAGTAGCTGGATGGATACGATGCAAATTGAGAACGGTGAGGAATTGCTAGCAATAGCGGAACACTTCCCACAAGTTAAAGCCATCACTTGCGGCCATTTGCATCAGGAAATGCAAACTAGTCATAGACAAATAGCGATATACGCCACGCCGGCCAGCTGTTTTCAGTTCAAACCGTTTGCCACTGAGTTTGAATTGGACACGCTAGCACCCGGGTACAGGGTCTTCGAATTGGGGGATGACGGCGACTTGCGATCCAGATGCTATCACCTGCCCATCAGCATGAGCGGCTTACAAACCAACCAGCACAGTTACTAACCAAACGCCAATCTTCCGGATAAATAACTCTCGGCGTTGACACCCACGTCATTGGCAATCAGCAAAGCTCCCAGTTCGTCCATCGCTTTGCGGTACACCCGGCGCTTGAAGTAGACCACGTCTTTCAGCGGATACCAGTACTCCACCCACTTCCAGTTATCGAACTCCTGCTTGTGCCCGCAATCGAACCTGACATTCGATTCATCTGTCATCAAGCGCAAAATAAACCAAATCTGTTTCTGCCCGATGCACAAGGGCGTGGAATTTTTGCGGATATACCGATCCGGCAGTTTATAGCGCAACCAATAACGGGTGCGCCCCAGCAACTGCACATGCTCTGCACACAAGCCGGTTTCCTCCCACAACTCCCGATACATCGCGGTTTCCGGGTCCTCGTCGCCATCGATCCCGCCCTGCGGAAACTGCCACGAGTTAGCGCCCTTGCGCTTTGCCCAAAACACACGACCCTCGTCATTGCAAAGGATAATGCCGACATTAGGCCGGTATCCTTTCGAGTCTATCATGTAAAAACCTGTATTATTTGCCGCCCTGTTGCTAATGCCTGGATGTTAAAATTAACAACGGCACGGCCATTAAAATGAATGGCGCAATTGTTCCACAAATAACCGGCGGACGCCACAGGCCGCTACTTTTTTCTTTATGACGACGGATTTGCCGTGAGCTTAGCGATTTTTGATCTGGATAACACGCTGATCGCCGATGACAGCGATTTTTTATGGGGCCAATTTTTAGTCGACCGTGGCATTGTCGACAAAGACCAGTATGAACAGGCCAATAAAAAATTCTACGAGGATTACAAACACGGCACGCTGGATATTGTCGAGTTTTTGCATTTCTCACTGGCGCCACTAGCCCAACACGACGCAGAGCAGCTGCATCGCTGGCGCGCTGAATTCGTCGAAACGCTGATCGAGCCGATCATGCTGGAGGCTGCCCAGGCTTTGGTGGAAAAGCATCGCGCGGCCGGCGACACCTTGCTGGTGATTACTGCCACCAATCGCTTCGTCACCGAACCGATCGTCAAGCTATACGGTATCGACAACCTGCTGGCTACCACACCGGAATTTGTCGATGGTCGCTACACCGGTAAATTCAACGGCACACCCTGCTTTCAGCAAGGAAAAGTAGTGCAGCTGAACGACTGGCTGGCCAATTCCACGGAAACGCTGGCAGGCAGTTGGTTCTACAGCGATTCGCATAACGATTTGCCGCTATTGAGCTTGGTCGATCAACCGGTTGCTGTCGATCCCGACGAAAAACTACGGGAAGTTGCTCGGCAAGCAAACTGGCCGATTATTAGCTTGAGGAAATAAAAGCTGAGGACAAGGGTCAAAAGAAGCGCCCTTTTGACCCTTTATAATATTGAATCGCTTCTATTTTTTCTGTATAAAGAATACTTGTTTATCGGCTTCCTTGAATATCTTCAGCGGAATATGTCCCGCCTGATCGATATAGACGCCAAAGTCCAAATGGGCCGCCGGATCGGTAGCAATCACTTTGACTACCCTGCCGCTTTCCACTTCCATAATCGCCTTTTTCAAACGCAGCAACGGTAACGGACATTGCAATCCGCTGGCATCGACTTCCAAATCAAATTCGATCATAGTGGTGTTCACTCAACTGTTCTTTAGACAACGCTTATAATAACACCAACCCCAGACCACGAAAATCAAGCACCATGGATTACTTCCCGCTTTTCTTAAAACTAAAAGACCAGCCATGCCTGGTTGTCGGCGCCGGCGAAATCGCCTCGCGTAAAATCGAGCTCCTGGCAAAAACCGGCGCGCGTATTACCTTGGTAGCGCTGGAAATTAGCGCCAGCGTCGCGGAAATGGGGCGCAATAATCAAGTAGTAATCCAACAAAAGGCCTTTGCTGCGGACGATGTGAAAGGCATGCGCGTGGTCATATCGGCCACCAACCAGCGCACGGTCAACGAAACGGTTGCGCAAGCTGCAACAGCTCATAATATTCCGGTGAATGTGGTCGATAATCCCGATTTGTGCAGTTTTATCTTTCCAGCGATCGTTGACCGCTCGCCG
The DNA here is from genome assembly GCF_054188105.3 of Methylomonas sp. Uni0009. Taxonomy (NCBI): domain Bacteria; kingdom Pseudomonadati; phylum Pseudomonadota; class Gammaproteobacteria; order Methylococcales; family Methylococcaceae; genus Methylomonas; species Methylomonas sp. Uni0009. The sequence continues at coordinate 112,534 of NZ_JBTAFN010000003.1, read as the reverse complement.
TTAATCGTAGCAGTGTCTTCCGGCGGCGTGTCACCGGTTCTCGCGCGCTTACTGCGTTCCAAGGTGGAAAGCGCCATTCCCGGCGCGTTCGGGCTGCTGGCGCAGTTTGCCGAGGATTTTCGAGCATTGGTTAAGGAACGACTCAAAGAACCCAACCGCCGCCGGGTATTCTGGGAAGACGCCTTGCAAGGCCACATCGCCGAATTGGTGTTTTCCGGCCGCCGCGAGCAAGCTGCAATAGAATTACAAGCCAAACTTGATGCGGCTGAGCAGACACAAAATCGCGGCGAGGTGTATTTGATCGGTGCCGGCCCCGGCGATCCGGATTTATTGACTTTCCGAGCCCTGCGCTTGATGCAGCAAGCGGATGTGATCGTCTACGACAGGCTCGTCTCCCAGGAAATATTAGAAATGGCTCGCCGCGACGCGGAGAAAATCTACGTGGGCAAGCAACGCAGCAATCACAGCTTACCGCAGGAATCGATCAACGAGTTGCTGGCGAATCTGGCTTTGTCGGGCAAGCGCGTCGCACGCCTGAAAGGCGGCGATCCGTTTATTTTCGGCCGAGGTGGCGAGGAAATCGAAACCCTGATGCAGCAAGGCATTCAGTTTCAAGTCGTACCAGGCATTACCGCTGCCGCCGGCTGCGCCAGCTATGCCGGCATACCGCTGACACATCGAGACCATGCACAGTCGTGCACCTTCGTTACCGGGCATTTGAAGGACGGCAACATCAACCTCAACTGGAGCCAGTTAGCCTCTCCCAACCAGACCGTCGTGATTTATATGGGTCTGGTCGGTTTGGAGACTATCTGCCAATCGTTGATCGATCACGGCTGCCCGGTCGATCAACCAATTGCATTGATTCAACAAGGCACTACCCGCCATCAGCGAGTCATTACCGGCACCCTGGGCGATATGCCTAAACGTGTCGAAAACGCGGACATTAAACCACCGACCTTGATCATAGTGGGCACCGTAGTGCGCCTGCGCAAACAGTTGGAATGGTTTCAACCCGGCCAAAACTAAGCACGTGTGAATTTTTCCTTATTTCAGACGATGTTAAGTTTTACTTGGAAAAATCAGCCCGCAAACCCGGTAAAGGCGCGAACGACAGAGAAAATCGATTGAATTTTTCGCTAAAGTTCCCTATCCTTTACCCGCTTAATTTCCCAATGAACTGCCTATGCAAATAACAATATGCAGTTCTTTTTTTAAACACAACGAGAGAATCATATGAAAAAATCATTCGGTTTATTAGTAGGCGCAGCTTTGATCGCTATCAGCGGACAAGTTGCAGCTAACGAAGCGGAAGAAATCGGCGCGAAAATTTATGAGCGTGCTTTCGGTCGTGGTTGCGGCGCTTGCCATGACATCGCTTCCAACCCACAATTATCGGCCTTGATCAGCGCCGGCAAACTGCCTAAAGACCAGTTCGCTAAAGTTCTGAAAGAAGGCAAAAACGGTATGCCTAAAGCTGTTGCGGCTATCATGGAAGTCGGTCCTGTGAAAAAAGCAGGTTACACCGAAGACCAAGCTATCGATGCAGTTTACGAATATCTGAAAAAATAATCGTAGCCTTACAGGCAAACAAAAAGCCGCTGCCCCTCACGGGACAGCGGCTTTTTTATGGTCGTTATACTACAAGTTAGTCTTGACGACCGAGATACGCCTGTTGGCTGCGTTGATGGGTTAAGCGGTAGCGGTTGCGTAGCCAAACTCCGGCAACCGCCGCAATCATCAATCCGCAAGACACAAAGGTCAGATAAACCAAATCCTTAATGTCGTTCAATTCCTTGATCAGGGCCTGATTGGCAGCCGCACCTTCCACTTTTGCCGGCGAATCAACGGAATAGGTAGTGAGTATTTTGACATCGCCTTTCAGATCCTGAATGGTCTCCAGGGAATCGGCCACGCTACCCTTTTTGATATTCTCTTCCAGAGCTCTTAGCTTGCTGTCGATAGACCCGCTTAACAAGCCGAACAACTGACCTTTCAAGGCGCTGATTTCGGCGGATAGCGCCGGATTCTGCGTGGCATACACTGCCGAGATAGCCTGATGCTTTTGTATTTCGGTCAACAGATTTTGTTTAGGCAGTAAGACAAAACCCAACAAAAAAACCGCCGCCATCAACGCCAGAACCAGCATTAACAAAAAGCGATTAGCCTTCATCAGCGCCTGATGCTGATGGGCGCGCAGATAGACTATCTCATGCTTATCGGTATTGACATCATCCAGATTAATCTCAGGCATATCGCTCATTATTCTTTTAGTGTTGCTAATCGGGAAGCTCTATTGATTTCCTAGAGCACGCGGCGCCTAAACGGCACCCCATGCCCGCCGGAAATACATCGGCGCATTATACAAGCTAAATCAAAAATGTCCTGTTTTATACAAACCGCGATCAACGACCTTTTTTGGCGGCAATCCGCATTCTCAGGGCATTCAGTTTAATAAAGCCTTCGGCGTCTTTTTGGTTGTAAGCACCACCATCTTCTTCAAAAGTCGCGATATTTTCATCGAACAGACTATTGGTTTCCGAGGCGCGACCGACCACAACCACATTGCCTTTATACAACTTCACCCGGACCTTGCCGTTGACGTTGACCTGTGAGGCATCGATCATGGTTTGTAACAGCGCCCGCTCCGGACTCCACCAGTAACCGTTGTAAATTAAGGACGCATAACGCGGCATCAACTCGTCTTTTAAGTGCGCCACTTCGCGGTCCAGGGTCAGCGATTCGATGGCTCGATGCGCTTTCAACATCACAGTGCCAGCAGGGGTTTCGTAGCAGCCTCTGGACTTCATACCGACATAGCGATTCTCGACGATGTCCAGACGACCAACGCCGTTAGCACCGGCAACTTTGTTCAATTTTTCCATCACCTGATGCGGCGTATGCGGCACATCGTCGATAGCAACGATGTCACCATTTTGATAAGTCAGCTCAACATAGGTCGCTTGATCAGGGGCGTTCTCGGGCGATACGGTCCAGCGCCACATATCTTCTTCCGGTTCCGTCCAGGGATTTTCCAAAATCCGGCCTTCGTACGAAATATGCAGCGAATTGGCATCCATGGAATAAGGTGAGGTTTTACCTTTTTTCATTTCCACGGAAATGCCATGCTGTTCGGCATAATCCAGCAGCTTCTGCCGGGAGTTCAAATCCCATTCGCGCCAAGGGGCGATGATTTTAATATCCGGACGCAAGGCGTAAGCGCCCAACTCAAAGCGCACTTGGTCGTTGCCCTTGCCGGTCGCGCCGTGAGAGACCGCGTCAGCACCGGTTTCATTGGCGATTTCGATCAAGCGTTTGGCAATCAAGGGACGGGCAATCGAAGTGCCGAGCAGATACTCGCCTTCGTAAATGGTATTGGCACGGAACATCGGAAACACGAAGTCACGAGCAAATTCTTCGCGCAAATCGTCGATATAAATTTCCTTGATGCCGGCAGCAGTTGCTTTAGCGCGAGCCGGTTCCAGTTCTTCACCCTGGCCGATGTCGGCGGTAAATGTCACCACTTCGCAGTCGTAGACATCTTGCAGCCATTTCAAAATAACCGAGGTATCCAAACCACCGGAATAGGCCAACACCACTTTTTTAATATCCGACATAATGCGCTTCACACCTTTTACAAATTAAAAAACGGGCGAATTATAACGGAAAACCTCAACGAGTTGCCCGCTAACCACCCTAACCCATACGTAAAACTACAGGCACTGCGCCAACAAACCCACCACCCGCTTTGTCGCGCCTTGGTTATTTTCTACAAACAACCTGCCGTTATCGATCAACCTATTTCTAAACGCCACATCACGATAGAGACGCAACACTGCATCGCTTAGGCTTTGGCTATCACGACACTGTATCGCTCCCTCCAAGGCTAAAATGCGCTCAGCAATTTCCTGAAAATTAAACATTTCCGGGCCAAATAACACGGGTACGCCAATGGCAGCCGGTTCCAATACGTTGTGACCACCGACCGGCACCAGACTACCGCCGACAAAAGCCAGATCGGCAGCGGCGTACAACATTTTTAACTCGCCCATGCTGTCCGCGATATAAACATCGGTTTGCTCGTGATGCTGCTTTTGCTCGCTACGCATCGCCACCACCAAACCCTGCTGTTCGCAGAGCCTTTTAACTGCTTGAAAGCGCTCAGGATGACGCGGCACTATCAACAATAGCAATTCGGGTATCGATGCTTTAAGGAGCGGGTAAAGCACCAGAAATATCTCTTCTTCGCCCTGATGAGTGCTGGCGACAATCCAAACCCAGCGCCGGGCAAACAATTGTTGTTTCAAAGCCTGCCCAGCCGCAACCGTGGCCGCATCTATGGTCACATCAAACTTGATATTCCCTAGCACCTGTACTTGCGTCGATTCGGCGCCAATCTCGATAAACCGCGAGCGATCTTCCTCGGTTTGCGCTGCAATCGTGTGCACGCAAGCTAAAGCCGGTTTAACCAACCGCGGGATTTTTTGATAAGAACGCGCAGATCGCTCGGACAATCGCGCGTTAATCACAAATAGTGGAATCGCCTGCATCGCACAGGCGGCAAACAAATTCGGCCAGATCTCCTTTTCCATGATCACCGCCAGCCTTGGCCGAAAATGCTTAAGAAAGCGCGCGACTATAAAAGGTAAATCGTAAGGCAGATAGACGTGTTCGACTTGGTCAGCCAGTACAGCTTGAACACGCGCCGACCCTGTCGGCGTGGTGGTGGTGACCAACACCGGTATTTCCGGATATTCAGCCTGCAATAGCTTAAGCAATGGAAAAGCCGCTTCCGCTTCGCCCACCGAAACCGCGTGCAACCAAATGACATCGCGCTTTGATGGGGTGGAATAGATGCCTAAGCGTTCGCGCCAACGCTGCCGGTAGGCCGGCGCTTTGATGCCGCGCCAGTAAAGCCTAAACAAAACGGCGGGTAAAATTAAACCGAAAACCAATGTATAGAGACGACGCATCGGCTTTTAAAACCTGTAAGCCAGCTGCGAAACAAAGCGTTTTAAAGCTAGCGTTGCGTCATTGGACATTAGCACACCCTCAAAAATACCAGGGAGTATATCAAAGGGTAAATCTAAAATTTAACTGCTAACTTATGATTAGAACTCGGTACAAGGTAGCGACGAATCTATTGGGAGGAACGGTCGACCACATCCTTAGCAGCCCCGTAACAAAGACGCCATCCCTGGCGAATCTTCCTGATTATTCCTAAAACCACATTTCCTTGCGCTACAAACCGTCAGACTTGCAGCATGCTTTCATCCTTACGCCGCGACAGCAGCTTTACGGCGACCGCCAAAACCGATCATACCGGCCATCGCACTGCCGAATAACCAAACGGCGCCAGGGACCGGTACTGCGGCGATGGACAATTCATAGCCGGAGACGTTTGCATTCCATCTGCCGACGCCGTTACCACCCAGCGCAATGGTATAAACTTGGCCTGCCTCTGCGAAAAACTCAAGATAATTCACGGCATCTACGGTAGCGTCATGAGTCAGGTACTCCATACCGGAACCAACGCCCGTATTGTAGAAAGGGTTGCTGGTATTTTCCGGCTTGCCGGTGTTATTCCAACTACCGTGGTGGCTATAAGCTACCGAGTTGGTAGTATCCATACCTTTAAACACGGTAACGCCAAAATTACCGTTAATGGTGCCCAGCGAGGTCAGGTTCAGCCTCAGTACAGTAGAGATGTCGGATTTAATCAAACCCATGTCAATTTGGTGTTTCCAACCGGTTGGACCTGTTGCAGTGGGTAAACCGTCGTTACCCAGGCCATTATCTTTCCAAGCACCGGCGCCCGTATCAATTTCCGCTGCCACGCCATAATCAGCCAGTGCGTCGGCGGCAGACACCTCCAAGGTTCCTGGTCCGTGAATCGCCGCAGCCCAGTTCAAATGCGCGCGACCGGTATATCCAAACGGCAACGCACCGCCTGCTGTACCAAGCCAAGGCACTTGGGTACCTTGATAGCCACCGCTTTCAGGGCCGGTCGCAATGGTATCGACATCAGGACCGTCATAAGTGTAATTCCAACCATCGGTTGCACTGGCCGCCGTTGTCGTGAAGGTGTTGTACATGACGTGCGCCGATGCGGTAGATGCACCCGCTGAAAGCGCAACACCCGCGACCGCCATCGAAACAGCTTTAGCCAATTTTGTTTTGATCATACGTTTTTTACCTTAAATCTTAAGTTTTGGGGAGAAAGCACCTTGAGTCCAGGACTTAACAATCTTGTAAGCCATCACTGACAGGCACCTGCCTCCCTAACGCAATCCTTATGCCACCTATAAAACGTATTAATTACAAACAATTAGAATTTACTTATTCTCAGCCCCTAATCAAATTCCGTGATTTAGCTCACAAAAAACAGGTGAAATAACATAATTTAGATTTTCCCCTTACTCGAGCAACCGTTTCCGACCAAAGTTCGAGAGCAACACAGAGTTAGGTGTAACATTGTATTGAAAACATCAGCGGCAAGTCACAGAGCCATCAAACGCCCAGCGTAGCTATCGTCTCAACCTACGTTCCAAATCCAGCAGACGCTGGGTAGTCTGCAACACCGTATCCGGATTCAAGCTCATCGAATCAATGCCGATTTCGACTAAATATTCGGCCATTTCCGGGTAATCGGACGGCGCTTGACCGCAAAGACCTGAATGCCTGCCGTTGCGGCGAGCACCTTCCACGGCCAGGCGAATCATCGTCTTCACGCCGGCATCTCGCTCGTCGAAGTCGTTGGCAACGATTTCGGAATCCCGATCCACACCCAAGGTCAATTGGGTCAAGTCGTTGGAACCGATCGAAAAACCATCGAATAATTTAGCGAATTCATCGATCAAGATGACGTTATTCGGTATTTCGCACATCACGTAAATTTCCAGGCCGTCATCGCCACGCCTTAAACCCAGCTCCGCCATGTAAGCCAATACTCTCTCGGCCTCGTCTATGCGCCGACAGAATGGGATCATCAACACCACATTTTTCAGGCCCATTTGCTCGCGCACCCGCTTCATGGCCGCGCATTCCAGCGCAAACCCCTCGGCATAAGCCGGGTGCACATAGCGCGAGGCGCCGCGAAAACCAATCATCGGATTGGCTTCGTCGCGCTCGAACCAACGTCCGCCCAGCAAGGTGGCGTATTCGTTGGTTTTGAAATCCGACATCCGCACCACCACCGGCTTCGGATAAAACGCCGCGCCGATCGTACCGACACCTTCCGCCAGACGTTGAATAAAGAACTCTTCCGGTTGGGCATAGCCTTCGGTCAACTGCTTAAGTTGCTCCAGTTCGCCGGCATCCGCGACCTTTTCCGGGTGAATCAAAGCCATCGGATGGGCCTTGATATATTCGGTGATGATGAACTCCATCCGCGCCAGACCGACGCCGTCGTTGGGCAGAAAACTGAGTTTAAACGCCAACTCCGGATTGCCCAGATTGAGCATGATCTTGGTTTTTGGCCGTTGCAGTTGCGACAAATCCGTCTGCGTCACGTCAAAATCCAGCCGGCCGGCATAGACTTTGCCGACATCGCCTTCCGCGCACGACACCGTCACCACGCTGCCGCTCGCTATCGCGGCCGTCGCGTTCTCACAACCGATCACCGCCGGCACGCCCAATTCGCGGGCAATGATAGCGGCATGACAAGTGCGCCCACCGCGATTGGTGACGATGGCGGCGGCGGTTTTCATCACCGGCTCCCAATCCGGCGTGGTCATATCGGCCACCAGCACTTCGCCCGGTTTGAAACTACCGAGTTTGGCGACGTTGTCTATCACCCGCGCCTGCCCAACTGCAATCTTGCTGCCCACGGCATGGCCTTTGACGATGGCTTCGCCTGCCTGTTTGAGCTGGTATTGTTCTAACACGTTACCCCGCTTTTGTGAGGCCACGGTTTCCGGGCGGGCCTGCACGATATACAACTTACCGTCCAACCCATCCTTAGCCCATTCCATGTCCATAGGTCGGCCATAATGGCGTTCGATTTTCAGCGCGTAATCGGCCAATTGCAGCACTTCCGCATCGTCGATACAAAATTGCCGGCGCTCCTGATTTGAGGTGGCGACGTTGCGAATCGGTTCGCGGGTGCGGCCGTCGCTATAGATCATCTTGATTTTTTTTGCTCCCAGCGTACGCCGCAATACCGCTCGATAACCTTGGGCGAAAGTGGGTTTATGCACGTAAAATTCGTCCGGATCGACCGCGCCCTGTACCACGTTTTCACCCAGACCGTAAGCACCGGTGATAAACACGACATCGCTAAAGCCCGACTCGGTATCCAGGGAAAACATCACACCGCTGGCCGCCAAATCGGAACGCACCATTTTCATCACGCCTATCGACAAACCGATTTTGAAATGATCGAAGCCTTGATCGAGCCGGTAATGAATCGCCCGGTCGGTAAACAAGCTGGCAAAACACCGTTTGCAGGCATCCAGCAAGGCTTGGCCGCCGCGAATATTCAGATAAGTATCCTGCTGGCCGGCAAAACTGGCAGTAGGCAAATCTTCTGCAGTCGCGGAGCTACGCACCGCGACGGTTAAATCGTCTTGATATTGCCGTTGTAATTGCCCAAAAGCATCCAGAATTTGCTGCTGCAAATCGGCCGGCAACGGCGCCGCATACACCAAATCGCGCGCCTGTTGCGCACGGCGTGCCAAATCGGCAACATCGTCGGCATCGACGTCGTCGAGTAAGGCGTGCAAACGCGGCCAAGCGTCGGCCTGATCCAGCATATAACGGTAAGCTTCGGCGGTAATCGCAAAACCATTGGGGACCATCACCCCCTCGGTGGCCAGCTCGCGATACATCTCGCCGAGCGAGGCATTTTTACCGCCGACCAGCGGAATATCGTGGATGGTAAGTTCTGCAAACCAGCGGATGTATTGATTGTGCGTGGACATGTTGCGCTCCTTGGCTGTTGTTATGCTTGTCCTGATAAGCATACGCCGTTGGCGGTAATCGGCAAGGGTTTGGAGCTGTCGCCTGGGGCGGATGAAATCCCGGTACGCAAGGTTTTGGCAGATTTTAAGGCGGGTTAATTGTTAAGGTCTGGATTCACTCCCAATGCCGTTAACTTAAGGACTAGGGTTTCGGGCTGGGTTTGAAACGGGTTTTAAACCATCGGGCCGGAAGCCGATCCTTTGCGCTCAGGGACTAAAACCCAATCGTGCGGACATGGTAATTTAGTGCCGCAGCGCGGCGAAGTCTGGAATTCCCACGCAGCGCGTGGGAAGGAGAACAGTCCTCCCTGGTTCCCAAGCTCCCGCTTGGGAACCAAACACTTGGAAGCTCTTGCTTCCTGTAGAGTTAGAAAGCTGGAGCTTCCAAGGCCGAGGTTCCCAACCTAGAGGTTGGGAACCAGAAAGAAGCGCTGCGCGTGGGAACGAGCACGCCTGCCGGCTTCCGCCTTACGCGGGTCAATACTCAATCCGCACCGAGCCCATAAGCGTCCTGGGCGCGCCCACTTCGATACTGTTTCGACTAAACGCCGCTGCGGGGTAATATTCTTTATTCAACAAATTATTGACGTTTAATTGCGTGGTTAATTTGCTCGCTCCCACTTTCCAGGAATAACTGGTCAGCAAATTAACGGTCGCGTAGCCGGGCAATACGACATCGTTATTGGTCGATTCGGTGTGTTGAGAACTGCGGATTATCACCCCGCCACCGAATTTCAATCCCTGCATGAGGCCGGACTGCAACTCATAGGTGGTAAACAAACTACCGCCGTGTCGAGGAACGCCGGGAAACCGCTTGCCGATTTCAGCGTCACTACCGATTGTGGTGACGGCATCCGGCGTGTAGGCGTAGCTGCCTATCATATTCCAGCCCGCCAGAATTTCGCCCTTCAAATCTACCTCCAGCCCTGCAACATTGGCTTCGCCGACTGCGGCGGAAAAACGGGTATCTCTTGGATCAGCCACTCTGGCATTTTGCTTGGTTAGATCGAACCAAGCCATGGTCGCTAAAAATCGTTTGTCGAAGAATTCCGTTTTCAAACCGAACTCCCACTGTTGCGCTGTTTCGGGTGCTAACAAAACACCACCGAGTCCGGTACCGTTAATGCCGGTGAAATTCTCCGAGTAGCTGCCGTAGAGGCTGAGCTCAGGAATCGGCTGCCAAACGAGCCCGCCGCGCGGCGTGACTTTATCTTGTTGAGGACTTACGTTTGGAGTCAATCTCCTAGAGTTTCGCGATATTTGTTCAGAGCTGTCGTAGCGCATCCCCGCTAATATATGCACATGATAGGGCAGTTTGATTTGGTCCTGTATGTACAAACCGAACCAATCTCTATCAGAACTGGAGGTGAAACTTGTTGCGCCCAAAGCTAAATTATCGATCCCCTCACGCTCCAGATAGACCGGATTGAAGATATTGATTGGGGAAGAAAAAGGTGTAATTACATACTTTGTTGATTGCCGGAAGTAATCTCCACCGAGTAATAACGTATGTTGCAAACCCCATGTATCAATATGTCCGGTTAAATTTACAGTATTAAAGAACGAAGCGTCATCTTCAAGACCTGATTTTGCTAGTTCAAATGACCGGTTCAAACTAACATTGTCGGCATTCAAACTCGGAAAACTCGCAACCTGATCTATACCGTTATAAACCGCAGTAAAGCGGTGACTCAATGCCCAATCGTCGTTGAAGGCATGCGACCAGTTGACGCCCACCAAAATTCGTTCGAACTCGCTTTGCGGGTCGGCTTCCCCAAGGAAGCGGCTGCGTGGCACATTGGCAGGACGCGAGCCAATCGCCGGAACGCCACGATCAAATACCATATGTCCGTGGTCATATTCCAATTCGAAATTCATTCTAGTGCGCGGACTGATATTCCAAGTTACGGTCGGAGCGATAAAGATGCGGTCGCTACTCACCGTATCGCGAAATGAATTGGCATCTTTGTATGCCAAATTGAAACGGTATAGCAGGGTCTTGTCCTGGGTAATCGGTCCGGTCGCATCCAATGTGGTTCGGTAATAATCGTAAGAACCGAATTGTTGTTGCAAGGAATAGTACGGCGTTGCCAGCGGCTTCTTGGTCACATAATTGACGACACCACCCGGCGTAGCCTGACCGTACAATAAAGAAGCGGGTCCTTTTAGCACTTCGACTTGCTCGATGTTGGCCAAATCCCGCCCACCCCAGGCACTGGCGAGCGGAAACGCGCCACCGTCGCGATAATCGCCGGTAGGAAACGGATCGAAACCACGCCGCTTTGTCCAATCCAGCCAGTCACCTGAATTCGCCGATCCTTGATAGATACCACTGACGTAATTCAAAGCATCACCCGGCCTTATGGCTTGCACATCCTCCAAAACCTGTTTCGGCACGACCTGGATGGAATAAGGTGTTTCCATGATCGGCGTATCGGTTTTAGTCGCCGTTGTCGTGTTGGGTAGACTGTAATCCGGGTTGTAAGGATCGGTCGAATCATAAACCGCCTTCCCCATCACCGTCACCGCCGGCATCGTCGTAGCCGTGCGCGGCTCGGCGTTCGCGGCTGGTTCCAGCGTAAATGTATCGTCCGCCGTTTTCCGCACAGTCAAGCCCGAATTCTGCAACATCCGCTGCATGGCCTGCTCCGGGGTGTATTGGCCGGACACCGGGCTGGAGCGAAGTTTGCCGACCAGTTCCGCCGGATAGAGCAGGCGCAGGTTGGTCTGGTCGGCGAGTTCGGTCAGGGCGCTGTCCAGGGCTTGCGCCGGGATGTTGAAGGCTTGCGCAGCGTCTCCGGCCATCGCGTTCAGGCTGATAGTGCCGAGCAGCAATAATGCGGCAATAGGCGTGGGTTTAAACATACGGGCCTGGCCGGGATGGACGCTGCCGGTATCGAGTGATTTTTTCATCTGTAATCCTTAACGTGGCGGCGGCACCATTGCCGCGTACCGGTTAAGACGGACGGCCGGAAAAATCTTGTAATGGCGGCGGGATTTTTTTGCGTTAGCCGTGCAACACGGTCAACCAAGGCGTGATTTGACTGATTTTTACCGAGAGGATTTGTTGCAGCATCGTCAGCGTGGCGGCGCGGTCCGCCAGCGGGAAAACGCCGCTGACCCTTAGCGCCGCCAGTTTGACATCGCTGATGACGGTCTTTCCTGGGAAATAGCGGTCCAATTCCGCAACCACATCGGCCAGGGCTTGATTTTTAAAGACCAGTTTACCGCGTTGCCAGGCGGCGTTTTGCTGCGGATCGGCCGGCACTGCGGCTTGCAGGCCGTCAGCGGAACTGTAAACCGCTTGTTGCCCTTCTTGAATGCGGGCGTCGGGCGGGTAATCCGGGGCGTGCAGACCTTTGACGCCCACCGCGTGTTCCTGCACCGTGATGCGGGCGGCTTGGTCTTGCTGCAGTACTTCAAAGACCGTCCCTAAGGCTTTGACCACTACAGTATCGGTGGCTACCTCAAACGGCCGTTTACGGTCGGCGGCGACCTTGAACAAGGCCTGGCCGTGTTTCAATGTCAGTTTGCGGCCGGTATCCGAATAGGCGACCGTCAATGCGGTATCGGTATTCAACAGCACCTGGCTGCCGTCGGCCAAAGTCACGGTTTTTTGTTCGCCGACAGCGGTGTAATAGTCGCTGAACCAGCGGTCGCCAAGATCGGAAAACGGCAAAACCAGAGCCAAGGCAACAGCGGCCGCTGCCAAGCCGCGCCAGACGGGCCGTTTAAATCGGCGGCCCATGGCTTGCGTCGGTATCGGCAGATCCGTTACCGACCAGCCCTCGCCCATGTCCAGCCACAGTTGCTCGGCCTCGGCAAAAGCGCGACGGTGTGAGGGGCTGCGATTTTGCCATTCGGCGGCCGCACGCCGCTCCTGCTCGCCGGCGTTTCCGGCGCGCAGCCGTATCACCCAATCAATGGCCTGATCGGACAAAGTGGTGATTTCGGAAACGGGTGCGTTACTCATCGGCATAAGGTTTGGACGATTGAAACTATTATGACGGATGACGCCGCCGTTCTTGCTGATATTTTCCGGGCGGTCGGCAATTTGCTTCAATGTTGCTTGAGTCTGTCCCGGCAATGCCGCATGGCCCGCGCCAGATGCTTGGCAACCATGCTTTCCGAAATGCGCAGGCGGGCCGCGACTTCGGTATGGCTGAGGCCTTCGACCCGGTTCCAGTAAAAAGCCAGACGGCAGTCTTCGGGTAATTCCGCCAAGGCTTGATGAATGGCTTGCAAGCGCTGGGTCTGCTGATAACGCTGCTCGGGGCCGGGCGACTGTTCGGGAGCGGCGTTGTAGGTGTCGTCGTCGACATCCTGCTTGAGCCGATTGACGCTAAGCCGCTGGTAATCGATCACCAAATTACCGACAACCCGAAACACGAAAGCCCGCGGATTCTCGATAGTTTCCTGCGTTTGCTGGCGGCTCAGCCGTAAATAAGCATCTTGCAGTATGTCCGCGGACAGGTCTTCCGAACCCAGTTTACGCGCGATAAAACGACTGAGCTCATCGCGATGTTTATCGATGAATGCCGCAATTTGCTCTGCGCTTGGTTCGGATTTTTCGCCGCTATCCGAAGGTTTTGCGGAAAATAGTTGGTCGGACATGAGTCATCGCTGCGTTATTGTCCAGATGTTACAAGCACGATACGCACCCAATCGCACAAGCAAATAAAAATCAGGCAATTAAGTTTTTTCGCCGGCGCATACCGGGAATGACAGGCGGAGAAAATACGTGATATGCCGCAGCAGTTTGCGGCGAATCCCCTATTGGCTGCAAGGCGCGTAAACACGGCGACGCTGCGGCTTGATCTAATATAAGGCGGTCAACCTCAGCAGCGGCGAGCAATCGGCAAGCACTTCGCAGCAGAAACAAACCGAATCGCACTATCCGGGAAGTGGGCTAAAAATACCTACGACAATGGCTGGGCAGCCGCGACGACCTGGTTGCGGCCAGCGTCCTTGGCTAGATAAAGCGCTTTATCCGCCGCCCCGATCAAGGCCACCGGGGATAGACCGTTTGCCGGGTAGGTGGCTACACCAAATGATGCGGTGACATGGATACTGATGTCGGCAACGGCAATGGGCTGCGCAACCAACGCCAAACGTATCGATTCGGCGCGTTCACTAGCGGTTTGTCGCGAAGTATCCGGCAAGACCAGAAAAAACTCTTCGCCGCCATAACGGCAATCCAAATCGCTGGCGCGGGCATGACGCTTCAGGATGTCGGCAAATGCTTTCAAAACTGCATCGCCAGCCTGGTGTCCATAACAATCATTGATCATTTTAAAATGATCCAGATCGCTCATCACCACGCTAACCTCGTAGCCTTGTCGCTCTGCCAACAGCAATTCACGTTCCAAATTCTCGTTAAGGAACAGGCGGTTATACAGTCCGGTCAACGGATCATGAATCGCCTGATATTGGAGTTGCTCGTGTAGCGCTTGGACTTGCCGCTCAGAGCGCAATCGCTCGCTAATATCCGCCAAGACCGCTATCAATGCAGGCTTGCCACCAATATCTATGGCCGGACTCACCGATACCTCCACCGTGATCATTTGGCCATTCCTACGCACGGCGTTGGCGACAAAATTAATTTTGGCAAGCTCTTGGTTCAGCGCTTTCTGCATCGCTGCGCGCACGGTAGGTTCATCGGCATCGCTGACGAGTTCCATGATGTCCATCGTCATGAGTTGATCGACCGGGTAATCGAAGATTGCCGCGAACTTGGGATTCACATAATGAAAGCGGTCTTCGATAATCATGGTGATGCCGACCAAGGATTGATCCAGCACCCGGTGAAATTTCTCCTCGGCTTCCTGCAGGGCCCGATTAATTTTCTCGTTTTCCCGCAACGCCGCATGCAGTTCCTTTGTCCGCGCCCGTACCAAATTTTCCAGCATGATGGTGGTTTGAAACTGATCAAAATCCGAGTAGTGTTGAGTGGCGCTATGCTCTACTCGATTCATTAAGGCTTCCACCACTTTATTCAGGCGAACGATTTCCGCCCTTAATTCGCTCTCTATATCGAGTGCATCTATATCAATCATCCTCGTCACACCTATCTACTGCCCCGATGGCAACCGCGGCGAAGGTCTGATTCACATGCACGCCGCGAAACTGTTCGCCATAAGTATTGAAACCTATCACCTTGTTATCACTCAGGATTTGTTCTGCTTGCGCCGTTAACCCGCGCTGTACCAGCTCAAGCTTTCTCAGGATGCAATCGCAAGCGATAACAACCTGAGGTTGGCCTATCTCGGCCCGAACTTCGGCAAAAACCTGTTGCAGACTTTCGATAGGATCGACGCCCAGCGCCACTCTCAATACCAAGCCTTCCTCAATCGCGCAGTAAAAAGTCAGGCTTTGATCTTGGTTGGCGCTACGAATCGCCCGCACATAATAGTTTCCGTCGATAGATACCACGACCGGCGCCGCGGCAAAGTACGCTGGGCTTAAAGCGTCTGCCGAAACCCCAATGAGTCTGGCGTATTCCGGCGCGGCTGGTAGGCCGTTGATTTCATATACGACGCGGCGTCTGGCATCGGCGAGAGTGACTACCAATCTTTCCGCGGTCGGCTCAAAATGCTGGGCTTTGAATATTTTGAACGGTAACGAGGTATGCACCAGCAACAACACGGCACTGTCCGTATGGAAGTCACCCTCGCAATAAACGTATGTTTTATGGAACTGCAAGTCGTCGGCCGCCGAGCCGCCAATCATGGCGATATTGCCTAATGCGTCTTGTATCGCATGGGTGACCTGCTCTTCACGGACCGATAAGCCGTCGATCAACAAAAAACCGAAGCAATTTTCCGCGTTAAGATGCGTCACTCTATCTTGCAAGCCATACAAAAGCTCGTTGACAAGCGCGTGCCCTTCGGCGATGCGAAACTGTTGCAAATTAGGAATTAGGCCACTGGTTGCCATAAAATCCGGTGCGGAAAAGCCGACACCTACCAGGCTTTGTTGACGTAATCCTGCACCGCCAATTTCGCCGGAAGTCGTACAGCCAAGCACTTGGATACCTTGAAATCGACGTCTTATTTCGGAAGCCAGCACAGTTCGGTCATAACTATTCGAACAAAAGAAAATGACCAAGGTGGTGTCGGCGTGCTGCAAACCTAAAGCAAGCTCTTCGACCGCCCGCTGGGGGTCAGCTAAACAGGAATGGGCAATGCGAATTGCCGTGCGGGGACTCATCTGCGTTCTCGGCAGTTACTGTTGACGAATTAGGGAAATATTCTACAACCGGGCTCCAGACCATGCTGTAGAAAAATCGAGATTTGTCGTTATTTGCTTATAAAAATCATCTGGATCGATGACAGAAATTGACCTGACTAGCCGTTCAACCATTCCATATAAAGTTGTACGCCTTGCTCGACGGTTTGGAACGAATGTTTGCAACCAGCGGCGCGTAATTTATCCAGATTGGCTTCGGTGAAGCTTTGGTAGCAGCCTTTCAGGTGCTCGGGGAAGGGAATATATTTGATATGGCCGCGCTGGTGAAATTTGATTACCGCATTGGCTACGTCATTAAAGGTCTGGCTACGACCCGTGCCACAGTTGTAGATGCCGGACACTTGCGGGTTATCCAGAAACCAAAGGTTAATAGCCACCACATCGCCGACATAAACAAAATCGCGGCGCTGCTCGCCGTTGCCGTAACCGTCGCAACCTTCGAATAAGCGTAATTCGTCGGAATCTTTGATCTGATTATTCAAATGAAAGGCTACGCTGGCCATGCTGCCTTTGTGGGCTTCGCGCGGACCGTAGACATTGAAGTAGCGTAAACCCACCACTTGCGCGGTCAATTTTTGCTGTCTGCGCAAATATTGGTCGAACTGAAACTTGGAATAACCGTAGACATTCAGCGGACCTTCGTAAGCCAATTCTTCCTTGAAGGTTAAATCGGCACCGTAAGTAGCGGCGCTGGAGGCGTAAATGAACGGGATTTTATGGCTTTGGCAATAATGAAACAGCGTTTTGCTGTATTCATAATTGTTGTCCATCATGTAGCGGCCGTCCCACTCTGTCGTGCTGGAACAGGCGCCCTGATGAAATATGGCTTCTATCGTTTCTGCTTGGAAAGCACCTTGTTGCAGTCGTTCCAAAAAGGTGCTTCTGTCCAGATAATCCGCTATCTTGCACTCGACCAAATTCCGGTATTTGATACCGTTGGTCAAATGGTCGACGACCAAAATATCATCATAACCGCGGGCATTCAGGCCCAATACCAGATTGCTGCCGATGAAGCCGGCGCCACCGGTTACGATGATCACGGTTTTACTCGGCTACCACTTTTACCGGCAGCGTAATAACGACGTCGGTATGCAGATTGATAGCAATGTCGTATTCGCCGATGTTACGGATGACGCCGTTTGGCATACGGATTTCGTGCTTCTCAACTTTTACGCCGGCAGCGGTAATGGCATCAGCAACGTTTTGTGTACCAACAGAACCGAACAAACGGCCTTCGTCGCCGGTTTTGTGGGCAATGGATACGTTCAATTTGCTGATTGCTTCGCCGCGAGCAGTTGCAGCAGCCAATTTTTCAGCCGCTTGTTTTTCCAGCTCGGCGCGACGCTCTTCAAACTCTCTGATTTTCTTGGGCGTAGCAGGCACTGCTTTGCCTTGCGGGATCAAATAGTTTCTGCCGTAACCCGCTTTGATGGTTACTTTATCGCCCAGGTTACCCAGATTGGCGGTTTTTTCCAGAAGAATGACTTCCATCGTTTTCTACCTCTTAGATCGACTTGATTGTCGAAAAATCGGGAGCTTACGCTCCATTTGGTTTTAGTTTATTTCGTAAGTCCAGCCAGGTGTCAGTCAGTCCGCATAACACGATCACCACCATCACATGCGGGATCAACATCAATGTGACATATAAAAAAGGCACCATGAAACGACTACCCTTCATCACCGAGAACGCCGCGTGCAACACTGCGGTGCCTATCATTGTGTAGGTCACCAGCAGCACCAGTAGCACGTTCCAACAAAGTTCCGCGGTTTTACCGGAAGTCAGCATGGCTACTCCGGCCACCAACAAGGTGCCTAATGTCAGATGCACATGCCCTTTCAACGCCAAAAACTCGGCTCTGAAACCGCCCGGATTGTATAGCGCTGCTTGCCACCATCTGGCCAAAAACAAACCGAACAGCAAGCCGTAAACGCTGCCTGCCGCGGCAACTCCGGACATGAAATGCGCCAACAATTCTGCAGACTGCCTAATTTGCTCAAGCGGCACATCGGTTTTGCCTTCAAGCATGGGCTGCAGCATAAAGCTCAACACTTCGCGCCAAAGCTGTACCGGTTGGTCCTGAATCGTATAAATCCCCAGCACCACCGCCACACCCAGCAACACGGCAATTTCAATTGCCAGTGTCAGATAACGGCCTTCGCGCAGTACTATCGAAATCAGCCAAACCGGTAGCCAAAAGGCCAAACCGTAAAGCAATGCGTACTGGTAATTACCGATCAATAAGGTGCTTAATACGGCGGCAGCAAGACATGAGCACATCAGCACATACAAGCCTTCGCTAGCCCCACGCCTCAATGTTACCAATGAGACAGCGGCTGAACTTACAATACTGACAGGAGGAAACAGCAGCGATAGCAAGGCCAGGCTGGATGCGACCGTCATGGCCTGCATCCGTCCTTTCATAATGAAAGTGGCCAGAAATTGCACGCGCTACGCCCCCCGTGCTAAATCACTTGTGTGCGTCGCAGAACGGCAACAAAGCCAAGAAACGCGCTTGTTTAATAGCGGAAGTCAGCTGTCTTTGATATTTCGCACTGGTACCGGTAATGCGGCTAGGAATGATTTTGCCGGTTTCGGTAACATACTCGCTCAATAAATCCAGATCTTTATAATCGATTTTGATCGCGTCTTCGCCGCTAAAACGGCAACCTTTTTTGCGTCTAATGTTGTTACGTGCCATCACAATTCTCTTGGTTCAATGTTGATTATTCGGAATCCGCTGCGACTTCAGTCTCAACGACTTCTACTTCAGCTTCTTCGGTTTCTTCTTCGACTTCTTCCTTAACGCGGCTACCGGCTTTTTGACCGTCGTTACCGCTGACAGCAATCGCGGAAGGCTCGGTTACGGCCGATTTTTGCGCCAGGGTTTGGCTACGCAAAATGGCGTCGTTGAAACGAAAACCGCTTTCCAGTTCTTCAAGAGTGGCTTGATCGCATTCGATGTTCATCAACACGTAGTGTGCTTTATGAATTTTTTTGATAGGGTAAGCCAAATGTCTACGGCCCCAATCTTCCAAACGGTGAATTTTGCCTGCGGCTTCTTCAACGGTGGATTTATAACGCTCTATCATAGCCGGCACCTGAGCACTTTGATCAGGGTGGACTAAGAAGACAATTTCATAATGTCGCATGATTTCTCCTTACGGGTTTAAAAGCCTCCCATCCGCTTGAACAGTGAGGCAAGGGGTGGGGATAAATTCCCCAAAAAGCTGGGCATTATAGAAATAGGCGCTGTTTTTGCAAAGCAATTTTTCAACAGCGCCTAAAGTTGACTAGGCAAACAGACTCAATAAGCCATTACTGGCGATGGCACGGCCTGCTTCAATTTCTTCGAGCATAGTGTTGGAGGGCTCGGTTGCCGCACTATCGGCATGGCCTTGGCTTTGACTATTGCCACCGCGATTTTGCTCGCCGGCCATTTGGAAGGACTCGCGTCCAGACCGTTGTTCTGATTGTTGCTGGGAAACATTAACATCCGCCAAATTCAAGTTTTGCCCACCCAACATTTCCCGCAACTTGGGGATTGCCGCTTCGATTGCGTCCCTGACCGCCGCGTGCTGGGCGGTGAAGACCACATTGGCTTGATCTTGATTGACATCGATCTTGATGGAAATAGGGCCGAGATGCTCAGGATTCAGGCGAATTTCAGCGGAAGGCACCGCTTGTTTATGCATCCACAACAATTTTTCGCCCAGCTCGGTGTTCCATTCCGGATGCGTCAAATGTTTTTCTATCGTCGGCGCTGACGTTTGCCCGACGCTATTTACCGATTTATTCAGCTGGTTGATGTCGGCCGTCATTCTCGATAACCCCACATCAGCCTCGCTACCGCCAATTTGCTGCTTCGGCACATCGCGCTGCTCGGTTTGAAAAGTATCCGCCGCGCTGTCTTGCGCAAATTGCGGGGACGCGCCGTCTTCGGCGGCCAGGGTTTTGGCAAAACTGCTCTCCGCTACCATCGTCTTCCGCCCTTCATCAGCGCCACTCAATGCCGTCAACGCCTCTTTTTTGGCATCCATACCCAACAGCTCCGGACTGTTTTTGATGGCAGACATCGCCTCGCTGGTTGCTACCGCTGATTTCAGTGCGTCGTTAACAACACTCACGCTATCCGCCACCGGCAAGGGCTGAGCTTGCGTGCTTACATACATCGCAGCATTCACCGCCTGCTCATCATGTGCAGCCTCGGTATTTTCCGTCACTATATCGGCAAGATTCTCTTGGTTGGCCGATGTAACCGGTAAAACCGGAGCTTGCGGCGCGGCGCCGGTGGCCTCCAAGCCTTGCAAGTATTGCAAAACATCCGCCAAGGCGTGCATGGTATCGTCGAGATTAATATCCTGATCAAGTTTGGTTGCCGTCGGCAAACTCTTGCCGAATAGAGCGGTAAAATCCTGCAAGCTTTGACTGTTCAGAGCATCCGTCCCCAATCCGCCCAGCTGCTGTAAATTCGCCAAGCCGGCGTCACCGGCCGCCCCTTTACTCAATAAACTGTTTTGCAATTGTGCCAGCTGCTCCAGCAGCGTCGCCGAAAACACGCCAGCACCACCACCTTCGCCCAATAGAGCTGTCGTCGCAGCACCGGCGCTATCGGCGGAGGCTAATAGAGACAGCGGATTTAAACCTTGGATATTCATGGCATTTCTCCTGACATTTTTATTTAATCAAGCACTTCCCGTGCCATCCTTGCGTCCTGATCGCGCCGCCCGGTCATCTTGCTCGGCCTGCTCGCGCTTTTGTTCGACTTTCATTTCTTCAATCAAAGCCAGCTCACTGACTTTTTGCAAACTTTTGGTACGTTGATGCGCCTCTTCCCAGCGCTTACGGGCCCGCTGCACCTCGCGCTCATGGTTGCTTACCGTCTGCTGCTGGCTTTCAATAGCCTGATCGAGCTTATCGGCAAAAGCCCTGAATTCCATCAACTGACTGATGTTGATCCCCGCCTGCTGTCTGACGGCGAACTTACCTAAATAATCCAAACGGTAACTTTGTAAATTTTCCAGCTGGGCCTGCTGCTCTTGGAGTTTTTGCTGACAGATACCCAAAGCCTGCAAAGCGTCATGTTCCTGACGCGCATGTAAGTCGATAATGATTTTCAGTCGTTGCGACTTTTTCATCAGCTCGCCAACAATTGCGCCAACTCACTCAGACTCCGGCTCAAGTCCACCGATTCGTCCATGCTTTGTTGTAGAAAATCCATGATCGCCGGATTTTTTTCTATCGCTTTGTCGATGCGCGGATCGGCTCCCGGCCGATAAGCACCGACGCTAATCAAATCCTTGTTCTGTTGATAGATGGAATACAAACGCCGCAAATCGCGCGCCATTTGCAGATGTTCCGGTTCTATGATGTCCGGCATCACCCGGCTGATCGAGGCTTCAATATCGATTGCCGGATAGTGCCCCGACTCCGCCAACGAGCGCGACAGCACCACATGGCCGTCCAGCACCCCCCGCGCCGCATCGGCAATCGGATCGTTGGTATCGTCGCCTTCCGCCAATACCGTATAAAACGCGGTAATCGAACCGCCGCCTTCGTCGCCGTTTCCGGCACGCTCCACCAACTGCGGTAATTTCGCAAACACCGAGGGTGGATAGCCCTTGGTCGCCGGCGGCTCGTCTATCGCCAAAGCGATTTCCCGATAAGCCTGGGCGTAACGAGTCAAAGAGTCCATCAGCAACAACACGTCCAGGCCCTGGTCACGAAAATACTCGGCAATACTGGTCGCCAGCAAGGCGCCGTGCACCCGCATCAGCGGCGAGTCGTCAGCCGGCGAGGCGACCACCACGGCTCTGCGCAAACCTTCTTCGCCAAGAATTTTCAACACAAATTCGTTGACCTCCCTGCCCCGCTCGCCGACCAATCCCACCACGACCACATCGGCATTGGTAAACTTGGTCATCATCCCCAACAACACGCTTTTACCCACGCCGGTGCCGGCAAACAAGCCCATGCGCTGTCCACGGCCGACGCTGAGAATGGCGTTGATCGCCCGCACACCGACATCCAAGGCCTCGCGGATCGGTTTGCGGCTGAGTGGATTGATGGTAACGCCGGATAAAGAGACCTTGGCATCGGTATCCAGCGGCCCCTTACTATCCAAGGGCTTGCCGGCACCGTCTAGCACCCGGCCCAATAAACCAAAACCGACGCTGGCCAGACTGTTCTTGCCCATGGGAATGACACGGCAGCCCGGTTCCAGGCCGTGCGTATCGCCGGTCGGCATCAAAAATAAGCGGGATCCGCCAAAACCGACGACCTCAGCCGTGATGATCTTGCCGGATTTGGTAATCACTTGACACAATGAACCGATTGCCGCCCGGCAACCTTCCGCTTCCAGGGTTAAGCCCACCATCCGCGACAATTTGCCTTCGACCACCAATTCCAGGGGGTCCGCAGCCAATCTTTCCCGATACGGCTGCAAGCGCGCCAACCACAAGTCGGAACGGTCGGCACTGGGAATCATCGCCCAAAATCCTCGCGGCGCTCGCCGCCCAATACGGTGGCGATCACGGCGGCTACCCGGCTTTCGACGCTGGCATCGATTCTGGACATTTCAGTTTCAACGGTACAACCGCCACGACTCAACAAGGGATTTTCCTGTAAGCGCCAAGGCGGCATATTTTCATCGAGTTTTAACGCAGTACGCACCAAGGCCGCATCTTCGGGATGCAAGTTGACGGTGACTTTCTGAGATGCCAGCGGCAAGGCATTGATCGCCTCCCTGACTACGCCGACGATCTCGCCGGGCTCTAACTTCAACTCCCGGCGAATCAACTGACTGGCAATGGCAATGGTTAATTTCACCAACTCCTGCTCGACCGACTCGTCGAGTTGTTTGAAAGGCTCGCTGAGCGCCTCCAGTAAATTGGCGAACTCGGCCGCCTGCTTTTGCAGCAAATGCACGCTTTCTTCATAGCCTTGTTTGCGCCCAACTTCAAAACCTTCCTTTTGCCCGTCCGCATAACCTTGCTGCTTACCTTGTTCGAAGGCTTCTGCGTAGGCCTGCTTTTGAATTTCTTCAATCTGTTCGGCGGTCAAAACCTGGGTTACTTCCTCCAATTCGACGGCTTCGGAACGCGGGTTGCTGAAATCCTGCAGATTGGTCCAGCGATCCAGAGCCTGTAATTCAGACTCGGAAAACTTATTGCCCTTAGACGAACTCATCGCCACCGCCACCGCCACCCAAAGCTATTTCACCCGCATCGGACAAGCGTTTGGCTATCGCCAGAATATCTTTTTGCGCGGCTTCGACTTCACTCAAGCGCGCAGGCGGTGCAGCTTCCAAGTCGTCACGCAACATTTCCGCCGCGCGTCTGGACATATTGGCAAACACTTTGTCGCGTAAACCGGTTTCCACGCCGCGCAGAGCCAACAGCAGCTGATCGGTGGACACTTCGCGCAACAGGGTTTGAATACCGCGATCATCGACATTGATCAAATCGCCGAACACAAACATTTTATCCTGGATGCGTTGGCCCAAATCGGCGTTGGCTTCGTTGATGTCTTGCATCATCGGATCGCTGATACCGCTTTCGATAAAGTTAAGGATATTGGCCGCTGCGTCGATACCGCCGATTTGCGAGGATTTGACGCCGTCGCTGCCGGTCAACTGTTTCTCCATGATGTCGTCCAACTCGCGCAAAGCGGCGGGTTGCACGCCTTCCAGCGTGGCGATGCGCATCAAAATATCCGAGCGCATGTTTTGCGGCAATAAGGTCAGCACGTCGGCGGCCTGATCGGCATCCAGCAACGACAAAATTATGGAAATGATTTGCGGATGTTCCAGACGAATCAAGTCGGCGATGGACCGAGTATCCATCCACTTCAGTTGTTCGATACCCTTGCTGTTGGCTCCCAACAAAATCCGGTCGATGATGCTGCCGGCTTTGTCGGCACCCAGCGCGTTGGTCAGCATGTTGCGGATGTATTCGTCGGAGTCCAGACCCAGGCCGGTTTCGTTTTTGATTTCGATGATGAATTCTTCCAGCACCTCATCAACCATGCCTGAACTGATCGGCCCAAGCTGCGCCATGTTCGAACCGATCAATTGCACTTCTTTCGGTCCCATATGCCGCAATACCGAGGCTGCTCTATCCTGTCCCACCGCCAATAACAGCAGCGAAGCCCGTTGCGCATGCGTTAATTTCTCTTGCTCAGCCATCGTCTTTCAACCAGGTTTTGATCACTTGCGCGACCAATTTAGGATCTTCGTCTATCAGTTTTTGCACATATTCCAAACGTTTTTCGTAACTTTGCGGCGCTTCGAGTAACAATAAATCCTCCACGCCAGTGGTGATGGTGCGCACTTCGCCGGTTTCTTCATCCACTGACACCGCCACAGCCACCGGCTTGCCGGTCTCGTCGAAACGCACCACACCACCCGTCGCTTCCGCGATTGCTTTGGCTTGCTCAAGGGCTTCTAACTGTTCTTCCTTCGCCACCAAGGTGCGCAGGCCGGGACGCAATACCCCCATGATCAGCAACACCACCACAGCAACGGCGGCCAATTGTTTCAGCGCGCTGGCAAACCAGGGTTGTTGCCAGATGGGTTCGGAAGGGACTTCTTCCAGCGCGTCGGGCAATCTAAACGCGACATTAGTAACCGTTACCTGATCGCCGCGGCTATTATCATAACCCACAGCCTGTTTGACCAAGTCGCGAAGTTGATTCAGATCTTCTTGCGAGTAAGCCACTAAGGTCGCTTTACCGTCGGCTTGCACCACTTTTTTGTCGTCCACCACTACCGCCACCGACAAGCGTCTTAAGGCACCTGTGGCCAGTCTAGTATGAGTAATAGTTTTATCCAGTTCGTAATTGCGCGTCGCCGTTTTATTTGACGAGCCTGAACCGGATTCTGCGGCAGCTTGTTTTTCCTGGCCGCTAGCGACTTCCGGCGCGGTACCCGTGGGTGGGGGTTGATTGGATAAAGCCCCGGGCACACCTTGCACTTTGGATAAGGAGTTATTTTCTTCCTGAGTTTGCTCGCTACGCAGAGCAGGCAAATCCGGGTTAAACATTTCCTGGGTTTTTTCGGTGACGGTGAAATCGACGTCCGCAGAAATTTGCGCCCGCATGCCGTCGCCGCCTACCAGTGGCGTCAGGATGTTTTCGATCCGGCCACGCAGATGCTCTTCTATATTTTTCTTGTATTCGAACTGCTTGCTGGACAAGGACATATCTTCGCCGCCTTCCTTGCTATTCAACAAGCGGCCTTTCTGATCCACGACCGTCACCTGACTGGCTTCCATCAATGGCACGCTGGAAGCGACCAAATGCACAATGGATTCGATTTGCTCTTTTTCCAGGGTGCGGCCTTGATAGAGCTCTACGACCACCGAGGCGCTGGGCTTTTTGCGTTCCCGGACAAATACCGATTGCACCGGAATTGCCAGCAGCACTTTTGCGGATTTGACGTTTTGAATGGTTTGAATCGTCAGGGCAATTTCGCCTTCCAACGCACGCTGAAAGCGCATTTGCTCGACATTTTTGCTGGCGCCGAAGCCGTTGTCTTTATCCAGCAGTTCGTAGCCCAGGCTGGCGCTGCGCGGCAAGCCTTGCGCGGCCAATTTTAATTTCAGCTCCCGGATATTGTCGGCTGGCACCATGATCGCGCCGGAGCCGGTTTCGACCTTGTAATCGACATTTAACTTGCTCAGCGCATCGAGAATTTCCGCAGAATCTTTTTCCGCCACGCCGGAAAACAGTAAATCGTAAGACGGGGCCTGCGACCACAACACCACCGCCACGCCTATAGCCACACTAAGAGCCAAACCCAACATCAAGCCGACCTGACGTGCCATCGGCATTTTGCTCAGGCTTTTCAATGCAGGGTGCATTTTGTCGGCGTTTGCCATACTTGATTGGGTATGGGCCTCCATCGGTAGATTTCTGTCTAGTTCGCTCATGGCTTATCTTCCGCTGCCTACATTGACATGCCCATCACGTCCTTATAAGCATCCACCAGTTTGTTACGCACCTGGAGCATGGCCTGAAAAGAAACGCTGGCTTTTTGCGAGGCAATCATCACTTCCGCCAAACTGACGTCGCTCTGACCCATCTCAAAGGATTTAGCCAGGCCACTAGCGTTTTGCTGGGTATTGTTCACGGCGTCGATGGATTGTTTCAACATGGCGGCAAAATCGCCGGAGGTGTCGCTAGGCTGTGGCTTGGCACCGGCCTCTATGGACATGGCCCGCATCTGGGCGAGCACTTGGTTAACATTCATATCTGACATGATAATGACTCTTTTAGGTTGCCTTGCTTAGCATAAGCATTTTTCAAGCCAAGATTTAACCTGGTACCATCACTCCCGCCTCTTTCATCCGCGCAATTTTGTAACGCAGAGTGCGCGGACTGATACCCAGCTTGGCGGCTGTGGTTTTCCGGCTGCCGCTGACGTCGCGTAACATTTGCAAAATGATTTTTTCCTCAGCCGAACGCACGCCGTCGCCCAAGCTGCCGAGCTCGAAAGGGCTATTCTCGCCGTCGGTTTGCCGCGATTCTACGGCAAGACTTTGCACAGCAGCGGGCAAACTCGGCAAAACCAACATATCTTCCTCAAAAATCAGGTCGTCGGCGCCAATTTGATGCCGGCTTTGCAGGATCAAGGCCCGCTGCACCACGTTTTCCAACTCTCTGACATTACCCGGCCAACTGTATTCAGACAACTTGATCATGGCCGCCTCGTCAAAGCCGCCGACCGCTTTCCCAGCCGGACTATGCTTGTGCAACAACTCCAGCGCCAGCGGCAAAATATCGCCCGTCCGTTCCCGGAGCGGCGGAATTTTGAGTGGAAATACGCTCAAGCGAAAATATAGGTCTTCGCGAAACCGGCCATCCTGCACATAATCTTTTAATTTGCGATTGGTAGTCGCCAAAATTCTGACGTTCAGCGCGATTTTGCGATGACTACCCAGGCGTTCAACCTCTTTTTCCTGCAACACCCGCAGCAATTTGGCTTGCAGCGAAATATCCATTTCGGAAATCTCGTCCAGTAATAAGGTGCCGCCTTGCGCCAGCTCGAACTTGCCGGGCGCCGATTGAATAGCACCGGTAAATGCGCCTTTTTCATAACCGAACAACATCGCTTCCAGCATGTTTTCCGGAATCGCCGCGCAATTAATAGCCTCGAACGGGCCGGCATGATAATGCGAGTTGCGATGAACGTAACGGGCCAGCACTTCCTTACCGGTACCGCTCTCGCCTTCCAGCAACATGGTCACATCGGTTTTGGCAACTTTGCTGGCCAAGGCATAAAGCTTTTTCATACTCTCGTCAGCCACCACCCGCTCGTTAACCACTGGAGCTTGCCGCGAAATCAACGACGCCACCTTATCGACCAACATCCCGGCTTCGAACGGTTTGATCAGATAGTCGGCCGCACCGGATTGCATAGCTTCCACCGCTTTGGGAATGGTGCCGTAAGCCGTCATCAGCAACACCGGTAACTGTTCGAACTTTTGCTGAATATTCTGTAAGAGCTGAAAACCGTCCATCACCGGCATTTGTACGTCGCTGACTACTAGCCGGACCGTATGCTTGGCTAATTGGCTCAAAGCCTCGATACCGTGTTTAGCGGAGATGACCCGATAACCTTCGATTTCCAAGGTATCGCATAGGGCCTCGCATAAAGCCACGTCGTCTTCGACGATAAGTACATCATACTGTTTCATCATTTTGCTCCATTTTGGCATGACCGACGGATAAGCCGAGGGTGTATTGACTGACACAGGGCAGACTCAAACTAAAACTCGTCCCCAGTCCCGGCGTCGAACGGCATATGACACTGCCGCCATGGGCGCGTGCGACACTGTCCACCACCGCCAACCCCAAGCCGGTGCCATTGGATTTGGTGGTGTAGAACGGTTCGAATAATTTAGTTTGCTGGGCTTGGGCTATACCGGGCCCATCATCCGTCACCGTGATGTCGATGCAGCCTAAATCGCTACGCCGGACCGTTAATGCAATGTTGCGCGCACCCGCCTCGGCCGCGTTATTGATTAAATTCAGTAGCGCCCCTCGCAGCGCATCCTCATTGCCAAGTAACTGATCGGTGCTGATGCGGTTTTCGATGCTAAATTCGCCGGCAAAACTATCGGCCGCTTCGGCAAGATGCGCCAGCAGCCGCCGCAATGAAAAGCTTTGCATGGCCATTCGACCCTGTTTAGCAAAAATCAGCATGTCGTTCACTTGGCGCTCCAGGTGATGCAGGCGTTCTAAAATTTTCTCGGAGAACTGTTGGCGTTTTTCGTCGCTTATCGCGGGTTTGCTCATTTGCGACGCATACAAGATCGCGGTCGCCAGCGGTGTGCGTACCTGATGCGCCAGACCGGCCACCATTTCGCCCATGGCGCTTAGCTGCTTATGCTGAGCCAGCGTGTCTTGCAAGGAACGCAATTCGCTGACATCCGACAACAGAATGATTTGTTCGTTATCGTTACCCAAGGAACTGTGGGTTATATTGACTTTACGTCCGTCTCGGAGCTGTCGTTCATGCGGCGATTCGAACACCGGTTGCAAACTGCGCGCAGCCACACTCGACCACAATTGGCCCAACAAAGGTTCACCCAAAAAGTCCACCGAATGAACATTGCAATCGATGATTAAACCGTGCGAATTAAGCACCACTACCGCCGCCGGCAAGGCTGCCAGAATTTGTTGCAAGCGGCTGGCGAGCTTTTCCTTCTCAATCAGCGTATTTAAACGCTCGCTACGGGCAGCCTGTAACTCCCGATTGAGCTTGGCCACTTGCTCTTCCAAACCTTGGTAAGAATGCGCCAGATTTTCTGAAAGTTCGTTAAATATCCGGAATGCATCGGTCAAGCGCTCGGTTTTTTGTTGTTGATGTAGCTCTAAAGTACCCATATTTAGTCGCCTAATTGATTGTCTAGACGCTAACAGCAAAATTTAGACCATTTAAATTTATATTTAAAATCATCTTCTTAAATGCGCCCAGTCAAATTTTTGACGACAAGAAGCCGACTGCTAGTTCCGGACTGGTGGCGAGTTGGCTTTGCGACTATGCTATGTGCACACTTGAGCAACTCCATCTTCGTTATGCGCAAAAATCCGATGAAATCCCATTTCCCACTCAATAAATTACTGCTGATTCTGGCACTCAACCCGGTACAGATATGCTTTGCCGATGACATCCAAGCCGGCAAGTTTTACGAAGAGGCGTTACAGTCCTACAGAAATCAGAACAACGCCGAAGCGATCATCCAGTTAAAGAATGCGCTACAGCAAAATGAAAGATATGTTTCGGCTCACATGCTGCTTGGCGAAATTTACTTGCAACAGAAATCGTTGACGGAAGCAGAAGTCCAACTTGGCTTAGCCAAACAATTAGGCGCGGACCCATCTTTAATTGCGGAAAACCTGGCCAAGCTCTATACCTACCAAATCCGTTACAACGACCTATTGAAGGAAATCGATCCGGCGCAGTTCAATAGCGGTTTGCGTCCGGTTTTGCATGTTTACCGCGGTAACGCATACCTGCAACTCAATCTAATCAGCGAAGCGCTGAATGAATTCGACATTGCCTTGCAAATTGCTCCCAATCAGGTGAACGCCACAATCGGGCGCGCGAATGCCCTGTTAAAGCGTGGCGACATTAAAGGCGCCGATCAAGCTGCCGAGAAAGCCATACAAATCCAAGCCAGCGATGCCGGCGTTTGGTATACAAAAGGCTCGATCAAGCATGCCAACATGGAACTGGATGAAGCTTTAAAATTTTACGACAAAGCAATTGAGCTCAACCCCGATCACGTAGACACACGGCTTGCCAGAGCAGGCCTGTTAATGGACTTGAAGCAAGATGATCGGGCACGGCAAGATTTGGAATATGTGCGCCGGGCTTATCCATTTGAACCGAAAGCAGCCTATCTACATGCGGTTTTACTCGAACGCAATAACCAGAAAGAAGCGGCGACCAAAGAATTGGAAGTGGCGGCCGACATCATCACCGGCATCAAACCGGAATATTTATCGGCACATGGTCCGACTTTAATGCTCTCCGGCTTGGTTAACTACAGCCTGCAACGATACGACTTGGCAGCGGAGTATTTGCGTCTGTACGTTAAGCAATACCCGGAACAATCAGGCACGTATAAATTGTTGGCCACCATACTTTTACAAAAAAACGAACCCGAGCAAGCTATTGATCTGCTCCGCCCGGTGCAAATCCGCAATCCCCAGGATCAGCGTCTGGCATTTTTATTGGGAAGCGCTTTCATGCAGGCCGGCAAACACGATATGGCTAATAATATGTTTGGAAAAGCCGCTGCTTTAGGCAATGACAGTGGCAGCCTACAAGCCGAAATAGGCCTTAACCGATTAGCAATGGGCCAGGAGCAGGCAGCAGTTCAAGACCTTGAAGTGGCATTCAAAAAAAATCCGGATGCGGTCAAGGCCGGTATTCCTCTCGTGGCACTTTACATGAGCCGTGGCGAACCGGAAAAAGCGTTGAAAACCGCACAAGCCCTGCATGAAAAAGCGTCGAAAAACTTTACACTACTAAATTTACTGGGGACCGCTCAAGTCAATACCGGGCAATACAAGCTGGCCCGGCAAAGTTTCGAGAAGGCGATTGAACTGAACCCCAATTTTCTCGACGCGCAAATTAACCTAAGTAAACTGGACGTCGGCGAGAACAAACTTGATCAAGCCAGACAGCGCCTGCAAACCTTGCAGCAGAATCATCCGGGGGACATAGATATTCTTATTGAGCTGGCCAAAGTCGAACAAAGTGCCGGACGCTATGAGCTAGCCAATGACTGGCTGGCAAAAGCGAAGATGATTGATCAAAAATCATTACCGACTCTTTTGGCTTTGGTTGAGTTGAA
Organism: Methylomonas sp. Uni0009; assembly: GCF_054188105.3. Lineage (NCBI taxonomy): Bacteria > Pseudomonadati > Pseudomonadota > Gammaproteobacteria > Methylococcales > Methylococcaceae > Methylomonas > Methylomonas sp. Uni0009. The sequence goes on along the minus strand of NZ_JBTAFN010000003.1, from coordinate 81,461 downwards.
TCTGAAGATGGGCAAAGCTGCTGAGGCTAATGCCGCCGCACAAGCAGCGGAAGTGATCGACAAGAACAACCCCCAGGTTATGGACGCCCTGGCTCGAAGTTACTTGGCTAATAACAATAAGGACAAAGCCTTAGGTGTATTTATCCGCATGGCTGACCAAGCCCGGTTTAATGTCAAACAACTTTACAAAGCTGCTCGTTATCAAATAGATGCAGGCGATTATTTTGAAGCCATAAAGACCTTGAAAAAAGCCGTTTTGGTCGACGAAAATCATATACCTTCGCAAATTGCCTTGGTGGAAATGGAACTGCTCCATGGGAAACCGGTATTCGCGTTGAGCCGCGCAGAAAGCCTGTTAAAACAATATCCCAAACGCGCCTTTCCCCACCGACTATTGGGAAACATCGCCGATCATGACAAAAACCTTAGTTTGGCCAACAGCCATTACCAAACAGCTTTCGAGCTGGAGCCGGATACAGCTTCATTGATGCTGCTTTATGAAAATTTGAAAAAAATCGATCAGCCGGACAAAGCCTACAATTTACTGGATCAGTGGGTCAAAAAGCATCCTCAAGACCAGCTACCGATGGCAGCCTTTGCAAACGAATTACTGAAAAACGGAAAGTTTAAAGAGGCGGAAAAGTACTACGTCGAGCTATTGAAACAATTCCCCAACGAACCGCAGTTCCTGAACAACCTTGCTTATGTATATCTCAATAACGGCAACAGCAAAGCCTTGTCGATTGCCGAACAGGCCCATAAATTGGCTCCTGACCAACCGGCAACGAACGACACCTTGGGCTGGATTCTGGTTAACACGGGACAAATAGAACAGGGGCTTCATTACTTACGAAATGCACACTCACTACTCTCGCAAGATTCTGAGATACGCTACCATATCGCAGTTGCCCTCAATCAGTTGCAACGCCAGGAAGAGGCTAAGCAAGAATTACAAGAAGCGCTAAAAGGGGAAGCTATTTTCAATGGCCGCGAACAAGCAAAAGCACTGCTTGAAAAGCTGAGCAGATAGTCGATTTTTCAAAACATGTCGTAATTTTTTACACCATGCGTAATCGCCGACTTATTTTATTCACAAAAAAACAATTAACGCATTGTATTAGAATAATAATTTTTACTATGGCCCAATAAGTGCTGACATATAAACAGACCGTAAAACTTTGTTCATGACCAATAGTACAATGGTTATTTCCAGGCCGACGAAGACAATACCGGAAGGTAAAATTTCAAAAATTGCGAGGACATTATGACCCCAAAACTCTTGGCTATAGCAACTCTGCTGCTGGCCCCGTGGTCGGTTAACGCCACCATATGGACTATAAACGGTACTAGTTCAGTGACACCGACGGGCATTCAAAGTATGGCTGCATACTCAGTTGGGACTACAAGCACTTCAACTTTTTCAGCAGCCACACTAGCTTGGTACGGTAGTGCTAACGGCCTGGGTGTATTAAGCGGCTCGGAGACGACAAATAGCTACCCAGACCATGCGGTTGATAACAACGGCAGAATCGAAGCGGTACTATTTCGGTTTGATGGCAGCACGATTTTAGACAAACTAACTGTCGGTTGGCCGGATACCACGGCCTACGACTCAGATATATCGGTTCTCAGATACAAAGGCACGGTACCGGCTACCGGTGCGCTTACTGGCGCAGCAGATATTTCCGGAAAAAGTATTTCCAGTCTTCTTAGCAACAGCTGGGAATTCGTAGGTAGTTACAATACCGTTGGCGACGTGGCTGAAGACATCAACCCGAACAGCTTATCTTCAAGTCTTTGGCTAATTAGCGCGTACAGCAGCAGATGGGGTTCCGGCTTGGGAGACTCTAACGTCGACAACAGCAACGACTACTTCAAGCTCACCAAGCTTGAAGGCACAGCTGGAACGCCAGGCGGTGGCGGCGGTGCCGGCAGCGTGCCGGAGCCAACCAGCCTGTTGTTGCTGGCTGGCGGCATGCTGGGCTGGAGAATGAATCGCAAAACTCAAGCCTTGGCCGCATAAGCGCACAGAAGCTCTAAATAAGAAACCGTCTTCCAGACCAAACTGGAAGACGGTTTTTTTATGCACCACGTTTTTTTAATACATATTAAGGATATAAAGCGACCGTCTCTAAAGACAGATACTCGGGCAACCCAAACATCAGATTCATATTCTGCACCGCCTGCCCCGACGCGCCTTTCACCAAGTTATCAATCACAGACAAAATTACTACCGTATCGCCACCTTGCGGTTGATGCACGGCAATTTGACAGCGATTACTGCCGCGCACGTTGCGAGTGTCGGCATGACTGCCGCTTGGCAACACATCGACAAATCTTTCATCGCGATACTTCTCTTCAAACAAACTTTGCAAATCCAACTTCCTATTTAAACGCCCAAACAGCGTGGCGTGAATACCGCGTATCATCGGAGTCAGATGCGGCACGAAAGTTAAACCAACTGCCTGTTTGGCGACATTTTGCAAACCCTGCCTGATTTCCGGCAAATGTCTGTGCCCGGCGACTGCATAAGCCTTAAAACTCTCACCTGCCTCACTCATCAACGACGATATTTCCGCCTTGCGTCCGGCACCGCTGACGCCGGATTTCACATCGGCGATCAAATGCTGCTCATCTATCGCGCCGACCTCCAATAACGGCAAAAACCCCAATTGCACGGCAGTCGGATAACATCCTGGGCATGCGATCAAGCGCGCCTGCTTGATCTGTTCCCGGTTGACTTCCGGCAAACCGTAGACCGCTTCGGCAATAAGATCCGGGCTAGCATGCGACATGCCGTACCACTTTTCCCATTCCTGACGATCTTTAATCCGAAAATCGGCAGACAAATCGATAACTTTGACACCAAGCTCCAACAGCGCCTCTGCCATCAGCATGGCGGTACCGTTTGGCGTTGCGAAAAACACCACATCGCAGTCTTTTAAATTATCCAGCTCCGGCAGGCTAAATGTCACATCACAGCAGCCCCGTAGACTCGGATACAACTGATCCACTCGCATTCCGGCATCCGCGCGCGAAGTCACCACACTCACTTCGACCTGGGGATGCAATACCAAAATTCTTAATAATTCGACGCCGGTATACCCGGTGCCGCCGACAATGCCTGCACGTATCATGAATGCTCTCGTTGAAAAAATACTGTTAATCTAATGCGGCGCATATAATACGCCACTCTCCCCGCAAAGCTTAACACCATGCGCGCCATCGAGATTTATCGCTCCTCTGAGTTGACCGATTTAATCGTCGCCGATCAAGCTCTACCCTCACCCGCCCCACATCAAGTATTGATAAAAGTGGTTGCAGCCGGGGTAAACCGTCCAGACCTGATGCAGCGCAAAGGCCTGTATCCCCCGCCACCCGGAGCATCCCCAGTTCTAGGCCTGGAAGTAGCGGGTACTATCACCAAACTCGGCAGCCAAGTAAAACACCTCAAGATTGGCGAACCGGTTTGCGCCCTACTGACCGGCGGCGGTTATGCGGAATATTCCCTAGCAAGCGCCTGTTGCTGCCTGCCAATACCGCAAGGCTTCAGTTTTATTCAGGCCGCCGCGCTGCCGGAAACTTTTTTTACGGTGTGGAGCAACCTGTTTGATCGCGCGAAACTGCAAGCCGGCGAAACGTTACTGATGCATGGAGGCACTAGCGGCATCGGCACCACCGCCATTCAGCTTGGCAAAGCATTTGGCGCGCAAGTGATTGTCACCGCAGGTAACGAAGATAAATGCCAGTATTGCGAAAAATTGGGCGCAGACCTTGCGATCGATTATCGGCAGCAGGACTTTGTCGAAGCCGTTATGCATCAGACAGATGGCAAAGGCGTTAATGTCGTTTTAGACATAATCGGCGGGGACTACTTGCCGCGTAACTTGAAATGTCTGACTATCGATGGCCGACTCCAACAGATTGCCATCCAACACGGCGGTAAAAGCGAAATCAATCTGGCATCCGTGCTGATGAAGCGCTTGACCATCGCCGGCACCACCTTGCGCCCCCGCGACGACGAATTCAAGGCTAAAATAACCCAACAACTTTTTGCAAAAGTTTGGCCGCTACTGGAATCCGGCCAAATCAAACCCATCATCGATTCGGTTTTTCCACTAGCTAGGGCCGCGCAAGCCCACGAGCGTATGGAAAGCAGCCAACATATCGGTAAAATTATTTTGGAGATATAAGCATGTCCTACACCACACTGGTTTCCGCAGACATTCTAGCTGCTAACTTGGACAATCCGGATTGGCGAATATTCGACTGCCGTTTCTCGCTTGCCGATGTGACAGCCGGTCATAAATCCTATCGACAAGGCCATATTCCCGGTGCGCGCTATGCTGATTTAAATCAGGATTTGTCTTCACCGGTGCAATCGTATACTGGTCGCCATCCATTGCCTGACTTTAACGTATTAGGTAAAAAGTTGGGCGATTGGGGCGTCAACAACCGCAGCCAAATCGTGGTGTACGACGATGCCGGTGGCGCGTTTGCCGGGCGGATGTGGTGGCTGCTGCGCACCATGGGCCATACTCAAGTCGCGGTGCTGAATGGCGGATTTACACGCTGGCAAAAGCGAGATTTTCCGGTCACTACCGTGCTTCCAAACATTACCGCCAGCCAATTCCGCGTCTATTTGGACAACAAACAATGGCTGGATGCCGATCAAGTGGCAAACGGTTTGGCGACAAGAAAATTCACCTTGATAGATGCCAGAACACCTGAACGCTTCCATGGTCGACAAGAGCCTATAGACCCAGTAGCCGGCCATGTACCCAAAGCGCGAAACAGGCCCTTGCACACCAATCTGGACAAATCGGGATTATTTTTACCCGCCGATCAGTTACACCAGCAATTTAGCGCGCTAGTAGCTCCTTATCCAGCCGAGCAAGTAGTACACATGTGCGGATCGGGTGTGACCGCCTGTCACAACCTGTTAGCGATGGAAATTGCAGGACTAAAGGGTTCAAAACTTTACGCCGGCTCATGGAGCGAATGGATTACCAACCGGAACAGAGCTGTCGCTAGAGGTTGACCCGAGCATAAGCCGTAACAGCGGTGCTGTATTTTCTGAACGATTAAAACTGTAAAGACGCTGAATATATTCAGCGTCTTAAAGGCAGGTTTATTGCTTAAGCATTAAGCCTGGAACGGATTTTCCAAGACTATGGTTTCGTTCCGATCCGGGCCGGTAGACAAGATCGTGACTTTTACACCGACCAGTTGTTCCAGCCTAGCAATATAGGCTTTGGCATTTTCCGGCAATTGCGCAAAATCAGTAACGCCAGCAGTCGTACCTGTCCAACCCGGCATTTCCTCAATAACGGCTTCACACGCCGCATATTGATCAGCACCTAGCGGGGCGGTCTCAGTCATTTCACCGTTAATCTTGTAAGCGGTGCAGATACCAATTTTATCCAGACCATCCAGCACGTCGAGCTTGGTTAAGCAGATACCGCTCAAGCTATTTAATTGCGCCGATTTACGCATGGACACCGCGTCGAACCAGCCGCAACGGCGTTTACGACCCGTAGTAGCGCCAAACTCGTGGCCTTTCACGCCCAGATGCTCGCCGTAATGATCCAGCAATTCGGTGGGGAACGGGCCGTTACCGACGCGAGTGGAATAGGCTTTAGTAATACCCAACACATAATCCAGCGCCAAAGGCCCTACTCCAGTACCGGTAGCCGCACCGCCCGCCGTGGTATTGGATGAAGTGACGTAGGGATAAGTACCGTGGTCTATATCAAGAAGTGCGCCTTGCGCGCCTTCGAACAGCACGTTTTCGCCTTGGTTTTGATAGCTGTAGATAGCCTCGCCAACGTCGGTCAGCATCGGCTTGATGATCTCACCCAAACGCAAGGTATTTGCCAGTACCTCGTCATAATTAACCGGCTCGGCATGGTAATAATTAATCAACATGAAGTTGTGATATTCGACCAGCTCTTTTAAGCGAGCGGCGAATTCTTCGGTATTGCGCAAATCGCCGGCTCGCAAGCCGCGTCTGGCTACCTTGTCTTCATAGGCAGGCCCAATACCGCGGCCAGTCGTGCCGATGGCCTTGCTGCCTCTAGCCTTCTCACGAGCCTGATCGATAGCAACATGTATCGGTAAAATCAAGGCGCAGGCTTCGCTGATCTGCAACCTATGCCGGACCGGTACGCCGGATTTTTCCAAAATCTCGATTTCCTTCAATAACGCTTCCGGGCACAGCACGACGCCATTGCCTATCATGCATTGCACGCCTTCCCGCAATACACCGGACGGAATCAGATGCAATACGGTTTTTTCGCCGTTAATCACCAAGGTGTGACCGGCATTGTGGCCGCCTTGAAAGCGCACCACCGCAGCAGCTTGTTCGGTTAAAAGATCGACCAGCTTACCTTTACCTTCATCGCCCCATTGCGTGCCGATAACAACAACATTCTTTCCCATATTTCTAACCTTAAACTAGTGGTTTAACGACAGCTTATTGATCTAACGACAGCTTATTGATTTAACAACCCAGCGTTGATTGTGTTTTTCTAAAATAGCATTGCAGCCCTGCTGTTCAGCGCCGCCTTGTTGTTCCGGCAGATGTTGAATCACTGCCACGCCTTGCGCACGTAAATCTCTAATAGCTTCCCGCAAATCAGCATCTTCCGCAAAAGGGGCAAACACTAACTGCGCTACTTCGTCATCGACTTTATACATGCCCGCCAATACTTTTAAATCTGCACTAAAACCGGTAGCGGCTCGCGCTCTTCCGAATACTTCACCGATATTATCGTAACGGCCACCACGGGCAATTTCTTTACCCAGAGCAGGCACAAAAGCCGCGAATACCATGCCGGTATGATAGTGATAACCCCGTAACTCGGCCAAATCGAAGCTCACCGTCAACGCCGGAAAATCTCGGCGTAATTTATCGGCTATACCCTGCAAATCCGCCAAGGCGCCGGCAATTTCATCGGCACCGGCAAAACCGGTCAATAAGGCTTTAGCTTTATCAAGTACATCCCGGCCGCCATTCAGCTTAGGTAAAGCACTGAAGACGTCTTTATAGCGCGTGTCTATATTAAACTCGGCAAGTAATTCCGCCAGTTCGGTTCTGGCCTTACGTTGCAGAACATCGAACAATTCAGCTTCCTGTTGCGGATCAAGACCGGCATGTTCAGCCAAAGCTCGGTAGATAGCGACGTGCCCTAAATCCAAGTGCACGTTTTGCAAACCGCTAATCGCCAACATTTCCAGCATTAACTGGATGACTTCGTAATCACTTTCCAGACCAGCATGCCCGTATAGTTCAGCACCAATTTGCATCGGGCTACGGCTTTTTTCCAGGGGATCGCCCAAAGTGTGAAGCACAGTACCGGCATAGCACAAGCGAGTTGGACCGTCGTGCTGGAAGTGATGAGCATCGATTCTCGCCACTTGCGGCGTCATATCCGCGCGCACCCCCAACATTTCGCCGCTTAATTGATCGGTCAGCTTAAACGTCTGTAAATCCAGGTCATGTCCTGAACCGATCAGCAAGGAGTGGAGAAAGTCCACAAACGGCGGAATGACCAACTGGTAACCCCAGCAGGCGAAAGTATCCAAAAGCTTTCTGCGCAACTTCTCCAGATGCGCGGCTTGTTCCGGCAATACTTCGCTAATTCCTTCCGGCAATAGCCAGGTGTCTTTTTTTTGCATTTTGTCTGTCTCAAACACAGCAAACGCCCCGCATAGCGGGGCGTTTGACTACACGTCATTCAAATGGAGGTTATTTCTGATTCTTGAAATATTTGAAGAAGTCGGAATTCGGTTCCAGCACCATGATGTTGCCGGATTTGCCCAAGCTTTCTTTATATGCTATCAGGCTACGATAAAACGCAAAGAAATCGCTGTCTTCACTGTATGCTTTAGCGAAAATATCCGCAGCTTTAGCGTCGCCTTCACCCCGCATTACTTCGGAATCGCGATAAGCGTTGGCCAAAATAATCTCCCGCTGCTTATCAGCATCGGCGCGGATCCGCTCGGCGGCTTCCGAACCTTGTGAACGGAACTCCCGAGCCACCCGCGCCCGTTCGGCTTCCATCCTTTGATAAACCGAGGTACTCACTTCAGCCGGCAAATCGATACGCTTGACTTGCACATCGACAATAGTAATACCTAGTTTCGCGGCATGCGGCGACACATTGGTAATCAGCGCATCGCGAATGGCACTGCGATCCGTGGATACCAGTTGTTTGATCTCGCGTTTACTGAATTCGCTACGCGCGGAATCTTTGATGATTTGATCGAGACGAATATTAGCCTGGTTCACATCACCAGCAACGGTGGTGTAAAAGGTCTTGACATCACCTATCCGCCATTTGACAAACGAATCAACGATAACATTTTTCTTTTCCGCCGTTAAAAAGCGCTCCGGCGTGGAATCCATGGTCAGAATGCGCGCTTCGAACTTTTTAACATTATTGATAAACGGTAGTTTAAAGTGCATGCCCGGTTGGAAATCGGCACCGACAATCTCGCCTAATTGAAACTTAATTACCCGCTCGGTTTCGGCCACGGTAAATACCGACATCGAGAGCAAGATGACTACTGCGCCAACGGCGACTAAAATCTTATTTCCCATCTTAGCGTCCTCTCACATCGCGCTCACGGCTTGACGCGCGCACATCGGTTTTAATTTCTTTCACGGGTTGGGGGCTTAAAGAAACCGGCTCGTGACTGACTACGGGGGCCGGGGCGGCATCTTCAGCAGCCTTATTCGCCAACTTTTCCAGCGGCAGATACATAATGTTATTACCGCCTTTGACATCCACCAGCACGTTGTTGGAACGGCCCAGGACCAATTCCATCGCTTCGATATACATCCGCTGCTTGGTTACCGCCGGTGCTTTTTTGTATTCGGCCAGCAATTGCGAGAAGCGGCTGACATCACCGTTAGCTCGGGCAATCACTTTTTCTTTATAGGCTTCAGATTCCTGCACAATACGTGAGGCCGCACCACGGGCTTTAGGCACCACGTCATTGGAATATGCCTCGGCTTCGTTGATCAAGCGCTGCTTGTCTTCCCGCGCCTTGATGGCATCTTCAAAGGAACCTTGTACTTGTTCAGGTGGCTGCGCGTCCTGCAAGTTAACGCTGGTGATCAAAATACCGGTTTTGTAGGCATCCATGACCGCTTGAATTTCTGACTTAACCGCCAAAACAATGTCGCTACGGCCTTCGGTCAGCACAAAATCCATATCGCTACGGCCAATCACACCGCGCTGCACGCTTTCGGTGACTTGTTTCAGCGTCGAGGCAGGGTCGAGTACGTTGAACGCATAGTCCTTGGCATCTTTGACTTGGTATTGGACGGCTAAACGGACGTCGACGATATTTTCGTCTTTAGTCAGCATCATCGCTTCCTTAGGCACTGAACCCATACCCTGCCCGCCACCGGAACGGTAACCCACTTCAATAAAGCGTTGCTGCTCAACGTTGATGACCGCCACTTGCTCTATAGGCGACGGGATATGCCAATTCAGACCGGGCTGTGTGGTATTGACATAGGCACCGAAGCGAGTCACCACGCCGCGCGTACCTTCGTCGACGGTATAGAACCCGCTCAAACCCCATAGAACGATTGCACCGGCAGCCAGCAAACCAACACCTTTCATTGACGGGCCGTTGCCGATACCACCTTTAGAACCGCCACCGAAAATACCTCCCAGCTTGTCCTGTAGCGAACGAATTACCTCGTCCAAATCGGGTGGATCATTCTTATCATTACGACCACTCCAGGGGTCTTTTTTACCACCGCCGGGTTCATTCCAAGACATACCAAACACTCCAAAGATTGGATTTGAAAACTCTAAAGCTATTTCGTAATGACCGCCTGTTCGATGATTCGAAGCACTGGCTGGTCTATCCGAAAAGTCGCCATTCTATCGTAACTTAACCATTTCCGAGCAAATAACTGGGGGATTCTTACGTCAATCCCCCGGCTAAGCCTGCTCATGAACGTCAATACCCTTCAACAAGCCCAAATGCTTTTTGTCAATTTCTATCGTCAATTCGCAATCGCCGCTATCGTTATTGACCTCGTCGATTATTTTCACAAAAGTGAATAACTTTGCTTTTAATCCGGCTTGGCTGGCTGGCAAAAAGCACTTTCGAATCACCTTACTGCTCGCGAATAATTCGGACAGAGCCTGCTGCAACAAATCACAGCCTACCCCGTTTTGCGCGGAAATCCAGACGCTGACAGGCTTACCGTCAGCATCGTAATCGATATGCGGCGCCACATCCTCCAGCAAATCGATTTTGTTGAATACCTTCAACTGGGGAATTTTAGCGGCGTCGATGTCGCTCAAGACTTGGTTTACCTGATAGATCGTATCGTCGCGATCTTCCGCCGCCGCATCGATCACATGTAATAGCAAATCCGCCTCGCTGGCTTCTTGCAACGTGGATCTGAATGCCGCCACCAATTCATGAGGTAAATGCCGAATAAAGCCCACGGTATCGGCCAAAATGATTTCGCCGCCATTACTCAGCGACAATTGCCGCAAGGTAGGATCCAATGTGGCAAACAATTGATCGGCCGCATAAATGTCGGCACCGGTTAAGGTGTTAAACAAGGTGGACTTACCGGCGTTGGTATAGCCAACTAAAGATACGGTAGGAGTTTCGGCCTTTTTACGCTTACTTCGGCCTTGATGACGCTGCTTTTCAACCTTACCCAGGCGCTGTTGAATCTGCTTGATACGCACCGCCAATAATCGCCTATCGGTTTCCAACTGGGTTTCGCCAGGACCACGCAAACCGATACCGCCCTTTTGCCGTTCCAAGTGCGTCCAGCCGCGAATCAATCGAGTCGACAAATGTTTAAGTTGCGCCAGTTCGACCTGTAATTTACCTTCGAAGGTTTGCGCCCGCTGCGCAAAAATATCCAGGATCAGGCCGTTGCGATCCACCACCCTGACTTCCAGGGCTTTCTCCAAATTACGCTCTTGGCTGGGTGTGAGTGGATGATTGACGATAACGATATTGGCTTCGTGCTCGATGATCGCCGACCTGATTTCTTCAACCTTGCCCGTGCCGACAAAATATTTCGGGTCAGGCCGATACCGGCTACCGGTGACTACATGAGTGGGTTGGGCGCCTGCGGATTTGGTTAGTTCTTTCAGCTCGTCGAGGTCTTCTTGACCAACTTGCAAATTGAGGTGAACGAGAATGGCTCGTTCACCCGCATCGGGACGTTCAAACAAAAAATAACCTCTTAGCTTTCGTCGCTAACGTCGGGGTCACGGTGCATCGTGACATTTTTGCCGGGAACGATAGTGGATATGGCATGCTTGTAAACCATCTGATTCACAGTGTTTTTCAGCATCACCACGTATTGGTCGAAAGAATCGACGCGGCCTTGCAGTTTGATACCGTTAACCAAAAAAATCGACACGGGAGTGTGTTCTTTTCTGAGGGCATTCAAAAAGTTGTCCTGCAAGTTTTGTGCTTTCGACATCCTATTTCTCCTTATTATTGTTCGGTGCGCTATTAATACATTACCCGCTAGACCCACCAATTTCAACACGCGGGCTGCGGATCAATAAAAAACTGTTAATGACTTTGGGACTGCTCGCCGCTATTTCAAGTTCAATCGAATCTTTATTAGCAAAGCCGTTGCGAAAATAACAACGGCTGCTTAAGTTCAGCTTAGCCGATTTTTTTATATTTGATACGACGCGGATTGTCGGCGTCTGTGCCCAGACGGCGATGACGATCAGCTTCGTAGTCCGCATAGTTACCCTCAAACCACACAACTTCGCTATCGCCTTCGAACGCCAACATATGTGTGGCGATCCGATCCAAGAACCAGCGATCATGCGAGATCACCACCGCGCAACCGGGGAAAGCCAACAAGGCTTCTTCGAGGGCTCGCAAGGTTTCCACGTCCAAATCGTTGGTCGGCTCGTCGAGCAGCAGTACGTTGCCGCCGCTTTTCAGCAACTTGGCCAAATGCACGCGATTACGCTCGCCGCCGGACAATTCGCCTATGCGTTTTTGCTGATCGCCACCCTTGAAGTTGAACCGGCCGATATACGCCCGCGACGGCGTTTCGTATTTGCCGACGGTAATCATGTCCAGACCGTCGGAAATTTCTTCCCAAACCGTCTTGTTGTTGTCCATGTCGTCGCGCAACTGATCGACGTAAGCCATCTGCACGGTTTGGCCGAATTTGATTTCGCCGGCATCCGGTTTTTCAAATCCCGCCATCATCCGGAACAGCGTGGTTTTACCCGCACCGTTCGGGCCGATAATGCCGACGATACCGCCCGGCGGCAATTTGAAACTCAAGTTGTTGATCAACAACCTGTCGCCAAAACCCTTGCTGATGTTCTCAACGTCGATCACCACATCGCCCAGACGTGGACCGGGTGGAATATAAATTTCCTGGGTCTCATTACGTTTCTGCGTCTCGACCGATGACAACTCCTCAAAGCGCGCCAGACGCGCCTTGCTCTTCGCGTGCCGGCCTTTTTGGTTTGAGCGCACCCACTCCAGCTCTGCTTTCATTGCTTTTTGTCGAGAAGACTCTTGTTTTTCCTCCAACTCCAGACGTTTTTCCTTTTGCTCTAGCCAAGACGAGTAATTGCCTTCCCAGGGAATCCCCATCCCCCTGTCCAGCTCCAAGATCCAGCCAGCGACGTTGTCGAGGAAGTATCTATCATGGGTGACCGCTACCACGGTACCTGGATAATCGTGCAGAAAGCGCTCCAGCCAGGCCACCGATTCGGCATCCAAATGGTTGGTAGGCTCGTCCAGCAACAGCATATCGGGTTTAGATAGCAACAAGCGGCACAGCGCGACACGGCGCTTCTCACCGCCGGACAATTTGGTGACATCGGCATCCCAGTCCGGCAGGCGCAAGGCATCAGCAGCTACTTCCAGAGTGCGATCCAGGTTGTGGCCGTCACACGCATTGATAATGTCCTCAAGCTTGGCTTGTTCGGCGGCCAGGGCGTCAAAATCGGCATCCGGCTCCGCGTAAGCGGCATAGACGGCGTCCAATCGGGCCAGCACATCTTTGATTTCCGCTACCGCTTCTTCGATATTGCCCCGCACAGTTTTATTCGGATCGAGTTGCGGTTCTTGCGGCAGATAGCCGATCTTGGTGCCTTTCAGCGGAATCGCTTCGCCTTCGATTTCCTTGTCGATACCGGCCATGATGCGCAGCAGCGTGGATTTACCGGAGCCGTTTAAACCGAGCACACCGATTTTGGCGCCAGGAAAAAACGATAAGGAAATGTCTTTAAGGATGTACTTCTTGGGCGGCACGATCTTGCCGACCCGGTTCATCGAGAAAATATATTGCGCCATTGTTTTTCTGCTGAAGAAATAAAATAGCATTATACCGTGCGGTAACGGTTTTTTAAGGGTGTTAATTTTTATCGAGTATCAGGTGGTAATTCAGTGATTATTGAAACAGCTAACAACACGCTGAGCTCGGCCGATGCCTACATTGACATCCATTGCCACCAAACCGGCAGCCATCAGGCCGTTGGAATGATCAGCATCGCCACCCAAGATTTCGACATCACGGCAACACACCACGGTTTTTACAGCTTGGGTTTACATCCCTGGCATCTCAACGAAGAAAACGCCGAAACAGCTTTAATGAAAATCAGCGCGGCAAGCCAGGATCCACAGCTATTGGCAATCGGTGAATGCGGACTGGATAAAGCTATTGCCACGCCGTTGGATATGCAAATCCCCGCATTCATAGGCCAGATCAAGCTCGCCAACCAACTTGGCAAACCGTTGATCATTCATTGCGTACGCGCCTTTAACGAGCTGATCCAGATTAAAAAATCCACCCCAAACACAGAGACACCCTGGGTCATTCACGGCTTTAAAGGCAAACCCGCCTTGGCTGAGCAGCTATTAAGACACGGGGTTTATCTATCCTTTGGCGCCGCATTGCTAAATCCTCGCAGCCATACCGGCAAAGCGCTGAGTTGCACGCCAGCTGATCGCTTGTTCCTGGAAACCGACACCTCAAACGTATCCATTGACGCGATATATGCCGCAGCGGCTAAAATGCTAGGTTTGGACATCGCAACCTTGCGCCAACAAATCCTGAGCAATTTCAAACGAGTATTTCTGCATGACTGATTTAAGCTGGCTCTCTCGCACCGAACTCCTCATCGGCAAGCCCAAACTGGACAAGCTCCAACAATCCCATGTGTTGGTAGTGGGCATGGGCGGCGTGGGCTCGTTTGCAGCCGAATTTATCTGCCGGGCCGGAATCGGCGAAATGACCATCGTCGATGGCGACGTGGTCGACCCGAGCAATCGCAACCGGCAACTACCGGCGCTGTCCACCACCCACGGCCAATCCAAGGCCGACATCATGGGTGAGCGTCTGCTGGCGATCAATCCGGATTTGAAATTGCATATCCGCCACGAATTCATCACCCCGGACACCGCCGCCGACTTGCTGACCACCCATTACGATTACATCGTCGACGCTATCGACAGTTTGACCCCAAAAATCCACCTGATTCGCGCCGCCAAAACCAACAAAATGAAAATCGTCAGTTCCATGGGTGCAGGAGGCAAGATGGACCCCACGCACCTAAAGGTGGTAGACATCTCCAAAACCTATAACTGCCCATTCGCCCAATTCATTCGCATCCGCCTGCGCAAACACGGCATCAGCCGCGGCGTGAAAGTGGTGTTTTCGCCGGAAGTGGTGAATAAAGATTCGTTGATGTTTACCGACGGCAGTAATTATAAAAAGTCGGCTTACGGCACGATTTCCTATTTGCCGGCGGCATTCGGCGGCGTCTGCGCTTCGGTAGTCATCCGCAACTTGATTCACGATCCCGCACATTCTCACCACAACAAACATCATGGATAAATTACCCAGCCGTCCAGCGGATTCCTTGCTGGTCAATCCAGGCAAAAGTTCACGTTTGCAGGAGATGCGACAGCGCGCGGCCACGGCAAATCAGCCGGCTCCCGCGCCTATCCAACCCCAGCCCCAAGCGATAGATAAAAACTTAAGCCCGGAAATGGCCTTGGCTAGACAATTGATCGATCAGCGTTTAAGCGAAATTTTGGCGTCACTACCGGTCGGTAAACAGCGGCGTTTGTTCAAGATTCGCTTTGGCATGGAACCGGAACAAATCAAAGACTTAACCATAAAACAGATATTTGCATTGCTGGAAATCAATCACCCGCAATTCAACAATCTGTCGGCTAACATGAAGCGAATCGCCGATCTGAATTATAATGGCCGGCAACCCAACTAATTCGGCCGTTTACCTTGCCTTACGCTCAGCCGTCCCGTTCCTCGATTCCCGCTACGATGTACACCCTAGAACCCAACCAAGATTACCGCGACCAAAGCCTGCGCGATGACACCGAATTATCCAGCAGCGAACTACAGGCCGACGCCGCCAAGCACTACGATGACTGTTACAACGATTATCTGGTAGCTTGGTGCAACCGCGACAATCTGGCCTTGCATTACGGTTATTGGGACGAGGCCAAGCCTTACGATCAACATCAAGCCTTGCTGAACAAAAATCAGGTACTTTATGAAAAGGCCGGGATTCAGGCCAGCGACAAAGTCCTGGACGCCGGTTGCGGCATCGGCGGCAGCACGATCTGGATGGCTAAACAACACGGCAATCGGGTAACCGGCATCACCATCAGCGCCAAGCAAGCCGACTATGCTCGTCAGCACGCCAAGCGCCACGGCGTTGCAGAATTAGTCGATTTCGAAGTCGCGGATTTTTGCGCCACGCCCTTCCCCGACGCCTCTTTTGATGTCGTCTGGGCTTTGGAAAGCTCTTGTCATGCGTTAAAAAAAGGCGACTTTTTGCGCGAAGCCTGGCGGGTATTAAAGCCTGGCGGCCGGATTGTGGTTTGCGACGGCTTTGTGTTGCAGCGGCAATTTAACGAACAGCAATGGCAGGCGGTCGTGACCTGTTTGAACGGCTGGGCCGTACCGAATCTGTGTGCGCGCGACGAATTTACTGACTTGTTGGAACAGCAAGGTTTTCAAACGATTGTTTGCCACGACATTACCGCCCAAACCCGGGCATCGGTCGAACACATGTACAAAGTCGCCAAACGCCTGAAACCGGTACAAACCATCAGCCAATGGCTGGGGCTGCGTTCCAAGGCACAAACCGCCAACTATTTGGTCGGCCTGGCCCAACATCAGTTGTTTACCGAAAAACTCACCGAATATTGCATTTTTACTGCGCAAAAGGCTTAAACACGATGCCGATGGTTTTACCGCGTTTGAAGTTTCTGACTCTATTTACATTGGTAGTATGCGGTGCAATAGGTTGCGCCAGCGTGCCGGCCAATAGCCAACACGACAGCTTTGCCGACTACGCCGAATCGGTATTCCGCCACCAGAGTGCGCTATTAAGCCGACTGATGATGCTCAGTGAAGCCGAGCAATTGCCGGATAATGAGGCCTTCGAAAATGCCGAACAATCCATGCACGATGCCTGTCATCTGTTGAACGAATATGCGGAACGGGAAAGCGATGGCGAACACATGGGCCTGCGCTTTAAAGCCAAGGTACAAGCAAGCATCGAAGGTTGCGATGCCAGTATTCAGAAGATGGAAGCGCTAATGAGCGGCCTGGACCAAGAGCAAGCGCCGCCGCACGCCCACCCTTAAACGTAAAACCGGCAGCGAAACGCTAATCGCCGCTATTCGCCCATTGCCGGCGATAATCGGCATAATTATCACGCTTTTGCAGCACCCAGCGGGCCGGATTGACGCTGTAAACATCCGGCAATTGATAACCGTTAAACCGGTTGGCCTTGATCAGCGAATACGCCCCCACATCAGCAAACACTAATCGGTCGCCAACCGCCGGAATCCGCCTAAACCGATATTCGCCGAACACATCACCGGCCAGGCAGGTCGAGCCCGCCAAAATTGCCGATTGTTCACCGGCACCCTCTTCTTCCAGCAAGCGCGGTTTCATCTGATATTCGAACACTTCCGGATGATGATTCACCGAGGTGTCCAAAATCAACACCTGCTTGCCGTCACTGACGAAGCGATCCAGCACGGTGGTCAGTAAATAACCGGCATTACCGACCAGCCCCTTACCCGGCTCCAGATACACATCGACGCCAAATTCGGCTCGCACATCCCTGATCAATTCGGCAATATCTTGGTGATCGGCGATGGCGTGATACAAATAGCCGCCGCCCAGATTCAGCCATTTAAGCCGATTGCATTTTAGAATGGGCCGCAGCTTTTCCAGCGTCTGTTGCAAGGGCCTAAAATCCCGGCAGGCAAATACCGTGTGAAAATGTAGTCCTTCCACATTGGCCGGCAAACCATCCCTCAGCAGTTCGATATCGACCCCCAATTTGGAATGCGGCCGGCACGGGTCATAGCGCTGATCGTCAGCAAAAGACAGCTTGGGATTAACTCGCAAACCTGGCGAATAACCGTCAGCCAACGCCTTTAGCCGCTGATGCTGCGGCAAGGAATTGAAACTGATATGACTGCAAAGCCGGCCCAACTCTGCGAACTCGTCGGGGCGCAAGCCCGGCGTGGTCAAATGAATACTGCCGCCGTCACCCAAAACCTCTTTCGCCAGTCGCGCCTCGAACAAGGAACTGACCGAAAAGCCGTCGATTTGATCTTTTATCAGCGCCAGCAATGCCGCCAACGGCAGCGCCTTCATCGAATACAAAATCTTGCAGCCGCTTGCCTGCTTTAGCGCTTGTAGCGGTGTTAGATTGGCGAGAATTTGCGCTTCGTCCAGCACCAAGGCGGGGCTGGTGGGAATTTGTTGCTTTAGCTCGAGCCAATTCATCGTTGAGCATGCCTGTTGCCTGAATAAATCGCGTGCTCGGTAAGCACATAGTCCATAAACACATCGTGTGTATCCATCGCCACCTGCGGCAATAGTTGGGCTTCATAGCAAATCGCCGCCAACACCGCGTTGGGCCGCACTTTTTGCAGTAGCCGGTCGTAATAACCGGCACCGTTGCCCAAGCGTCCGCCTTGATTGTCAAACGCCACGCCGGGCACGACGACGACATCCAGCTCATCAGCAACCACTTGCTTAGCCGGCTCCAGCCAACGTGCCCGCGGCGGTTCGAGAATATTCCACATGCCCGCTTGCAATTCGTCGAGTGATTCCAGCTGCCACAATCCCAATTGCTTATGACCCACCGTATCGACCGTACAATAAGGTACGACTATGCGCTTACCCGAATTTAGCTCTGCGGCTACGGTAGGCAGCGTCTGCACCTCTGAACGGCAATGTAAATACCACATCACCGTCTTAGCTGCTTGATACCAGGCTTGCTCGACAACACGCCGGCAAATGTCGGCGCTGATCGCATCTTTATCTGCCTGCGCATGACGCGCTGCGTAGGCGATTTGGCGTTGTTCGGCTTTAGTCATAGGCGCAGCAATAGGCCAAGGCTTGCCCGACTAGGTCTTTAGAACCGGTAATCAAATGCTGGGCGTCCTGCTCCTTGCGTAGCCAGGTAAATTGGCGCTTGGCCAACTGACGAGTGGCGATGATAGCTTTATCCCGCATGGTTGCCAGGTCGTATTCGCCGCTTAGATAGGACCAAGCCTGCCGATACCCAACACAGCGTATCGACGGCATGCTTTCGTCCAGATTGCCGCGTCGCCATAAAGCCTGCACTTCGTCGAGAAAACCTTGTTTCAACATCAGATCGAAGCGCTCGGCAATCTTGTCATGCAAGGTGCTACGCTGCTCAGGCGCGATAATCAATTTGATAAACCGATACGGATGCTCGGCTTGCTGATCGGCGTCGAAGAAACTGGATAACGGCCGGCCGCTGATTTCAAAGACCTCCAACGCCCGTTGAATACGTTGCGGGTCGTTGATGTGTATTCGCGCCGCAGATTGCGGATCGACTTGCGCCAGACGGGCATGCAAGGCGTCTTTCCCCAAGGTTTGCAATTCGTGGTCCAATCGCTGGCGAATTTCCGGATCGGCTGCCGGCAATTGCGCCAAACCTTGGGTCAAGGCGCTGAAGTACAGCATCGTCCCTCCCACCAAAATCGGCAACTTGCCACGTTCAGTCATATCCGCCATCAACGCCAAAGCGCGGTCACGGAATTGGCCGGTGGAAAAACTCTCATGGGGATCGAGAATGTCGATTAAATGATGCGGCACGCCGCCGCGCTCGACGATGTCGGGCTTGGCAGTACCAATGTCCATGCCACGGTAAACCAAGGCGGAATCGACGCTAATGATTTCGGTGTCCAAGGCTTGCGCCAGCGCCACGCCCAGCGCGGTCTTGCCGGATGCGGTCGGCCCCATCAACAGAATGGCCGACGGTTTTTGCAACTCGCTCATTTATTGCCCGCGCATGAAAAACCGGTCCAAGTCCTGATGGCTCAGCGCCACCCAGGTCGGTCTGCCGTGGTTGCATTGGCCGATGCGCTCGGTTTGTTCCATGTCGCGCAGCAAGGCGTTCATTTCTTCGATGCTGAGTTTGCGCTTGGCCCGCACCGAGCTGTGGCAAGCCATGGTCGCCAAAATCGCGTTAATACTTTCTAGTGCTTTATGGCTGACGCCGTGAGTGGCCAGATCGGCCAGAATGTCGCGCACCAACTGATCGACATTGGCTTTTGCCAGCAGGGCCGGCGTGGCTCTGAGCACCACTGTTTCCGGGCCGGAACGGTTGATTTCGAACCCCAGATTCATAAAAAATTCGTGCTCTTGCTCCGCCAGATCGGCCTCGGCGGCGGTGACTTGCAATTTGATCGGCAACAGTAAGGGCTGAGAGACGATAGCCCGATTGTGGTAATGCTGTTTCAGCCGTTCATACGTCACCCGCTCATGGGCAGCGTGGGCATCCACCAAAATAATGCCATTGGTCGTTTCCGCCAGGATGTAAATATTGTGGATATGCGCCAAGGCAAAACCCAGCGGGGGTATCGCCGACTCGCCTACTGGCTGGGTTGGGCTGGCGCGTTCGGTCTGCGGATACAGCTTGCCGTAGGCTGTGATTTGTTCGGCCACATCCGACAAATTGGCTCGCTCCGACGGGTAGCGATAAGCGCCGAATGCTTCAGGTGTAGGCCGTTGCGACATGCTATCCACACTCGACTCCGGCATCGTCAGCGGTAAAGAGATTTGCTGATTCAAAGGCGTCCGCAACTGCGTCATCGGCGCTTGCGCAGGCGAAACTTCGCCTACAGTTTCAATGTGCTGCGCCACCGCGGTAGCGCCGGGTCGTTGATCGGCCAAGCTGCGATGCAAGGCCTGAAACAGAAAATCGTGCACCATCCGCCCTTCCCTAAACCGCACTTCCAATTTAGTCGGATGCGCATTGACGTCAACCAGCGCTGGGTCGAGCTCCAGGTACAACACAAACACCGGATGCCGGCCGTGGTAAAGCACATCCTGATAGGCCTGCTTCACCGCATGGGCCACCAAGCGGTCTTTGATTAAGCGACCGTTGACGTAGAAAAACTGCATGTCTTGCTGGCTGCGCGAAAAGGTCGGTAAGCCAACCCAGCCGTGTAAATGTAAACCGGATGCGGCAAAATCGATTTTCACGCAATTCTCGACAAAGGCCGAACCGCAAATTGCCGCAATGCGTTTTTCCTGGGCGGCTTGGGTGTCCGCCGGTTTCAGGTTCAGCACTTCGCGCTGATTGTGATTCAACAGGAAACCGACATCAAAACGCGCCAAAGCCAATTTTTGAATCAGGCTCTCTATATGGGAAAACTCGGTCTTCTCGGCTTTTAAAAACTTACGCCGGGCCGGGGTGTTGTAAAACAGGTCGCGGACATCCACCGTGGTACCGGGCGGATGTGGATCGGGTTGCGGATCGAAGTTTTGCTCGGTGCCATCGGCACTGACTTGCCAGGCACAATCGGCATCCGCAGTACGGGAAATCAAAGTCAAACGCGCCACCGAACTGATGCTGGGCAAGGCCTCGCCGCGAAAGCCCATGCTGATCACATGCTCCAAATCATCCAACGAAGCAATCTTGCTGGTGGCATGCCGGGATAAAGCCAAAGCCAGGTCATCCTTAACGATGCCGCAACCGTTGTCGCGGATTCGGATTTGCCGGGTGCCGCCCTGCTCCACATCGATTTGAATCTGGGTGGCGCCAGCATCGAAACAATTTTCCACCAGCTCTTTGACCACGGACGCCGGCCGTTCGACCACCTCGCCGGCGGCGATTTGATTGACTAATTGGGTAGGTAAAGCATGAATCCGCATCGGCCGCGCTCAAACAAAAGCGCGTATTTTAGCGGATGGAAATGAAACGGGGCGAAATGATTCGCCCCGCTTTAAGATAGTTTAATCAGCTGTCATGCGGAATCTGCAACACCTGACCAACCCGAACATTGCCGTCATTCATCGCATTGGCCATCCGCAAGGCTCGCATGCTTATGCCATATTGCTGGGCGATGCCGGACAGGGTTTCGCCGCGATTAATCACATGATGCGTGCCGGCACTGTTGCTCGCGATTGTGGCGGGAGCGGCATCCAGCTCTCTAGCCGCCAACACCGGTTTTTGTTCCGGTTTTGCTTTAGCCACAGACTCACTAGTATCCACATCCACTGCCGCCAATTGCACAGCTTTGGATTTGCCGGAACGATTAAGCTGCGCCATCATCGTATCGGCCGGCGCATATTGTTTAAAGTGACCGACGATGCCGCTAAATACCGCCGAGGCCATTTTGTTTTGATAAGCCTTGGTGTTTAAACGGCGCTCTTCTTCCGGATTGGAAATAAATGCGGTTTCGACCAGGATAGACGGAATTTCCGCCGACTTTAACACGACGAATCCGGCTTTTTGCACGGTATTGCGATGCAAATGACCAACACCCTTCACGCTTCTCAACACCTTATTACCGATGTTTTGACTGGCTTCCTTCGCCGCCTTATTGGATAAATCCATCAACACCGAGGTCAAGGTGTCATCTCTGTCCTCGCCAGCACCGCCATCCACCGCGTTTTCGCTGTTAGCCAGCCACGTGGCGCCGGCACTGGACGCGCCTTTATTGGCCAACGTATAAACCGAAGCACCGTGCGCCTGACTGTCGCTAAACGCATCGGCATGTATCGACACAAACAAATCGGCCTTGGCCGCTCGGGCAATACGGCGGCGTTCGTTTAATTTCACAAAATAGTCACCATCGCGAATCATCACCGCTTTCATGCCCGGCTGGCTGTTAACCATGCCTTGTAGACTCTTGGCAATCGCAAACACCACGTCTTTTTCTTGCGTGCCGTTCGCGCCCTGCGCACCGACATCTTTGCCGCCATGACCAGCGTCGATGGCCACAATGATGTTTCGGCCCTTGGCTTTGGCGACGGATTTAACCGTGACAGGCTTGGCAGTGGTCTCGGATTTTTTAGTGGATTTATCGGCTTTTTCGGAAGCAGCAACCTCCGGAGTAGCTGTCGGCTTTTCCGTTTTAACCGCCGCAACCGGAGTAAATGCTCTTTCCGCCGGCTTGGCTGTCAATTGCGGCTGCGCTGGCTGATCTTTTGCCGCCAAATCGATTTGTAAATTCTTACCGACCATCGCGACTTTGGCGTCCGCATCAGCTTTCAATTCGACGACGATACGCAAATCCTTGTTGTTACGCATTGCGCTGCGGGCAAAACCAAACAAGGGATGATCCGCAACCGGTTGATTCAAATCCTGCGCCATTTTGGCATCGCTAAAATCCATAACCAGACGATTAGGACTTTTCAACACAAACGCATGATGCTTGACCGTGCTCGGCAAATTGACCAGCAGTTGATTGGTGGATGAATAACTGATCGGACCCAGTTCAGTCTGAGCCGCGAGCACCGAAAACGTGGGTAATAACAAACCCCATATCCAGAAAATTTTAGACATCTGCTGCATACCCCACATTTCCACTAGTGACAACTTCGTTGAAATTATAGCAGTAGGTTATTGTTTTTCCAGTTTAGTTTTATGTCGCCAAGCCGATTTTTTGCTAACACATTGATTTCAGCGGTACGTTGCTGCTCAAAATAATTCAAGCTAACCTCCACATCGGCATTGGGCAGAAAGCCGGCACCCATTTGCGGCCATTCGATGCAGCACAATGCGTTTTGGTTGAGATAATCGTCCATGCCCATCCACTCCAATTCCTCGGGGTCCTTCAGCCGATACAAATCAAAATGAAACAAGCGCCGGCCATCGACTTCGTATTCCTCGACCAAGGTGTAAGTAGGGCTTTTCACCGCGCCTGAATGGCCGGCAGCGCGCAATAAGCCGCGCACCAGCGTCGTCTTGCCGGCACCCAAATCGCCGTACAAAAACAGCAGACATTTTGCCGGCAAGGCTTGCCAAAGCGCAGCGCCCAGCGCTTCGGTATCTTCGGGGGTTTCCAGCGTGATGTTCATTAATACAATAATTTCCTGATTCGTTCCGGCAAATCACCGGCCAACAAGCCGCGCTCGCCCAATTCTGCAGCCAGACTATCAGCCGCTTCGCCATGCACATAGACACCCAGCCTAGTCGCCTGCTCCAAACTCAAGCCTTGCGCCAGCAAACCGCCGATCAAGCCGGACAACACATCGCCCATGCCGCCGCTGGCCATGCCGGGATTACCGGTGGTGCCGACATATACCGTTTCACCGTTGCTAATCAAGGTACCGGCGCCTTTTAACAAACAGATACCACCGTACTGACTCTGAATATCCGATAAGGCTGCAAAGCGGTCTGCCGAGATTTGCCGGGTATTACATGCCAACAAGCGCGCGGCTTCGCCGGGGTGCGGTGTTAAAACCCAGTTTTCGTGGCGCTTCGGTTGCTCCGCCAGCAAATTCAGCGCGTCGGCATCAAGCACGCAAGGCTTATCGCGACCCATGACGGTGCCAAACATTTCCCTGGCCCAATCGTCCTGACCAAGGCCGGGCCCGATCACGATGACGCTGGCTTTATCCAATAAGGCGTGCAGCGTTTCGCCACATTCCACGCCGTGGCACATCAACTCCGGCCGGCCAATATTGATCAGCCCGCTATGCGCAGCGCGGGTGGCGATACTAACCAGACCGGCCCCGGAACGCAAGGCCGCCTCACCCGCCAAACGAATCGCCCCGGTATAACCCAGATTGCCGCCAATCAGCAGTACGTGACCAAAATG
This sequence comes from Methylomonas sp. Uni0009, assembly GCF_054188105.3. Taxonomy (NCBI): domain Bacteria; kingdom Pseudomonadati; phylum Pseudomonadota; class Gammaproteobacteria; order Methylococcales; family Methylococcaceae; genus Methylomonas; species Methylomonas sp. Uni0009. Next base: position 57,332 of record NZ_JBTAFN010000003.1, on the reverse strand, counting down.
GCCTTTATGCGCCGTCCGCGAACGACGCGGTAACGCTAACTTTTCCAGCAATTCCGCGAACGGCGGCATTGCCGCCAACACTGCCTCGTCGATATCCAAAGTGTTGCAAATAATCTCGCCGCAATATTCCGGCGCTGCGCCGGTAAACAAGCCGCACTTCAAACCGATAAAAGTCACCGTCACATCAGCTTTGACTGCGCAACCCAACACCGAACCGGTGTAGGCATGTAAACCGGACGGTACATCCACGGCAACTACCGGACAGGCTGAATCGTTAATCGCGGTGATAGCTAACGCATAACCTTGCCCGACTTCCCGACTCAAACCAATTCCGAATAAGGCATCGACGATCACACCTTGCAGCCTGGATTGCCCGGCTTCGAAGTCGCTGACACAACCTCCAGCCTTGATAAAATCTTGGTATGCACTGAGCGCATCGCCCGACAAACCGTGCGGATCGGTCAAGGCGTAAACGGTTACCTGATAATTAGCCTGCAAGGCCAGCGTCGCCACCTCATAGCCGTCGCCGCCATTATTGCCGCCGCCACAAAACACCGTGATCGCGGCGTGTTCCGGCCAACGCCGCTGTATTTGTTCGAACAGCGCGTATCCGGCCCGCCGCATCAATTCCCTACCAGGAATCCCCAGTTCGTCGATCACATAACGCTCGGCTTCGCGGATTTGGGCGGTGCAAAAGAGTTTGTTTGGGGGTGTTTGCATGGTGACCTTGGAAAAGTCGATAGGATTTTTGTCGGTGATCTTGCCAAGATTGCTTAGCTGGATTGCTCCAGTACCAGTCGGCAAAACTAACTTAAATCAAACTCTCGGCCGTTTGGAAAAAATCAATTCGGTGCTCATGGTTGATTTTCACGGTACACGGTTAGTATCTCGATGGCATCACCGTTTAAACGGTAAACAAAGCTGTATTGTTGATAGACCACCCGGCGAATGTTGTCGCCAAACTCCGGCATCGGCGTACCCGACTCGGGAAACTGCACCGGCAGGGTATTTAGCCAATTTTCAAAACGTTGCAGATAATCCAGCACAAAGCGCTGCGACAGGTTTTGCCGATAAAGATAGTCGGCTATTTCCGCCAAGCGCTGTCCGGCGCGCGGCGAAAAGACAATGCGGTACTCACTCATATTTCCGGCGAATGTCCTGCATCACCTGTTGCAACGGCAGGCCTTCGCCAGCAGCCAATTGTGTAATTGACACACCGATATCCTGCTTGATTTTGCGCTGCTGTACAAACTCGGCAAAGGCACTGGCAACGGACTGCTGATTATTGCCAAACAACTGCTGCAGGCTGGCTTCCAACTCAGGGTTATCGATTTCGATGTTTAACATGATGAATTCCAAAGATTTAGTTATTGCATTATTTTTCAGGCCCATTATGACCCACAGGGCCGCACAAGGAAGTTTGAAAAGCATAACGCCAAACCATTGCATAGCCAATTCTGAAAATAGGCGGGGTGGGCTGTTCAACCCGCTCCAAAGGTTTTGCCAAACTTTCCCATATTCTTGAAACGTTCAGAACAGGTTTACAAAACCCATAACGTGCTCATTTGACAGTAGCCTTATGTTTCTTGGACTCACCGCGAATCATTTTACCCTCACGCATCAGTAACCCTAAGATGCTCCAAGACAAATAATCTTTCGAACCGCCAAGATAGTCACATTGGAGACCCAGTGATTTAGCCGTATCGGAGTTTGTAATTCCGTCTGGATTTGCTTGAGCCAACTCAAGGACCGCTGACTTCAAAAGCTCAAGTGCCACTTGCGCCTTCTCGACAGAACCAGAAGGAATAATAAGCCCCTTGCGCAACTTTCGGATTCGCCACTCGGTGACACAACATTAGTGAGAATACCCCCATTGGTCACTGTGCCAAAAGCAGAGATTAACTCCGCTTCAAGTTTAAGTGCTTGTACTTCAGTAAGATCATCAGCTAATACGGTGGTAATGACAGCATGTCCGGCCGCCTGAATTTCGGCAATGCGCCTTCCTTTTTGAGTTTGATCTACTCGAAGGGTGTGCTCCCAAGCTCGATTACCCGTTCCTTTGCCAATATAGAAAGGCTGCGCCGGTGAGTTACGTGGATCTTTAAGCGAATAAATATAATAAGGGTTCATTACATCAACAATCGGAGCTATGTTGTTAATTGTATAACTATCGGTAACGTGTAAATTTCTGTCATTCAAACAGATCGAGTGACCAACCACAACGGGCTGGCATTAGGCAGCGAGAAACTCAAGCCTCGCCCAATGCAATTTTCCCCGCAGGATGTCAACCCGCTTATGTCACAATTGCCCCACTAAATCGATACGGAGCAAAACCATGCGCCAATTTCTGTTAATCATCATGACACTGCTTGCGCTGAGCGGCTGCGCGTCGGAATCCTGCGATAAAGATGTGGTGAGCATCCTCAACCCCAATCAAACCAGCGCGAAGTTGCTGATGGATTACGCCAAAACCGCCGTCTGTAAGACAGATTCAACGAGCACGGCAAAGCCTACAACTGTAGACGAAGAGCGCAAGCTGGTGTTGATTTACGATTTGTATGTTAAAGCCAGGAGTTATGCGATTTTAAACAAAGTGTTTTTCTGGCTGTCGCTGATTTCTGCGGTGGCGGTGTTTTTGTGGCCTTCGCTGGGGGTGTTGTTGAAAGACCGGCTGGGCGAGCGCGAATGGTATAAGTCGGCGATAGTGCAAACCACGGTGACAGGCATCGCCGCATTGATGTTTGCGTTTTACAGCCAATACAAAGACAAGCAAACCTACACGGAAAATCTAATGCGCTACGCGGTGTTTTCCGATAAGCCGGTAGATGAATTGAGCCAGAAAGTGATCGAGGAAATCGGCAAAATCGATATTGGCTTTAGCTTCAGCGGCGTGTTTGACAAGAAGGAAGACAAATAACTGGAAGGCGCTAACAGCCGCTTTGTCTAAATCAAAAAGATTCCGGCAGCCTTTTACTGCAATAATTGAGTCCACCATAGCCTTGTGGTTTAAGTTGGCGACGAACGATTCCATACCATCGTAAGACGGGCTGTTGGCCTCGTAACTTATCCTTGCCATACGCGCAGCTTTTAAACGATAGTGCGCTCAACACCCGCGCTACATTCTAAGAGCCACGCGCTAAACCATGAACTCGGAAAACCTCAGCAAACCGCCATCGTCACAAGCAGCCAGCCCCTCCGCCCGGCTTTATCTATGGGTTCTATTGGCTATCGTTGCCGGCGGCCTGTTCGGTTACCTGGACGCCGAACACGCTATCTCGCTCAAACCCATAGGAGACGGCTTTATCAGCCTGATCAAGATGTTGATAGGCCCGGTGGTGTTTTGCACTATTGTGCTGGGCATCGCCGGTGCCGACGATATGAAAAAGGCTGGCCGGGTGGGCGTCAAAGCCTTGCTGTATTTCGAAATCGTCTCGACTTTCGCGCTGGGGTTGGGCGTGCTGGTGGCCAATCTGCTCAAACCAGGCCAAGGCTTTAACGTCGATCCGGCCACGCTGGACGCTCAAGCCGTCTCCGGTTATGTGAAACAGGCCAGCCAGCAAAGTACCGCCGATTTTCTGCTGCATATCATCCCCAAAACCTTTACCGACGCCTTCACCGGTTCCGGCGATTTGCTGCAAGTGTTGCTAGTGGCGGTGTTGTTTGGTTTTGCCTTGCAGCAAATGGGCAGCGCCGGCAGATCGGTGTATGTGTTTATCGAAGAATGCTCGCACATCTTTTTTGCGATGATGAGCGTGATCATGAAGCTGGCGCCGTTCGGGGCCGGCGCGGCGATGGCGTTTACCATCGGTAAATACGGCGTGGCCGCATTGAAACCGCTGGCCGCGCTGATGGGTAGTTTTTATCTGACCTGCGGCTTGTTCATCGTCTTGATTCTAGGCAGCATAGCCGCACTGACCGGCTTCAATATTTTTCGGCTGTTGCGCTACATCAAGGAAGAAATGTTGCTGGTGCTCGGCACCTCGTCGTCGGAATCGGCGCTGGTGCCGTTGATGAACAAGCTGGAAAAACTGGGCTGCTCCCGCTCGGTGGTGGGTTTGGTGATACCGTCCGGCTACTCGTTCAATCTGGACGGCACCAATATTTATCTGACCATGGCCGCGCTATTCGTCGCCCAGGCCTTGAATGTCGATTTAGACCCGACGCAACAATTAACGCTGTTGTTGGTAGCAATGTTGACCAGCAAGGGCGCGTCCGGTGTCACCGGCGCCGGCTTTATCACCTTGGCGGCTACACTGGCGGTAGTGCCGGCGGTACCTGTCGCGGCACTTTCGCTGATCCTGGGCATAGACCGCTTTATGTCGGAAGCGCGGGCCTTGACCAATATCGTCGGCAATGCGGTAGCTACGATTGTAGTGTCGCATTCGGAAGGCGAGCTGGATAGGGAAAAGATGCGGGCACAGCTTGGTCAAAACCGGTCAAGCCAGGGTGTCTAACCCCAGTAAGCGCAGCCCTTGCCGTTGCCGATAGCTGACTACCGGCATGATGTTTTGCGCCAATAGATTATTCGCCTGCACTTCGTTCAACACCACTTCCGTCGCGGGCTGCAATACCTGCTCGCCGTCCAGTTCGTAGCTAAACGCCGGTACATCGGCAAAAAAGAATTGCTCCGCGGTGGCGTCATCCTGAGCAGCTCTCAACAATACCCTGGCCGCTAAAAAGGCCGAATTTCCCCACAACAACTCGTCGGTCTGCGGGATATTACTGCACTCTTCAAACGTCAAGCTCTCCAGTGGATCGCGTTTACTGCCGTAAGGTAAACGCATCAGCACGCGCGGATAGGTCAAGATCACGCTGTCGGCCTGGATCTGCTGGCGATATGCCAGCCAATCCGGCGGATTCTGCAAAGCCTCGACCACCAAACCGTTCCCTGCGCCCGCCAGAAACCCCGCCCCGCATTTGGCGGCTAAATCCGCACAATAACCCAGCAAGGCTTTGTCGTCCGCATTTTCGGCAAACAGATAATCGGCCACGATCAACACATCCTGCTCGCCGTCACCGGTTTGCATATGTTGCTGCAAACGCTGGACGACACTCTCACCGCCTTTTTCCAGCTCCGCCAGCAATTGGGCTTGGCTAATATCCAGCAAATAGAGCTGTTGCGCGTCGGCGGCTTCTTCATGCACCAATTCATACGTCGCCCGCCACAAAGCTTCCAAGGCTTGAAAATCCTGCCGGTGTAACAGGGCTTTCACAAACTGTGCGGTCGCGGCGTCGATCACATCAATTAACGCCCGATGCTGCGGATTAGCGTCTTTGGCGACATGCGGCTCCACAATCTGTTTCAACAAACTATCCAGAGAATCGGACGCCGCGACTGCGCCTTCCGGCTTTTTCCCCAGCAGACGTTCCAGCATATCCTCTTGGCTTTCCGTTTCCGCCACAGGCGCTGCTGCTTCGCTGGCGACTACGCCAGGAAAAAAGGCCTGAATTTTCGCCGCCGCCTGCGCGGCGGTATTGGGGTTGCCCAGTTCCGATTTTAAAGTCCGCAAATCGGCCAGCAGCTTGACTTTTCCCAACCAGGCATCGGGATGAAAATCCTCCAACGCCGGAAATTGCAGCGTGATGCCCGAACTGACTTCCAGTGAGGGTGTGACTTGCGCCTGCACTTGCTCAAAGTTATCGACATCGATTTTGCGGATTTTGCTTTGCTCCCAAGACACGGCGGCACCGGAAAAATTGCCGAAAATATAAACCCGGTAGCTACTTTCGCCGCCGCCGGCCTTGGCCGTTTTTCCGGCATTAAAACCCATCGTAAAATCAATTCTGCCTGACATGTTTTCTCCTCGCGCGTTCAGTGCTTTAGCATCAACAGTAGCAGAGCAAACCCGGTCCAACAAGCCAGCCGGTTTTTCCGGATAGCGGTATGCTTATGGGTGTCAGTCCAACAGGTGATAGCCATGAGCAACGCCAACCGTTTAGCCGAACTGCGCCGGCGCATCAATCAAGCATTTACCCAAGCAGAGCCGCAAGCCATCTCAGGCCTGATCGCCAGGTTGGGAGATTACGATAGCCAGGCCATCGGCGCCTGTTCGCAAGCTTTGATAGAAACGGTACGTGCCAAGTATAAACAGCCGGGCATTTTCGAAGCCTTCTTGCACGAATACAGCCTGAGCAGCGATGAAGGCATCGTCTTGATGAGCATCGCCGAAGCGCTGCTGCGGATTCCGGATAGCGACACGCAAAACCTGTTCTTGCGCGACAAACTCGCCGATGCCGATTGGTATAGCCACTGGCTGCACAGTGATTCGCTGCCGGTTAACCTGGCAAGCGGTGCGTTATGGATGAGCGGAAAAATGGAAGAACTGGTTCGGCAGCGGGTTTTCGATGGATTATTAAGCCGGCTGGGCGAGCCGCTGATCCGCGCGGCGATCAAGCAAGCCATGCAGCAAATGGCCGAACATTTCGTCATCGCCGAAAACATAAACGCGGCTATCAAACAATCCGACCGCAATCCGGCCTATCACTATTCTTTCGATATGCTCGGCGAAGCGGCCTTAACCCAAGACGATGCGGAACGCTATTGCGCGGCCTATCGGCATGCCATTGAAACGCTGGCCGAATCAGCAACAGCCGATTTATTTACCAACCCCGGCATTTCCATCAAGCTGTCGGCGTTATATCCGCGTTATGAGCCATTACAGCAGCGTTATGCGGTGCCGGCCATCAGCGACAAACTGTTAGCTTTGGTTAAGCTGGCCCGCGCGGCGAATATTTCCGTGACTGTCGACGCGGAAGAAGCCGAACGGCTGGATATGTCTTTGGATATTTTCGCGGCGGTATTTGACGATCCGGCGCTGGCCGCTTGGCCGGGCTTCGGTCTGGCAGTGCAAGCTTATCAAAAACGCGCGTTGGCGGTGATCGATTGGCTGGCGGCATTGGCCGAATCCCAGAAGCGCATCATTCCCATTCGCTTGGTAAAAGGCGCGTACTGGGATAGCGAGATCAAACGCGCCCAGGAAAACGGCTGGGACGACTACCCGGTGTTCACCCGAAAGCCTGCCACCGACTTGTCTTATCTGACTTGCGCTCGGCTGATACTGTCCAAGCCTCAAGCTTTTTATCCGCAATTTGCCACGCATAATGCCCACAGCGTCGCGGCGATTTGCGAGTTTGGCAAAGAGCATCCGGGGTTTGAGTTCCAGCGACTGCATGGCATGGGGAGCGCTTTGTATGATGAATTGCTCAATCAACGCCCGATCAATTGCCGCGTCTATGCGCCGGTCGGCAGCTACCGGGATTTGTTGCCTTATTTGGTCAGACGCTTGCTGGAGAACGGTGCGAATACCTCGTTTATCAATCAAATCGAAAATCCGGCGATTAGCTCTGCCATGCTGTCCGGCGATCCTTTGAACCAGTTAAACGAAGTCGAGACTAACCCTCTTACTGTTCCCACTGACTTATTCGGCGCGCAACGCAAGAACTCGCAGGGGCTGAATTTAAGCGATCCCGAGAAATTACAGCAGTTGCAAAATGAATTGGCTGCTATGTCGGACCAGACTTGGCAAGCCGCACCATTGATTGCTGGTCAACAAATGCATGGCGAACCGCATCCGGTTTATAGTCCGCACGACCAGCTCAGCCTGGTTGGCGAAGTGGTGTTCAGTTCCGCAAATGATATAGAACAAGCCTTGCAACAAGCCACACGCGCGTTCGATGACTGGCGTTTATGCCCGGTCGCAACCCGCACCGGGTATCTGCTAAAAGCGGCAGATTTATTGGAGCAGCAGCGCCTGAAATTGGTGGCGCTGTGCATTCGCGAAGGTGGCCGAACCGTGCGCGACGCGCTGGCGGAAGTGCGGGAAGCTGTCGATCTATGCCGGTATTACGCGGCCTGCGCGGTCGAACAATTTGCTCAGCCACTGCGCTTACCGGGTCCAACCGGTGAAGACAATCAATTATTTAGTGTCGGGCGCGGCGTGTTTGTCTGCATCAGTCCGTGGAATTTTCCGATTGCGATTTTCATCGGCCAAATCGCCGCCGCGTTGGTGGCCGGCAATACGGTAATCGCGAAACCGGCGCTACAAACATCATTAACGGCCACGGCCTGTTTGCGCCTGTTACATAGCGCCGGCGTCCCGGAACAGGTACTGCAGTTTTTGCCGGGCGAGGGCGCCGAGATTGGCCGTCATTTGCTGAGCGACGAGCGCGTCGCCGGCGTGGCGTTTACCGGCTCCGTCGCCACCGCCCTGAATATCAACCGGCAACTGGCGAGTCGTAACGGCGCCATCGCCACGCTTATTGCCGAAACCGGCGGGCAAAACGCGATGATCGCCGACAGCTCCGCGCACCAGGAACAGCTGGTGACGGACGCCTTGCAATCAGCATTTAACAGCGCGGGCCAACGCTGCTCGGCATTGCGGGTATTGTTTCTACCGGACGACATCGCCGACAGCGTCATTGCGCGCTTGATCGGCGCGATGCGTGTGCTGCGGGTCGGTTCGCCGCTGGATATTGCCACCGACGTCGGCCCTATTATCGATCAACGCGCGTTAGCCGCCCTGCAACAGCACATCGAGAAGCTTGAACACGACGCCAAGCTGTTATATCAACTGCCCTTGACCGACGATCTAACAAACGGCTGTTTTTTTCCACCGACGTTAGCGGAAATACCTGCCCTATCCTTCCTTGACCACGAAGTGTTCGGCCCCATCCTGCATATAGTCCGTTACCCAGCCAACGAGCTGGCAAAAGTGGTCGAGGCCATCAATGCCAGCGGCTACGGCTTGACACTGGGCATTCACAGCCGCATCAACGCCAATATGCGTTACATCCAAGAGCACGCGCGGGTCGGCAACATTTACATCAACCGCAACATGATAGGCGCGGTGGTGGGTGTGCAGCCGTTCGGCGGCATGGGCCTGTCCGGCACCGGCCCGAAAGCCGGCGGCCCCCATTACTTGCAACGCTTTGCCAACGAACAAACCCTGACCACCAACCTCACCGCTATCGGCGGCAATCCTTGGTTGTTGCGAAAATAAACATGGATTTCATGGTCTCGGTTCGCGAAATTTGAAATCCGCGCCCTGCTCGATAGTGCAATTTTACAAAAAACGTTGTTAGTTTCTGCCTTTGAAGCCGAAAACCTCTAGTGTTAGTCTAGTTGCACAACCGGGTATGCCCCACTACTCTCCATCGCAATCAGAGATTGGCGCTTATGTCTAAAGAAAACAAATCCACAGCGATCTCGCCTAACTTATTAAGCGTGCTATTGATCATTTTGGGCGGCAGCCTGTTCGTAGGCCAAAGCCCCTTCAACGATTCCAGACCCAATAAAGCGTCCTTATCGCAATTGCAACAAGCCGGCTTTAAGTCCGACATAGACGCGCGTTTGTGGCAAGACCCATTCGAAGCCATCGCCAACCAAAATGTGAATAGTCAGGGGTATCAGCAATATAAAGACCAGAAGGAATTGATAAAAACCCTTCAGTCCCACTTGGAAGACATTCCCGACGGGCGGCAAATCGTCATCGCCACACTAATGCCCAATGGTCATTATCAAGAAGACGTGGAAACCCGGCGCCGTATCCGCTACGCGGTATTATCAGGGTTAATCGGCAATTCCAAACAAGAGTACGGCCCAAGCGACGAGGAGCATATCGGTTACGTCAATTACCTGCTGAACAAATCGAGTACCTTGATCGCATTCGAACATTTGGTTTGGAAAGCCCAACCGATGGCCCGGAGTCCGGAAGCGGAGAAACATCCGCCTATTTTGCTGCTATACCTTGACAGCAAAGCCTTCGGCTATGAGCCGCTAAAAGATCTTTTCAAAAATTTGCGCAAACTTTACGAGAAAAACAACAAGCTAGAGCTCAACGTACTGGGACCGGCAACTTCGGACGATCTGCAAGCCATGGCGAGCGAGGCACTGAAAGTCGGCAAGCCCAAGGACGCGCCGTTGTTTCGAATGTATTCGCCCCGAGCAACGGTCGATGAAGGTAAATTAATGTACGGCAACCAAGCGGCAACGGCCCATCAACCGAGCAACTTGGCCGAGCACTTCAAAAATCACCTGTCGTTCCTCCGCACCACGGCGACCGACAGCCAGCTGGCGGGCGCGCTGAGCCAGGAACTGGAACTCCGCGGCGTACGGATCGGCGACCAAGCCGAGCTGGCTAAGCCCACTAAACACGTGGTATTGATCTCCGAAACCGAATCACTGTACGCCTACCATATTGGCACCACATTTGCCGATGCGTTAGTCGAAACCGCCATGAACGGAAAACACTCGTTTGGCGCATGCCGCGACCCCATGATTTCAACAGCGGGTTGCGCGAATTACTTGCAAAAATACGTACACCAATACACCTATTTCCGAGGCTTGGACGGCAAAACCCTGCGCGGCCAAAGTAGTACCAGCACCGGCAACAAATCCGGCAACAATGATACCAACAGTGCCGCCGAGGCTTCCAAAGCCATGGAGCATGCCGACGGCGACAGTCAGTTTGATTACATGCGCCGGTTAACCGACAGGGTTGAAGAACTGGAACAGGAACTGGAAGACCACGACCAAGCCATAGGTGCCATCGGTATCCTCGGCAGCGATGTCTACGACAAACTACTGGTGCTGCAAGCGCTGCATGCCAAATTTCCGGATGTTTGGTATTTCACAAACGTGATGGATGCCCGACTTCTACACCCGGAGCAAAACGAGTGGGCTCGTAACCTGATTGTTGTCTCGAGTTTCGGTTTGCAATTACCGCCGGCATTACAAACTCGTATCCCGCCGTTCCGCGACAGCTATCAAACTGCATATTTTTTAGCCGCGCAAATGGCCTTGTGGGATTCCAACCATGAGCCCTCCGAAGCGACTGGCGCAGCAACCGGGTGCGATACGACCACGCGCCAACAATTGCTGGACAGCGAGGTATTCAATCAACCCGCCTTGCATGAAATCGGCCGTAGCAAAGCTTTCCCTCTCAACACGGACACCGGCAAAACCGACCGGCAAAAATGTGATGCCTTAGGGCCTATGGAGACCCTGATACAATCCGGAGGCGATCTCAGCGACACCGCGCCGACACCGGATTCGGCAACCGCGCAATCGTTTTCAAGATTTCCGCGCCTGGCATTGAAAATGTTAATCGGCGCATTCGTATTGATCGGGCTCGGGCTGTATTTTCGGCGCAAAATCAAAATCGCGACCGCCGCCAAACTCCCGGTGAAAGCCGCCGTGCTGCGCCGGCAAAGAGTCTGGTTGCTAATCGCTTTCGCCATTGGCTGCGGACTAGCGGCTTTCGTGCTCAATAACCCACAACCCGAACCATTGGCCTTAATCGAAGGCGTAAGCATGTGGTCGACGGAGGCAATCCGCTTCGCCGCACTGGTTGTCACAGTGTATTGGGTTATCGAAACCGCCAAGTTTCCGCTATTGCTTTGGGAACAGCTGAACTTCAGCGGTAAGTTCGGCGTATCCGCCGACAATCGCTGTTACGCGCACGATAGATATTTGGACAGGCGACTGAAACGAAATATGCATATTAGGCGAACCAGCATTTTGACATTTTTAGCGTGGATCTTATCGTTTGTGGTGATTTTGTCCTTGGGCGTGCCTTTTACGCCGTATCGCGGCCCTTTAGTCTATTACCTCGATTTAATCCTGCTGAAGGCGATCTTGGTGCCGGCATTCCTGTTTTTGATGATCAGCGTCACCGAGGCAGCGCAAGCGATCATCCAGTTTATCCGCACCATTCCGCGCGCGGCGCCCTGGCCGGCGTCCATGACGAAGGAATACAGCGACACATTGAATATCGATGCAGCGTACCTTCAGGACTGGGTGACGATACGTTTGGTCGGCGATATGACGCAACAGACAAGCCGCCTGATCTCGTATCCGCTATTCGCCGCCGCTCTGATGGTTTTGGCGCGCATGAGTTATTTCGATAACTGGCATACGCCGGCCGGTCTGCTGATCGTGATCGGCGTTTGCATCGCATACTTGTTCTATTGCGACTTCCGCCTGAAAGCGTTAGCGGATGAAACCGAGCAAAACGCCATGAAAAACCTGCGCCGATTATCGATAGCCAATCATGGCAACGTGAAAGATTCATCCCTCGCCGGCAAACTGACCAGCCTCTCCGAGTTGGCGGAACGCTACGCCGAAGATACCTATAAACCGTTTGTGCAGCGCCCGATTTTTCAGGGCATGCTGCTAATTATCATGGCCGCCGCCATCGGTTATACAGACTACTTATCCATCATGATGAAAGTACTCGGTTAGCCTCGCAAAGCCGTCCACCGTCCGCAGGAGCCGCGTATCGCCAATGCCAAACGATTGAATTTCGTTAGAAAAAATGCGATGGTGGCTGCTTATCTGCCCGGACAAGGGAATAGGCACCAGGCCGACACACCCCGAGGCGGATCCCGCTTTCTCGGAGAATCGAATATGCTAGCCACCAAACGCTATGAATATCTTCCCATCGACCAAATCGAATTTCACCACACCCTCACCAACCACAGAGAACTGGATCGGGCGAAAGTCGCGCATTTGGAAAAAGACATCGTGGTCAATGGCTTGTTCGAACCGTTAGTGGTGTGGGAGCGCAACAACCGCGAATATTATCTGGTCGGCGGCTTTCACCGCATGGAAGCCATTCAAGGTATCCGCCGCGCCAATCCCGGCTATTTCGACAGAGTGGACGTCAGAATCGTCACCGGCGATCCGGACGAGATCAAGGCACTGAATCTGAAGCTGAATTCCGACCGGGTCGATACCCGCATCACCGATTATTTTCAAACGGTGATTTACTTGAACAATGCCAACTGGTCCAGGGAGCGCATCGCCGAATTCTTCGACAAAAGCATCAGCTGGATTGACGACATCATTCGCTACGCGCCACTGACGACGGAAGCCATGCGCGAAAAACTGGCGGGTGGAGAGCTATCCTGGGCCAGGGCCCGCGACATCTTGCGTAAAGCCTTAAACGCACCGCCCGGCAACGAAAAAGCGATTATCGAAAGCGAACTGTCTCGGCCAGCGCAACCGGCCGCCAAGCCTTTGCCGTTCCGCACGGCCATCAAACACCTATCGAGCGCCGTTAAAGCTGATCCCAAACGCACGTTTAAAGTCAGCACTCAGGATGTTTACGCGCTGGTACTGGCTTTGCGTGGTAAAAACGTCGATCAAGAGGCCATCGAGCGGGTGCGTAAAGCATTTCCCGTGTTGTGGGATGATGAATAGTTCGATAACAGGAAACGAGCCATTCCTGAATTGTCATAAAATTGGGCATCCACTTCAGCTAAGATAAGTTTGACCGGAACAATGCCCCGTTTTGCGCATCACACGCCGGGATATTTTGGGAAATTCAATACTGAAATAATGTGTTAGCGATGAACAATCTTGTTTTTAAAATAGTGAACGCTCGCAGAACCTATCGACAACGCATGCCACACGCCGGCAAACTGGCCGGCTTGTTAGTGCTGCTCTCACTGAGCGGCTGCATGCCGATGAGCTATCCACCCGGTGCCAAAACCAATACCGCGCAGTTAGGCGACAATGCTTTCCTAACCGAAGACGGCGCAAGTCTGCCACTACGGCGGTGGCTGCCCGAGGCAGAACCCAATGCAGTGATCATTGCGCTGCACGGTTTTAACGATTACAGCCACTTTTTCGATGCGCCGGGCAATTATTTCAGCAAACTCGGCATCGCCTGTTTCGCCTATGATCAACGCGGTTTCGGCGCGGCACCGCAGCGCGGCTTGTGGGCCGGCAGTGACGCTTACGCGCAGGACTTAAAACAATTAACCCGACTGCTGAAACAGCGTTACCCAGATAAACCGCTTTACCTGTTGGGCGAAAGCATGGGCGGTGCGATTGTGATCACCGCCATGCAGCAGGAAAACATGCCGGACGTCGCCGGCATCATCCTGGCCGCGCCGGCGCTATGGGCCAGATCAACCATGCCTTGGTATCAAACCAGTTTGCTGTGGACGCTGGCGCACAGCATGCCCTGGCTGACCTTGACCGGCAGTGGACTGGAAATTTTACCGTCGGATAATATCGATATGTTGCGGGCGATGGGCCGCGATCCGATGGTCATCAAAGCCACCCGTGTGGAAACGGTATACGGCTTAACCAACCTGATGGATGCGGCGTTCGATAGTGCAAACTCGCTAAGGGCTCATACCTTGATGCTGTACGGCGAGAAAGACGAAGTCATCCCAAAAGAACCGACCTACGCTTTTTTGCAACAAATGCTGACTACCGATACCGCGGAAAAAACGGTGGCTATTTACCAAAATGGTTACCACATGCTGCTCCGCGATTTACAAGCCCCCACCGCCTGGCAGGACATCGTCGCCTGGATCAAATCTGGCCCGAACCAACTGCCTTCCGGAGCTGATAGCCGAGCCCGGCAATTGTTGAGTAAGGGCTAAAGCCTCATTCCCGACAGACGTGCGCGGAGTGTCGGCCAAGCGGCCGTAAGCGCTTTGGGGCGATGGCATCGAAACTGTTAAACTGCGACGCAGTTTATTAACCTATTCCCCAACCAAAGTCCATGCTCCGCATCATCTCCGCCAATCTAAACGGCATTCGCTCGGCAACCAGAAAAGGTTTTTACGACTGGTTAGACACCCAAAATCCAGACTTCGTCTGCCTACAAGAACTTAAAGCCCAGGCCGGCGATATGACAGCCGAGATGCTGGCTCCGAAAGGTCTCCACGGTTATTTTCATTATGCTGAAAAGAAGGGCTACAGCGGCGTAGGCATCTACAGCAAACAGCCGGCAGATGCAGTAATAGCAGGCTTAGGGCATGCCGACATCGATAGCGAGGGCCGCTATCTGGAAGTGCAAGTCGGTAATCTATCGGTCATTTCCCTGTATCTGCCGTCCGGCTCCAGCAGCGAGGAACGACAAACCGTCAAATACAGCGTGATGGAACGCTTCTATCCGCATCTTGCCGACCTCAAAGCCAGCGACCGGGAAGTGGTCATTTGCGGCGACTGGAATATCGCCCATAAAGAAGCGGATTTGAAAAATTGGCGCGGCAACCAGAAAAACTCCGGGTTTTTGCCGGCGGAACGGTCCTGGATGACCCAAATATATGATGAGTTGGGCTGGGTAGATGTTTATCGCAGACTACATCCCGACGCTACCGACGCCTGCTACACGTGGTGGAGCAATCGTGGCCAGGCTTGGGCCAAAAATGTCGGTTGGCGTATCGATTACCAAGTCGCCACGCCGGGTATCGCCAATCGTGCACAGTCAACCAGCATTTTTAAAGAGCAACGCTTCAGCGACCATGCGCCATTGATCGTTGATTACGCAGACTAGCCGCCAATCGACAAACGCACCGAATTAGCGAAGCAGCTGTTCGACTGACGCACCAGCCTGGTTACCGATACCGAAAGGCGCACCAATTCAGTTCAAAGTGTGCCATTGCCAGAGATCACCTACCGGTTTATTCACTAGCCCTTCAACCCATGACACCTTCATCTCCGCGGGAACAGCGACCAGGATACACGATGCAAACAGCTTGAATGGATCACTCTCACCCCGGAACGTCGCTTGACTCAATTCAATCTCATATGCACCAACACTGTGCAATCATATGCCGCATAGCCGCGTATCCGAGCTGCTGATAAGGTCCCCAAACATTTTAGCCGCCTTAATCGATATTGATCGTATTCCTAAGCATAAGGCTTAAAGCCGGGATAGCGATAAAAATCCCACTCCGCACCCACCTTTGCACTAACATGAATCACCAAACTGGGCGAACGCACTAATATTGTGCATTAGAGCCGTTTTTTATCAGACAAATGAAGCAATAAGGCAACTTTACGCTTGGCGTGCAAATTGCTTGTTCACTACAACTCTTAACACTTAAATTAACCCGTGCACAAAAAGATACTGGATCATTTAAACGAAGCAATCCTGCTGTTCGACAAGGACTTGCGCCTGACCTATATCAATCCCGCCGGCGAAATGCTGCTTGCCGACAGCGCCAAGCATTTGCTCGGCCAAACGGCGCACAAACTGTTCAAAACCGCGCACAACACGCTATTTAACGATTTATTACCCCGCTTGTATTTGCTCGAGCCGCTGGTCGATAGAGAATTAATCCTAGAACGGCTCAGCCAATCGATTACGGTTAACCTCAGCGCCACGCCCTTGCTCGAGGATGGGAAATTAAGCGAAATCCTGATCGAACTGCAACAGGTAGACCGGCATTTGCGGATCACCAAAGAAGAACAGTTGCTGGCCCAGCAAAACACCAGCCGCATGCTGGTGCGCGGCCTGGCGCATGAAATCAAGAACCCGCTAGGTGGTTTGCGCGGCGCAGCACAATTGTTGGACCTGGAATTGCAAGATCCTGAATTAAAGGAATATACGCAAATCATTATCGCCGAATCGGACCGCTTGCAGGATCTGATGGACAAAATGCTCGGCCCCAACAAACCCGCGCATAAAAGCCAGCTCAATATTCACGAGGTATTGGAACGGGTCCGGCATCTGGTTACGGTGGAGGCCGCCCACGGCATTATGCTGCAGACCAATTACGATCCGAGCATCCCGGAGATTTTCGCCGACAAAAACCAGCTGATCCAGGCCATACTCAATATCGTCCGCAACGCCGTACAAGCCGTGCAAAACCATGGCGTGATTACGATAAAAACCCGGGTGCAGCGGCATATGACTATAGGCCGCAAACGCTACAAGCTGACCGTCAAAATCGACATTATCGATAACGGCCCGGGTATCAAACCCGAGCTGATGGGACAGATTTTTTATCCGATGATCACCGGCCGCGCCGAGGGTACCGGACTTGGCCTGTCGATTGCTCAATCTTTGATCAACCAGCATAACGGCTTGATCGAATGCGAAAGCGAGCCGGGCAATACCGTATTTTCCATCTACCTACCTTTGGAGACGAATCATGCAAATACCTGACAAGGTCTGGATTGTCGATGATGACAAATCCATCCGCTGGGTACTTGAAAAAGCCTTGCAAAAAGCCGGCGTGCATACCCAAAGCTTCGCCAGCGCCAACGAGTTGCTGAAATCGTTACCCGGCGGCCTACCACAAGTGCTGATCACCGATATTCGCATGCCGGGCATGGACGGCTTCGAGTTACTGCGCAATATTCAAAACAGTTATCCGGATTTACCGGTGATCGTGATGACCGCGCATTCCGATCTGGAAAGCGCGGTGTCGGCATTTCACGGCGGCGCTTTCGAATACCTGCCCAAACCCTTTGACGTCACCGAAGTGGTCGAAACCGTACAACGCGCCTGCGCGCACAGCAAACAGCGGCAAAGCGACCTTGTGCAAGCCCCGCCTACCGTCGAGGAAACCCCGGAGATCATCGGTGAAGCGCCGGCCATGCAGGAAGTGTTTCGGGCAATAGGCCGTCTGGCCCGCTCGCACATCACCGTGTTGATTAATGGCGAATCGGGTACCGGCAAAGAACTGGTCGCCAAAGCCCTGCATCGCCATAGTCCACGCGCCGACCAGCCGTTTATTGCCTTGAATATGGCGGCCATCCCCAAAGACTTGATGGAATCGGAACTGTTCGGCCACGAAAAAGGCGCGTTTACCGGCGCCCAAGCCCGGCGCATCGGTCGGTTTGAGCAAGCCAATAACGGCACGCTGTTTCTGGACGAAATCGGCGACATGCCCGCCGAATTGCAAACCCGCTTGCTGCGGGTGCTGGCAGATAACGAGTTTTATCCGGTGGGCGCGCATACCTCAGTGCGAGTCAACGTGCGGATCATTGCCGCCACCCACCAGGATCTGGAAGCGTTGGTGGCGCAAGGCCGGTTTCGCGAAGATTTGTTTCACCGCCTGAACGTGATTCGAATTCATATCCCACCGTTGCGCGAACGCCGGCAGGATATAGGCTTGTTGATGCGGCATTATCTCTATCAAAGCGCGAAGGAACTGAATACCGAAATCAAACTGTTAAAACCGGAAACCGAGGCATTTTTAAGCGGCTTGAGGTGGCCAGGCAACGTGCGGCAATTGGAGAATATCTGCCGCTGGCTGACGGTGATGGCCTCGGGCCGGGAAATTCATCTGGAAGATTTACCGCCGGAACTGACCCACAATACCGGCGATTCCGCATCCGGCGAAACGACACCGGGAGATTGGGAGAGCCAGTTTAAAAACTGGGTCAAGCAGCAATTAACGACCGGCAAAGTGGACATCGCCAAACAGGCTATCCCTACCTTGGAAACCCTGTTGATCGAGGCCGCGTTGAATCATACGCATGGCCGCAAACACGAAGCGGCACTGTTGCTGGGCTATGGCCGTAATACCTTGACCCGAAAAATCAAGGAGCTGGATATTAGAGAATAAGCGCGGCCGGAAAGCCGCCATTTCCGGCGCAGCTTGGTATTTGCGACAGCCGTTTGCCGGGGCATTTTGACCGGCAAAAACCGGCAGGTTTTTTATCCGTTTAAATGCCATCGGTGTATACTCCCGCCGTCTGATTAACCTCAATAACAAGCAGAGAAGGTTCATATCTAATGGCGGATAAAACGGTAAGTAAACACCTGAGCAATCTTGAACGGCAGTTCGCGGCGAACGATCCGGTTTTGCAAAAAACCGCCAAGATATTCCAGGACCTGGATGAAATCGAGTTTGAACTGGGGTTGATCGATAACGACGAGACCACCGCACGCAAGACAAGTTGGTGGCCCATCGTCAGCACGCTGGGCGGTTATTCGCCCGCCAAATCAGACTTTGTTAATCGTTACCTGGGCGTGCAACTACACACCGCCCGCCATAAATTCACCGTACTGCAATATACGCCACAAACCAATACCGCGACGCTGCCCGGTACCGCACTGGACGCCGACCACCGTTTACCTTTCTATCAAATCAGCCGTCAAATCGATTTGGTCGCCAACGGCGAAGGCAGCAAACTCAACGGTTATCTGGAACTGGTCACGGTCAATAGCGGCAAATTAAAAAACAAGCTGTTGATTGACACCCCGGTATTCAATCCCGCTGCGGAAAATCCAGTCTCCGGCCTGTTGCGAAAATACGTGATAGGCATCTCCGATTTGGTATTGGTATTTAATGACTTGTTCGAGGCCGATGCCGATTTGATCAAGGACACCCTGGCAGAGATCGTTGCTCACCAGGATGCCAATAAATTCATTTTCGTGATCGACCATTCGGAAATAACTATCGATGCGCTGAAAAGCCAGGAAATCGCCGCGTCCTGGCAACGCCGCCTGGCCGAACTGGGTATCCACACCGGCCAATTCATCGTGTTATCGCAATCGGGCGATACCTCGCTGTTCGATCAGCGCTTCAACAACATTTATAATGACCGCTCGTACCGCATACTCGGCACGCTGGAAAACAGCATCCGCGCAATCGATGACACCATTTTCCAAGAAGTGGAAGAAGCGTTAACCACCTGGAAGGACAGATGCAACGCCTCCACGCTCATTGTGCTGGGCTTTATCGTAATGCTGATGTTATTTGCGGAAATTGCGGTGGGGATACTCGAACTACTGATCGACCCGATTATCGGCCCGGCCATCCTCGCGACACTGATTGCCTTATTGACGCCGCTACATATAATCGTCAGCCGCGTGCATGCCAAATTCCTGATCAAGCACTTGCACAAGCGGCAGAAACAATTGAATCTCAGTGAAGACTTGGCGGGTTTGTTTGAAAAAAGCCTGAGTTTCTGGCGAATTTTAATGCCCATCACCGACCCCGTCGGTAAAAACAAGAAAAACCGCAAAAAACTGAACGGTCTCATAGAACAAACCAAAGATCTGGTACAAGCATTGAACGACCAGTTCAGCCACGGTCAGCAACCGGAATATCGCAGCCAATACGACGCGTATTCTTATGCCGACTCAGAGGAAAACTGATTAAGTAGCGTGAGCGTGAGTCGTGATGGAAATTTTCAGACATTATTTCCCGCTGTGCTGGTTCAATGTCTCGGTATTGGATCTGCCCAGATCGACGCGCTTTTTTAAAAACAATGCGCTTTTTTATTTTATCGCGGTGTTTTTTATTCAATTCAACATGTCGGATGACATTGATTCGATCTTCGAAGTGCTGCTGGAGACCTTGCTAACCCTGGGCTTTATCGCGCTGGTTTTACTGCTGAATAGAACTTTTAACACCTTCATACAAGTCGCGTCGGCTATTTTGTTTTGTGAAAATGTCGTCGCGATCTTTCTGATTCCTATCGTATTTTGGGTGACCGTAGCCGAAGATACACCCAGCTATGCAACCTTGGCGTTGTTTTTCATGTGGGACATGGCGATTATTGCGCGGATATTTAAAGACGTATTGCAGGTTAATACTCCGGCCAGTTTGGTGGTGTCTTTATTCTATTTTCTAACCACTTACGGCGGGGCCTACGGCATCTACAGCTTAGTGGGCGGCTGAGGACTCCGGTTTAACGCCGTAATAATTCGACAGCACATCATAGGCGCCTTGCACGCCCGCAACCGCTGCCGCTTTCAAAGGTAAACAAGCCCCGCTCCATTGCTTGATCTTGCCATCGAAATAAAACGCCCATTCGCCCTGCCAGCAATCGCCTTTTTTGGCGATGCGACCCGCCATCACGGAGGTCACTTCGTAGCGAGCGGATACTGCCAACAAATTGCGGGAATCAGCTCCCAGCACTTCGCTTAGTGAAATTTTTTGCTGTTCCTCCAAATCCAGCATCGGAAATATCATCGGTACGCCTTTAATTTTCGACGCAAACGCCAATGCACTTTCCAACTCCGGCATGCTGTCAGCGTTGTAAAACCGTCTACCCTCTTCGTCATCGACAACCAGCCACACCAAAGTTTCGGGCCGGATTTCACTCCAGATACCTACCTGGCTTTTGCGCATGACTTCCATCAATTGATCTTCATCAAACTGCACTCTAAGCAAGCGCGCGTCGGTATCAGGCAGTTCATCGGCGGAAATCAAGGAAAATTGCGATTGCTTGACATAGTTCTGCGCACTGGACAACGCCTGCTGCACTACCGGAATTTTGGAAATATCCTCAGACACCAAGACCCGACTCAAAACGGCATACATGGCCTGCTTGATTGCTTGCGTCCTATCCTCTGCGGATTGACTGTTGGCGATCAGTTCAATCTCATACAAACCTTTTACTTCGACAGCCTCCGCTATTGGGCAATTGCACAACAATCCCCACATACATAGGCTGAAAAACCCCGATTTACCCTTCATAAAAACCTTGACCACAAGCCTACCCTGACAGTGCATTAATGGGAACTATAGTACAATATCGCCCGTTTCAACCTTAACTTTAACGAGAGACTGACATTGAGCGAACAACAACAAGACCGCCTGAATTATAAAAGCGCGGGCGTCGATATTGAAGCCGGCAACGCTTTAGTCGAACGCATCAAACCCATCGCGGCCAAAACCCGTAATGCGGGCGTCATGGCCGGTTTAGGCGGCTTCGGTTCGCTGTTCGAATTACCGCTGGATCGCTATAAACAGCCGGTATTGGTCTCCGGCACCGACGGCGTCGGCACCAAATTGAAACTGGCTTTGGATTTAAACATCCACAACAGCGTCGGCATCGACCTGGTAGCGATGTGCGTGAACGACATCATCGTCCAGGGCGCTGAACCGCTGTTTTTCCTGGATTATTTCGCCACCGGCAAACTGGAAGTCGATACCGCCGCCAGCGTCATCGAAGGCATAGGCAAAGGCTGCGAGCAATCCGGCGCGGCTTTGGTTGGTGGTGAAACGGCGGAAATGCCCGGCATGTATGCCGATGGCGATTACGACTTGGCAGGCTTTTGCGTCGGCATCGTCGAAAAAGATCGCATCATCGACGGCAGCCAAGTCAAAGCCGGCGACAAACTGATCGCCCTGGCCTCGTCCGGCCCGCATTCCAACGGCTATTCCTTGATTCGCAAAATCGTCGCCCGTAGTGGTCTGGGTTGGTCCGACAATGTCAACGGCAAACCACTAGGCGAAACCCTGCTGACCCCGACCCGCATCTACGTCAAACCCTTGCTGGAATTGCTGAAGACCGTACCGGTACACGCAATGGCCCATATCACCGGCGGCGGCATCACCGAAAATCTGCCGCGTGTGCTGCCCGATGGTTTGAACGCGAGCGTTCAGCTATCCGCCTGGCAATTGCCGGAGATTTTTGCCTGGCTGCAAGAACAAGGCAATGTCGAATTAGCCGACATGCTGGTTACCTTCAACTGCGGCATCGGCATGATAGTCTGCGTCGCGGCAGAAGACGAAGCCGCTACCTTGGAAATATTGGCACAGCAAGGCGAAACCGCCTTCAGCATCGGCGACATAGTCCTCGGCGACGGCAAACCACACGTAATCTACTCCTGACTCTGAAAATATCTCCGCCATGCCTGAAATCCACAGGCATGGCGTTAAAAGATCTTCAGTTTCATCTGCGATCAATTCAACACCAAGAAGGTCATTTCCTGATCAGTGAGTTGCCAACGGCTTTGAAGCAAGCCACCTCATGTCGCCATTCCTAAAGAAATTGCCAATATCTTGAACTACGGTGATTAAGCTTTGCGGCGAACGCCCAAAAAACCTAACAATGCGGAACCGAACAACCAAACTGCGCCAGGGACTGGTACGGCTGCTAACGCAGTGCCTGATACCGTTACCATATCAAAACGCCAGGTGCCGGTAGAACCATAAGTACCGGTTGGAGAAGATGCCGCGTATGCGCTTGTTGAAGGCGCGAATGCCGCTAAGACACGAAAGCCGAAATTAGCATTGTTGGCTACCCCGGCGATACTGCTGAAATCGACTGAACGGCCGTTGAACCAAGTATCGCCTGCTGCGCCGCTAAACAAGGCAAAATCAGTCCAGGTACTACCGTCCGTAGTGTATTGCACTTGCTCATATTTAGAAGACGTATTGCTGTGGCGTAAGTCGTAACTAACCTGAATGTTATTGAAACCCACCGTGCTAACCAGATACCGCGTACCGCGGGTTTTATTGCCGGCACCTTGAGCCGCATAACTGGTGGTATTCCAACCACTGTCATCGCCTATCGCCGGGTCGGATGAACCGCCACTCGCATCGCCGCTAGCAAAAGTTGCTGTGGTGCCTCCTACCAGCGAAGCCGAGCCGCTACCGATGCTAGGGGCGCCTGTGCCGGTACCGGTGGCTGAATCAGCAGGATTCGAGTTGAAATTCCATTGCGTAATTACAGCCGCTTCCGCGCCGGCGCTTACAGATAGAACCACTAGCGCGCTAGCCATCATCATTTTTTTGTTCATGTTTGGATTCTCTTAATTATTGGTGGTCAAGAAGACATTTCCGGACTGCTTATCGGGCCCGGAAGACTATCCATCACAAAAAAGCCCGACATAAAGTCGGGCTTTCGATCAATCAATTTGGGAACACGCCCTGCCCCTTAAGCAATCAGGCTTCACGGCGGCGCAGGCCGATCATGCCGGCAATTGCTGAACCGAACAACCAAACCGCCCCAGGTACCGGTACTGGCGCAGCAGTCAACTCAATGGTGCGATCAATGCCATCAGCTGGATGCTGCACGTTGATATACGCTTTGTTTGGATTGAATTTGTCGAAATACAAACCGGTGCTTTCAGCACCTTGAGTAGTCAAACTGATCCATTTGGAGAGAGACTCGGCAACCCCGTCACGATCTGCATCCTTGGCAAACCATACATCTTCCACACCACCATCTTGATCTTCAACGATGTAGATATTGCCTTCAGCATCAATAGCCAAGTTATCGGCATTTTTGAATTCACCGCCTGCCGCCAAACCAGTCGCCAAATCGATGGTGTTGCTGTCGGCAAACAGTTTGACTTCGCTAGTGCCAAGATCAATAGAATAAACGCGGCTACGGCCGGTGCCTTGGTTGCCGTCGGTGTCTGAATCGGTAGTCGTGAAGTACAAAAACTGGTTACCGTTAGCCAAGTTTTGAATTTCCATGTCTTCAGGGCGATTAAAACCTGTGCCTTTTACAGCGGCATTATCGGCGCTGACGCGGCCGTCGATCGTGCCGTCGCTAAGCTGTGCGGAAATACCGGCTAAAACGCCACCGTTGACATCGGTAATAGCTTCCCATGTTGATGCACCGGTGATAGCAGCACCGGTAGTGCCTTCAAACTGGGCTCCTGCACCGACTTTTAAAGCAAATGTTTGCCCAGCGGCAAAAAAGCTGTCGCCGCTAGTGGCAAATGGATTGGCCGATACGTATTTGTATACAGAACCACCGTTCAATTCATCGACAAAATACAAGTTGTTGTTTTTGTCGAACGCCAAACCTTCGTGAGAAACGCGCGGCAGAATGGAACGTTGGATAAATGTGCCGCCATTCGCCGCCGCACTGGTGGCATTGGTCACTTCAAACAAACGACCCTTACTGCTACCTGCACCCCAAGATTCTTCAGCCGTCAAATAGCCGCCCCATGGTGTCCACAAAGAAGCATCGCCGGAAACAAAACCTTGCGTACCTGGCGCCACGATAGTGGTGGTGCGCGAGTTGTAGTCGTTATTCCAAAGATCGATACGTTGCACGCCCGCGGAACCGGTTTCGAACGGCATGAACAAATAACGACCGGCGTCAGGACCGGTTTCGTTGGCGGCTATCATGTCCCAGCTACCTGAGTTGGAACCTGGCACCAAGGTGTTTTGGGTCTTACGGTCGGCGATGGTTTGTTGAGTAAAGTTGGGCGAAGACAATTTATAAGGTGTCGCTGAACCTGGGCTAACAGGAACCGTGTTGCCTGTCATCGGCGTAAAATTGTCGAATTCGGTAGAAGCCGCTTGCGCAGTCAAAGGTGAAACGACAGCGGTAACAGCTGCGGCAATCAGAGTTAATTTAAAAGCTTTCATAAAAAAGTCATTCCTAAAGCAAAGTCGGTTAATTGTTTTTGGTCTTCCGCAAAAATCTGCCTCACAGAATTTGCAGAAAGAATGTTAACCAGCGCTCAAGAAATTAAAGTTGCAGTTCTGTTAAGTTTTCGTGACATGTAATACGCCGCTAGTACCCATTCTGTTGCGACTAAAATCACCTTATCTACTCCCACTGGCAGCCACTCCTGCCCTTCAACCCAGAAGAATTTGAATCCCCGACGATGTCTGGCGACAAACGTCGTGCCCATCAGGGACTCAGCATGGCGATTAGGCTACAAGACGCTCAAGAGCGGATATTGCAGTCCTGTCCCTAAAATAAGTCCGAATGGACGAAAACTGCTTATTTTCTCTGTTTTGCTCAAGAAACCTCAGCGAATTGGCATGTGCAGAACGGCACATCATCAAATATTTCCGGAATACAGAATTGCTTCAGTAACACTGAAAGACACCCAACATGAGAAAAGCATCAACTGGAGAACTGCGCACAGAAAACCGCACGCACGTTTCGGAGGAAAGGGAGATTTAACGGCAGTCCCTATCGGTGACAAGGAACTTAAGAACCGGGTGAAAATTTGTCACCAGGGGTTTTACCGATTACACAAACGATTTTGGACGGTATTTTGTACAAGCAATAAAAAAGGCCTAGGTGAAAAACACCTAAGCCTTTGATATATATGGAGCTGGCGATGGGACTCGAACCCGCGACCGGCTGATTACAAATCAGCTGCTCTACCAACTGAGCTACACCAGCAATTCATTCGCGCATTATACCTGTAATTTCGAACTTTTCCAGCACTAAGTTCGGTCAACTCGCCTAATTGCAATCACACACCTTGAATACTGCTCAGCATGCTGCCGATGTAATTGAGAGTTTCGTGCAGAAAAACAATTAATTCATCAAGTTTATCCTGCACAAACACCAGAAAATGACTGTGGTTGAAGTTTTGATCTTTGTAAAAACTCAAACCGTTGTTAATGGTATTGGCCCCCATCAACAACATGATGAACGCCGCCGCCTTCAGCATTAAACCGCGTAATTTCACACTCATTTTGCCGAAGGCGACGCTGATAAACAGCATCATCGGTAAAGTCCCTGCACCAAATGCCAACATCAACGCGCCCCCCTCAAGCAAGGTAGCAGCCGTGGTGGCTTTCACAGCCATCGCAAACGTCAACATACAGGGCATCAAACCATTCAAGAGACCCGCGATAACCGAACCTAGCAGCGGCCCTTTTTGATTCGCCGCAGCATAGCCTTTGCGCAACACTTGCATGGGAATCAAGCGTATCGAGCCTTGCCAAGGTATCCAGCCCAATACGCCCAGCGCCAGCACAATGACGACCGCGCCCATCAACATTTGCAAGATACTTTGGATTTTGCCGAACAAACCGCTGGACACCAGTACCACGCCCAAAGAAGCAGCCAATACACCGATCATGGTATACACGGAAATGCGAGCGGCCTGATATGCAACATACGGTAGATAGGTGCGGCTTTTCCCGGCCCGCATGAAGTAACCGGACACCAACGCGCCGCACATCCCCAGACAATGCCCGCTGCCTAAAAATCCGGCCACAAAAGCCAGGGAATAATCGAATCCCGTGGCCGCAGCCATTTCGGTCATGCCGTGCATGGCATGATCCATACCTTCCATATTGTGTTCCATTTATTTGTTCAATCGAAGTGAGTTGACGATGACAGACACCGAGCTCAAAGCCATCGCCGCGGAGGCGATCATCGGATTGAGTTTGCCCAGCGCCGCCACCGGAATCGCTATGGTGTTGTAACCGAACGCCCAGAATAGGTTTTGCTTAATGACACGGATGGTAAATGCGCTCAGTTCGATAGTAGCGGTGACTTTGCCTATATCACCTTGCACCAACGTTAGATCCGCTGATTCGATGGCAATGTCCGTGCCGCTGCCTACTGCAAAGCCAACATTGGCCGCGGCCAGCGCCGGCGCATCATTGATGCCATCACCTATCATGCCGACATTATGCCCTTCATCCTGCAACTGACGAATGATTTGCAGCTTTTGCTCGGGCTTGGCATTAGCGACTACATCCGCGATGCCGACCGTATCCGCGATGCAATAAGCGGTTTTTTCGGTATCGCCAGTGACCATCATGGTTTTAATACCCAAGTCGTGCAGCCGCGCAATAGCGGCGGCGGCTTCCGGGCGCGGATTATCGGCAATCGCGAATATGGCCGCTTCCTTGCCGTTGATCGCCATGTAAACCGGAGTTTGCCCTTGATCAGCAAAATTATCGGCCTGCTCCACTAAGCGACTTACATCAACTTGCTGATTCTCCAGCCAAGCCCGGTTGCCCAGTAACAATTTATAACCGTCCACCTCGGCGCGAATACCGTGACCGGTTTCGCTATAAAAATAGGCGCAATCCTGTAACTCGACACCCGCGTCGCGGGCATAGGCCACCACGGCTTTGCCGAGAAAATGCTCGGAGTTGTTCTCGGCGGAAGCCGCCAACATGACTAGTTTGTTTTCAGCCAGGCGGGATATTTTATAAACCTTGCTCACCCGAGGTTTACCTTCGGTGATGGTGCCGGTCTTATCGAACACGATGGCGTTCAATTTACTGGCGATTTCCAGACTTTCGCCATTGCGGATATACACCCCCTGCTTAGCAGCTTGACCCGTGCCGACCATGATTGCCGCTGGTGTTGCTAGACCCAACGCGCATGGGCAAGCGATCAACAAAACGGTGATGGCATTGCCGAAAGCAAACGCGAACGGCGCGCCGGCCAGCAGCCATCCCACCAGCGTCGCGCCGGAAATAGCCATCACCGCCGGCACAAACACCGCCGAGATTTTATCGACCTGCTTTTGAATCGGTAACTTAGCGGCCTGGGCTTGATCGACCATATGCACAATGCCCGCCAGCACCGTATCCATGCCTACCGCCGTGGCCTTGACATGCAATACGCCATTGCCGTTGACACAACCGCCGATCACGGTTTGGCCGACACTTTTCACCACCGGCATGCTTTCGCCGGTAATCATTGCTTCATCGACGGTGGAAAGGCCGACAATCACCACGCCATCGGTGGGAATTTTTTCACCCGGCCGGACCAGCATCACGTCATTGATCTTGATTTCGTCTACATCGACGCTGCGCTCGCTACCGTCGCTCATCAACAAGGTTGCTGTTTGCGGTTGCAAATCCACCAACTTGCGGATCGCTTCGCCGGCCTTGCCTCTGGCCCGTTCTTCCAAATAACGGCCCAGTAACACAAAGGTGATGATAGCGGCGGCAGCTTCGAAATACACATGCCCGCGCCGCCGGAACAGCGAGGGAATACTGTAGCCGTAAGCGGAACCCACGCCCAGCGCGATCAAGCTATCCATGTTGGCCGCGCGTTGTTTGGCCAGCCGATACGCCTTGCTGAAAAATTGCCAGCCTGTGCCGAATACGACTTGCGTGGTCAGCGCAAACTGCAACCAATGCATCCAGGAGCGGCCGCCCATCGTCATGGCTATCGTCACCACCGGAGTGGTTAACAGCCCTGCCCATACAAATCGACGCCGGGCTACGTCAATTCGTTGCAACTCCTTTTCGATGAGCTTCTTCCGCTGCGACAGCGTATCGATGGGCATGGCGCTATATCCCAGTTTTTCGATTTTATCGATCACCTCGGCTTTGCTAATCTGGCCCTGCACCGTAACGGTTTCAGTGGCAAAATTGACGCCGGCTTTTTTAACCCGTTCGTCGCGGTTTAACACCATTTCGATCAACAACGCGCAGGACGCGCAACTCATGCCTTGCACGGCCAAATCAACTTCTTGCAACGGCCCGTCGAAGGCTTTTTTCTTGTCTTTTTTTAACTCAGTCTGCTTTAACGCGATATTGCCCAACACCGCGTCCAACATAATCAGCAAATTTTTCGCCGGCAGACGATTAGAATCGAATTCGATGACTACCGAACCAATTTCAAACACCGAGCGCACACTTTTAATTTCCGGGCGCTTTTTCAGCAGGATTTCCAGGATATAGCCACGCTCCGGGTCGTTAAGCAACACCGGCGTAATGATCCGAATCCGATTTTTTAGCTGATGTCGAACGGAAAAATGCGCGTAATTTAGAGTATCGGTTTCCATGGGCGACTGAGGATTTGATGGACTAGCGAGCCCATCCTATGGAAATCATAGGATGGGCGTTGACAATCTCTACTTGGGCCGGCGCGAACGTACTAATAAGAAAAACATATAAAACACCGCCATCCACTCGTAACGATGCACGATGGGTTTGACCAGCCACTCCTGCGTGATGCGGGTCCAGTGGGTTTTTATTAAGTACAAGACCAGCACATCATTCAAGAAATCTATCGTAGCTTTTTCGGGATCTTTAAACAGGGCTTTCGGGCCTTTGGTACTGACTTTGCCGATAATTTTGGCCGCCTGTACCGTTTCCTTGCCGGCTTGATATTTATCACTGAACCAGCCACCAATCCGGGTGCCTTTCAAGCGCTTTTTAATGCCGAGAACAGACTTTTTAGCCTTCTCCGCTAGCGGCTTACTGTCGAAATAACCTTGCTGTTCCAGCTCGGCAAGAATTTGAAACAGCTGTGCCGCCAAACTGGTAAAGCCACAGACAGCCCCATCGTATCGGATTGATAATTTGCCCTGCCCGCGATAAAGGTTCACTGATTGGACGCCATTAATTGCGGCAAGCTTGGTGCTGATTAAGTTCGCCGCAGTCGGTTGACAAGCTTGCGCGGGCACCTGAAAACGCACATGACCGTCATGGCGGTAACGTAGTACAAATTCTTTTTGGATAGCCATAGTCAACAGGGAAAAGTAAAACGGGCGGTCCTGCCATGGCAACGACCACCCGTTTCAAGTTACAGCCAAATGTCCAAGAATCGAACGGGATTAGTTGCCTTCTTTCGCTTCGGCAACGATGTCTTCGAGGTTTTCTTTTTGATGCAATACAAAATCCTTGCCGGCATCAATCGTTTTTGTGGCGCTGGAAATAATTTCCTTTCTGTATTTGTACACAAAATAGCCCGCCACCATGCCTGCACCGAACACCAATAGAGGGTGTTTCGCTAATTTAGTCATCAATTTTCCTCCAGTGTTTACAGTTGCAGTGGCTAGTGTACCAGCCACCACCTGCTTAGTCATGGATGAATCGTTCGAGCTCTTCTTTGGGTTGTGAACATGTGCCATATGCATCCTCGTTGCTGGTTAAGACTGGGGCTGGGTTGAATCGTCGGCGTCTTCAGGTAAAACCTGTGCCTCGTGCAACATTTGATAGATTCCCTTGCAGCCCTCGCAGCAAAAGCGCTTGTCGCCTTGCAGGGTTTTTAATCTAAACCCTTCCACTTCAACAGCTAGCCCGCAAAGATCGCAGCTTTTCTTATTATCATCCATTGTTACACGAACTCACTTATTACCTGTGCACATGCGCGGATTATAGCGCCTAAATAACCTTGGTAAACACGGCACGAGCGAAAACAAAATCATACGCTGACAAGGCCAGCGCAAGCAGGAAATGATCGATCACTCTGAAGCTGACCAATCAATACATCCGCTGAGGTAGCGACTGCGATCATCGTTTGCCGTGCGCCGCTCGACTGGATGCCTTCATCAAAGCAATTCTCAGTGCGCCAGTCAAACTCGCGCTCAAACCAAGGCGCATCGCCAAAGCTGGCACCAAAATCATCGACGCCACCGCCAAACCTGCCCCCAGCACCAAGCCGGCAGTATTGATTTGCTGTGCCACGACTTCTTGATTTACAACAATTAATTCTTGAGCCATTTAGATACCTCACGCAGAATAAATTTAAAATCCACCGGAGCTAAACAGCATAAAGAATGCCAAAATATAATCGTTTGATTATATTGACTAAAAGTAAATGCCTTGTAAAAAACCAGAAAAAATCAGGGAAATGCCTCGTTATTTTTAAGTTATTTAACATAGTTTTTGCAAAGGACATTCAAAAAAAATCCCCAGCCTTGTATCTGAATACGATACAAAAAACTGGGGATATATTGACTCTCTAGCGCTCGCAACGAGCAAACATTAGAGTGCCGGAACTACTCCTGATCGAGACCAAACGCTTTGTGTAACGCACGCACCGCCAGTTCCAGGTACTTCTCGTCGACCACCACGGAAATTTTGATTTCGGATGTCGAGATCATTTGGATATTGATACCCTCGTCGGCCAGCACTTTAAACATCGTGCTGGCAATACCGGCATGCGAACGCATACCAACGCCGACAATCGACACTTTGACGATACTGTTATCGCCAATCACCGTGGTATTGCCGCCCAGGTCGGCGCGCAAACCGTCCAACACTTTCTGCGCGCGGGCGAAATCGTTGCGGTTGACGGTAAAGGTAAAATCCGTGGTGCCATGCGCGGAGATGTTCTGCACGATCATGTCCACCTCGATATTCTCGGCGGCGATCGGTCCCAAGATTTTCGACGCCACGCCCGGCAGATCAGGCACGCCGGTCAAGGTCAGCTTGGCCTCGTCCCGGTTAAACGCGATGCCTGAAATTAACGCTCTTTCCATTTCTGATTCCTCGTAGGTAATTAGGGTGCCGTTGCCTTCCATAAACGAAGACAACACGCGCAATTTGACATTGTATTTGCCGGCGAACTCGACCGAGCGGATTTGCAACACTTTGGAGCCGAGGCTGGCCATTTCCAGCATTTCTTCAAACGTGATGCGATCCAGGCGGCGGGCTTTCGGCACCACGCGCGGGTCGGTCGTATACACACCGTCCACATCTGTGTAGATATGACACTCATCGGCCTTCAAAGCCGCAGCTAATGCCACACCGGTAGTATCCGAGCCGCCACGGCCAAGCGTCGTGATGTTGCCATGCTCGTCCACGCCCTGAAATCCGGCCACCACCACCACTCGACCAGCGTCCAAGTCGGCACGCATATTGGCTTCGTCGATTTCCCGAATCCGCGCCTTGGTGTGCGCGCTATCGGTGAGAATCCGCACTTGCGCGCCGGTATAGGATCGCGCCTCGCAACCGATTTGGTGCAAGGCCATCGATAGCAAAGCGATGGTGACTTGCTCGCCTGTGGACAGCAACACGTCCAACTCCCGGTCGGTCGGCTGCGGCTGCAACTCTTTCGCCAAGGCCACGAGGCGATTGGTTTCGCCGCTCATCGCGGACACCACCACCACAATCTGATCGCCCGCATCGCGGGCTGTTTTGACTTTCTCGGCGACCGCCTTGATACGTTCCACCGTACCAACGGAAGTGCCGCCAAATTTATAGACGTACAATGCCATGCTTTTTTAGACCTTTCTCGGCTGTTAGGCTTTTATAGTTGTGTCGCTATCGCGACGGGTATTTTAATGTCGGTTCTCGGACCGACGGCCGAGATACTTTCTTTTGCGTCGCCAAAAGAAAGTATCCAAAGAAAAGGCGACCCGGATGCCGCTTATTTCCTCCGCTCCTCGCTTTTGACGGGGGTTGACGAAAGGGGCTTCCTGCCCCTTCGTCAACGCGATGCATCCCTGCATCGCCCCTACGGGCTGATCCCGCCAAAAGCTCCGGTGCTCGGCGCGGCATACGGGGCAAAAACCATCCAGGCATTTATTGAAAAACCTATAATATTTCTTTCGCGTTAATCAGCCGATTTCCTAGCGATGTTACATATGACAAATGTAACAAGAAAAATTTGCACCAAGTTATTTATAAAAGACATAAGTAACAAATAGAACGGCAAAGAATTGCTATTTGGAGAAAATCCGTAAACCGATAACGAAGCAGTGATTAATAAACAAATTATCGAAAAATAATAGGTAAAGAAAAACGTATCGAGGTATCCATTTCTTTTATAAGCCTCAAAATTAGGCGATTTCGTGAAAACAAATAAAATAGTAATTACAGTCGCTAGAAAACCAAGCATTGTGTAAGAAAAACCAGCAATCATATTAGCCAGATCTTTCTTGTTTTCGGATAACAACCAAGGAGAAATCCAGTGAAGCTCAGTCGTTTTCTTGTAGATCAGATAAAGCACTGGACCAGGAACCAGCATCGCAAAACTTAGAAATAGATTCAACATTACCTTGCTTGATCGCTTCATCCTGCTCATGTTCGATCACCTTCTTTTTGAGAACTGAATTGTTGGTAATTTTCTCCCTAATCTTTGTAGCAATTTCTCTCTCATCCCGCGTGTTGATATTGTCTGCTACTATCCCATTGCCAGCCAGATATAAATCAATCAAGGATGGGTGAAGATCATCTTTTGCGCGAACAACAAGCTTCTCAAGACCTTCATCAGGAATTCTTGCCATCATTTTTTTGACAGCTTTTCCGATATCCTTTCTAGCTTTAGGTTTGATCACAATTTCTAAACTATCAACATCTTCAAACTCATCAGCGCTACCTCCAAGGTAATTGGCGATATCATCAAAAAAATCATTCGATTTATTTATCTGAATCGTCGATTTCCCAATAAAAGGCATAGACATAGCTTCTGCTTTCGTGGCTTGGTGAAGAAATGGTATTAAGTTAAATTGATATTCCGTAATTCCTATCGACGACAAAACGTCATTTATGAAATTACCAAACGATGCAAGACGTGGCGCCATCGTTGTAGAAGCAAATCCAAGGTAGCTATCCATGACAAAAACGTAAGATGCAAAACCGAGCATCTCATCCTTATCAAGTACATCATAAATTTCACCCACACTAGTATCTTGCGAATTTATCTTTTTGATAACTTCTTTGCTTCGAGTCTGGATAAACAAATACAAGTCACCAGGCCCATGCAACAAAAAGATATGTTCTCCATTATGTGTAAATTTGTTTTTATAATTTGGATCTTTAAACTGACAAAAGGCTTGAATGAAGTTCTTAATAGGCATTCTGTATTTAACGCCAGTTTTTACCTCAGTAAAAACATATCCATAATAGCTCAGTTTCATGTCTGCTTTTTTATCCTAAAAGTTAAATAACCGCTTATCTATGACAGTTTTTGTTTACCCGTGCTGAATGCCGCTTCATAGGTTGGGGCGGGCTTTATCCCGTATGCCGCGCCGAGCACCGGAGCTTTTGACGGGAACAGCCCGCAGGGGCGATGCAGGGATGCATCGCGTTGACGAAGGGGCAGGAAGCCCCTTTCGGCAACCCCCGCCAAAAGCGAGGAGCGCAGGGAATAAGCGGCATCCGGGTCGCCTTTTCTTTGGATACTTTCTTTTGGCGACGCAAAAGAAAGTATCTCGGTCGTCGGTCCGAGAACCGACTTCAAAACAATCCGTCGCGATAGCGACACATCACCGTCAGAAATGCCTATCGGCCTAATTCAAGCCTACAAACCCTATCGTTGCGATCCCGAACATCTTCGGTATTGGCAGCTTTCAATAGGCCGCGTAATTGTTGCAAAGTAAGCAACTCAGCTTGATTTGACTTAAGCAAGTCCATCCTCTGTTTTAGAATCGCCCTATGCCAATTCGGAGACCTAGTTTCTGCATTTGTCATAGCCTTCTCCGAAATTAACCAGCCAAACGTTCCCTCACCCACTCCGGCACCGCCGCCAACGCCGCCGGCAAGCCGGCTGGATCGTTACCACCAGCCTGCGCCATATCCGGCCTACCACCGCCTTTGCCACCCACTTGAGTAGCGACAAAATTCACCAATTCGCCGGCTTTGACCTTGTCCATCGCATCCTTGGACACGCTGGCGATCAGACTGACTTTATCGCCGCTGACCGCCGCCAAAACTAGCGCAGCGCTGCCGAGCTTATTTTTCAACTGGTCTGCCAAATCGCGTAGAGCTTTCGGATCGACGTCGTCCAGTTTCACCGCCAAGACTTTCACGCCGTTGACATCGACAGCCTTGCTGGTCATTTCATCGCCTGCCGAGCTAGCCAGTTTGGCTTTGAGTTTTTCCAGTTCTTTTTCCAGCCCGCGGGTTTTTTCCATCAGTTGATGGACTTTGTCGGCGGCTTTGTCCGGTGCTGCTTTCAATAAACCGGCGATGCTGAGCAAGGCTTTTTCGCGCTGGTCGATCCAATCCAGGGCACCTTGACCGGTCACGGCTTCCAGACGTCTCACGCCGGCCGCGACACCGGTTTCGCCGATGATTTTGAACAAGCCGATGTCGCCGGTACGTTGCACGTGGGTACCACCGCACAATTCGGTGGAAAAATCGCCCATCGTCAATACCCGTACTTCGTCGCCGTATTTCTCGCCGAACAAGGCCATCGCGCCGGCTTTCACCGCATCGTCCTTGGCCATGATTTCGGCGGCAACCGCGTTGTTTAAACGAATCTGTTCGTTGACCAAGCGTTCGACGGTAGCAAGTTCCGCTGGCGTCATCGGTTCGAAATGCGAAAAGTCGAAACGTAAGCGCTCGGAATTGACCTGCGAGCCTTTTTGCTGAACATGCTCGCCCAAGGTCGCCCGCAGCGCGGCATGCAATAAGTGCGTCGCCGAGTGATTGCGTTCGGTCGCTTTGCGGATTTCGGCATCGACGCTGACTTCGCAAGCTTGGCCTTCGCTGAGCGTGCCGCGCAACACTTTACCTTTGTGCAGGAACAATTTACCGCCCTGCTTTTGGGTATCGTGAACCTCGAAAACCGCATCGCCGGATTCGATTCGGCCGGTATCGCCGACTTGGCCGCCTGACTCGGCATAAAATGGGGTTTGATCCAGAATCACCACACCTTCGTCGCCGGCCTCCAACGCATCGACCGGCTGGCCTTGCTTGAATAAGCCCAGGATTTGCACGGAACCGTCCAGATGAAAATAACCGGTAAATTCGGTACTGCTGTCGTGTTTGATGTCTTGATCGTAATCAGCGGCAAACGTACCGCCGGCGCGAGCCCGGTCACGCTGAGCGGCCATTTCCACTTCAAATCCGGCGTGGTCGACACTCAGTTTGTGCTCGCGGGCGAAGTCGGCGGTCAAATCCACCGGGAAGCCGTAAGTGTCGTACAGCAAGAACACTACATCGCCAGGGATGACATGGCCGTCCATTTTGGCGACGCAGGCTTCCAAAATTTTCATGCCTTGTTCGAGGGTTTCCGCGAAGCGCTCTTCTTCTTTTTTCAGTATCCGCTCGACTTGTTCCTGGGCATTCGCCAGTTCTGGATAAGCCGCCCCCATTTCCGCCACTAGCGGCGCGACCAGTTTGTAGAAGAAGGTATCCTGAATACCCAAGCGGTAACCGTGACGAATCGCCCGGCGGATAATTCGGCGCAACACGTAACCGCGACCTTCGTTGGACGGCAAAACGCCGTCAGCGACCATGAAGGCGCAGGAACGAATGTGATCGGCGATGACCCGCAACGAGCTATTCGCTAAATCGTCGGTGCCGGCTAGTTGCGCGGCGACTTTTAACAGGTTTTGGAACAGGTCGATTTCGTAGTTGCTGTGCACGCCCTGCATCACCGCCGAAATACGTTCCAGGCCCATACCCGTATCTACTGAAGGCGCGGGTAGCGGCGTCAGGTTGCCGTCCTTGTCTCGATCATATTGCATGAACACCAAGTTCCAGATTTCGATGTAGCGATCACCGTCTTCGTCCGGACTGCCTGGAGGCCCACCGGCGACATGTTCGCCGTGATCGTAGAAAATTTCGGTACAGGGACCGCAAGGACCGACATCGCCCATCGACCAGAAATTGTCCTTGGCGCCGATCCGCGAGAAGCGTTTCGGATCGTGCTTGACGTCTTCCAGCCAGATTGCTTCGGCTTCGGAATCTTCATCAAATACTGTGACCCATAGCCTTTCCTTGGGAATGCCCAACTCCTTGGTCAGGAAGTCCCAGGCAAAATGAATCGCATCGCGCTTGAAATAATCGCCGAAACTGAAATTACCGAGCATCTCGAAAAAGGTATGGTGGCGCGCGGTATAACCGACATTTTCCAAATCGTTATGCTTGCCGCCGGCCCGCACGCAGCGTTGGCTGGTGGCGGCACGGGTGAAATCGAGCTTTTCCCGCCCCAGGAATACGTCTTTGAATTGCACCATCCCGGCGTTGGTAAACAACAAGGTCGGATCATTACCCGGCACCAGCGAACTGGAGGGACGCACGGCGTGGCCGTGTTGGCGAAAGAATTCCAAAAAGGCGGCCCGCAATTCGGCGCTAGTCATTTTTTTCATTGTGGTTACTTCAATGTTTTTCGTTTTAACAAGTTGTTTGTAAGCATGTGCCGATGCCAGAGCTGCATCAATCGCGATCGATGCGCTTCACTTCGTTCAGCACATCCTACGGGCTCCGCGAATCCCAAAGCTAATAAAGTCAATCACCCCATCGCCTAATTCGCTCATTTTCCAAACGCGCTTTAATATTTATAGGGTCTTGCCGACAATCCATCACGGCATAAACAGAAACAAATTCATCATCGACAGTGTAATAAATCGCATACGGAAAGCTTCTTGCTAACAGCCGATGAAAGTCAGCAAACTTTTGGGGATGAATGCCGGCATAAAGAGCCAGCGAATCAATATCCGCATAAAGAGAGTCCAAAAAATAACGGCCGACGCCCTCTTGTTGCCGCTCGTAAAACTCAAAGCCATCCAGCAAATCAAATTTCGCGCTGTCAAAAATTCGAATTTTCATCGAATCCTATCTTGAATTTCCCGCTTTGCTGCTTCCCAATCCGTAAAACCAATCTCACCCGACTCCGCCAGGCGCTTTCTTTCCGCCAACAAATGACCATGCCAATCAGGTGATGAATAGTCAGCTGCTCGAGTGGATAAATCGTTCCATAGCTCTTCCATCATGCCAATTTTCTCGGCAACCGACATTTCTTTTAGCGGCAGTGTAACTTTCATAAATTCGCTCCCGAAAGGCCTAGCAGGAAACCGAGGCGGATCGCGTAATGCACGATTGGGTCCGCCAAATGCCAACTTAGTTTACTTTGCATTCGTATTGGCATCCGCTCTAGCCAATTTTATTTTCAATTCCGCAAACAAGCGCTTGATCATCTCGCCGCTGAAGCCGCGTTGCTGTAAAAAGCGACTGCGCTTCAACCATTCGTTTTGGGTCAGCGATTTTTCGTCGTCGTATTTACGCGAATACACATCCAGCAGCACATTTTGCCAGCCGCCTTGCTCCTCGGCCTGTGCATCCAGATCGGCGTCGTTGATACCGCGCTGTTGGAGTTCATAGCGAATTCGCATCGGACCATAGCCATTCTGGATGCGTTGTCGGACATAGCATTCGGCATAGCGTGCATCGTTTTGCCAGTTCTGCTCGGCTATCTGATCGATAACCGGTTCAACTTCGTCGCGATCGAAGCCGCGCAAGGCCAATTTATCCAGCAGTTCCCGGCGGCTATGTTCGCGCCGGGCCAACAACCTCAGGCAAATGGCTTCGATCTGTTGGCGGCGCTCAATCGCCGTCGACAAACTCGGCGTCGTCGTCTTCACTGACTGCCGCCGGCGCGCTCGCTAATTTGGCAAAGGCTTTTTCGCGGATGGCCTTTTCCAGTTCTGCCGCTTTGTCCGGGTTATCGCGCAAAAACTGCTTGGCGTTATCCTTGCCCTGGCCAATTTTCTCGTTGTTGTAGGCGTACCAAGAACCGGACTTTTGGACGAAGCCAAATTCC
The DNA here is from genome assembly GCF_054188105.3 of Methylomonas sp. Uni0009. Lineage (NCBI taxonomy): Bacteria > Pseudomonadati > Pseudomonadota > Gammaproteobacteria > Methylococcales > Methylococcaceae > Methylomonas > Methylomonas sp. Uni0009. The sequence goes on along the minus strand of NZ_JBTAFN010000003.1, from coordinate 18,931 downwards.
ACACCTAAATCCACCAGTTCGCCGAAGAAGGACACGCCTTCGCCATACAGAATTTCGAAATCGGCTTGCTTGAACGGCGGCGCCACTTTGTTTTTGACCACTTTGACGCGGGTCTCGTTACCGATCACCTCGTCGCCTTTCTTGATCGCGCCGATGCGGCGAATATCCAGTCGCACCGAGGCATAAAACTTCAGCGCATTACCGCCGGTAGTGGTTTCCGGGTTGCCAAACATCACCCCAATTTTCATCCGCAACTGGTTGATGAAAATCACCAAAGTGTTGGAACGTTTGATATTGGCGGTCAGTTTGCGCAAGGCTTGCGACATCAAGCGCGCTTGCAAACCCATGTGCGAGTCGCCCATGTCGCCTTCGATTTCGGCCTTGGGCGTTAAAGCGGCCACCGAGTCGACCACCACGATATCAACGGCGCCGGAGCGCACCAGCATATCGGTGATCTCCAGGGCTTGTTCGCCAGTATCCGGCTGCGAAACCAACAAATCGTCGATATTGACGCCGATCTTTTGCGCGTAGATAGGGTCCAGCGCATGCTCGGCATCGACGAATGCCGCCGTGCCGCCCAGTTTTTGCATCTGGGCGATGGTTTGCAGCGTCAAGGTGGTTTTACCGGACGACTCCGGGCCGTAGATTTCGATAATCCGGCCGCGCGGCAAACCGCCGACACCCAGCGCAATATCCAAGGACAGCGAACCGGTCGATACGACTTCGATGTCGCGGCTGGCGGCGACATCGCCCATCCGCATCACGGAGCCCTTGCCGAATTGTTTTTCGATCTGCATCAACGCGGCGCCCAGCGCCTTTTTCTTGTTTTCGTCCATTTTAGTACCTGCTGTTGTCTGGCCGGTGAAAGCCGCGCATTATCCCATATACCCTGGCTGTGAAACAGTTTTAATCGTTCTGCAAAGCCTAGAAAAAACCGGCAGCAAGTTGCGGGTTGAAAGGAAAATACAAGTGCAGATAGGAGGCTTGTAAGGAGCCGTTGCGGAAAAAGCCCTCGCCATGACCAAAGCTGCGTTGCGGCGAGGAAACCGCAATCGGCTCCAGCGTGGTTTCCAGCCTGGAAAAATGAAAACTGTGACCGCGAATCTCGCCCTGAGCCAATTGCAGACTGTGCATACCCAAATTGGCCAACCGGGTTTGCATGACTGCGCTGCCGGGTAACAAACCTACCATAGCCGCTTGATAGCCTTCCTTGTCCGCCAAACTATCCAGCAAATATAAAAAGCCGCCGCATTCGGCATAGATGGCTTTGCCGACCTGATGATGCTCGGTTAAAGCCTGCTTCATCGCCAAGTTGTCGGCTAAAGCTTGCAGATGCAGTTCCGGGTAGCCGCCCGGCAAGTAAACGCTATCGGCCTCTGGCAAGGCACTATCAGCCAGTGGCGAGAAAAATACCAGTTCGGCCCCCATCGCTTGCAGACAATTCAGATTGGCTTGATAAATAAACGAAAATGCCGCGTCTCGCGCCACCGCGATGCGTTTACCCTGCAACAAGCGTGGCGGCGGATCGGTGGAAACGGCGACAAAGGCGACTGGCTCGGGTAAAACACAGGGCGTAAAGCTATTCAATAATTCTGCGGCCCGCGCCAACCTGGTATCCAGATCACCGATTTCGTCGGCCTGCAGCAAGCCCAAGTGCCGGGACGGCAAGCCGACTGCCTCGTCTCGACTCATCGCCGCCAACAAGGGCATGCCCGCCGGCAAGGCTTCTCGCAGCATCCTGGCGTGACCCGCGCTACCGACTTTATTGGCGATCACGCCCGCGAACGCCAAATCAGGCCGATAGTTCGCCAAACCAAATGCGACTGCCGCAAAGGTTTGCGCCATGCCCTGTGCGTCAATCACAGCGGCCACCGGCACCGCCAAAGCTTGGGCCAGATCAGCACTACTGCTGTCGCCATCGAATAAACCCATCACGCCTTCAATCAAGATCAGATCGGCTTCGGCGGCGGCGCGGTACAGCAGTTCGCGACAATGCGCCTCGCCCATCATCCATAAATCCAGCTGATAAACCGGCTGGCCGCTGGCATACGCCAAAATCTGCGGATCGATGAAATCCGGGCCAGTTTTAAAGACCCTTACCTTGCGGCCTTGTTGTCTATGGTAGTAAGCCAGCGCGGCGGTGACGGTGGTCTTGCCTTGCCCGGAAGCCGGGGCGCTGATTAACATGGCAGGGCAATGCCGGACATTGGGTTTTGAATGCATAAACAGCGGGCTATGGAAATTTCAATCGGCCATTCTACCGTTTATGAAGACGGTTTAACCAATCCAGCCGGCACGCAATCCGGCGTCTACTTGGCCGGTTCCTTGCGATAGAACCACATTTGATAAACACTCATTAATATTTGTACGCCCATCGACAAGCCCATCAACGCACCGCTAAGCACTACCACATAGGCAAATTCGGAAATATGCTTGGTGACAAACCAGGACACCACGTCCAATAGCATTGCAAAAAACGGAATCACCAGCGCCACCCGCTTGACGTAGATATTCATATCGCAGAGCAGAAAAATTTTGCCAATGAAAAACAGGATGAAGGCAATGCCGAATAAATGAATATGCGACACCCTGACCAGCGCCGGCGTCGACGCCCCGCCTTTATGCGCCACTTCCGCGACACCTTCGTAATGCGTCAGATTGGGCAGGCTCGGGTTGGCGACCGGGTTATGACAGTGGATGCAGTCGCGGTTCAAAATCGGCGCAATTCTTTGCTCGTAAGCAGGCTGCCCCGCGCCATCCTGGATCCATTTCAAGATCACTTCCTTATCGCTTTTGTACTTCAGATTGGGCTCCATGATGCCGTTGATCGCCGCGCCCAGCCGCGATTGCGTGGTGGAACCGTGGTACATAATGATAATGTCGTCTATCGACAAACCGCGCTTACCGTCGCGGCCTTGATGGGTGTAATACAAATTCACCAGGGCCATCAGATAGCCCAGCCCGATGGTCAACAGGAATACAGTATTTAATATTTTCTCACTAGTGGAAATATCTCGAAAACGGCGATATTGCTTCGGCATAGGCAATTAAGAAAAAGGCAAAGTGGGCACGATCCATGGCGCTAGACTGGTGCTGCGGGAAGCTTCTGACAAGCCAAATCGGCTCCCCAGCGGCTCAATGGCATCAAACTGCTTTTAGAATAATCGATATGCAAATATTGATCTATGCCAAGTTCGCGGAAAAATCCTAGCGGCGATTTTTATTTTTATCGCATAATCGACCATGGTTAAGCGCCAAGAGTGCTTCAAGCTCTCAGAACAGCACGTTCTGGTTTTGAATGAATTTTCCAACGTCCACTTTTGCTAGTACCGCAAAAACAACGATGAAACCATCCCCAGCACTTTAAGTCATTGGGGGATCCAACACAGCAGGAGAACATATGCGTACTTTATTACTTTCCTTACTTGCCGCTACCACCTTTTACAGCAGCTTATCAACCGCTCAAGCCCAAGATTCCGCTAGCGTGGCAATCCCGGATAAAGTCAGGGCCAATATTTTGAAACGACACCCGCAAGCGCAGGACCTGAAAGCGACTCAGGAAACCCACTTTGGTCAACAGCTACTGGAAGTCAGCTTTAAGGATACGGAAGACGAATTGAAGCATGAGTTATTTAGAACCGACGGCGCGTTGTTTGCGAACGAAATCCTGCTGGACAACGGTCTAGAAATATCACCTGACGTGACCAAAGTGCTGGCCGATAACTTCCCCGGCTATAAGCTGCATAAGGCGGAATTGGTGATTAATCCGAACGGCGTGGGCGAAGAATACGAATTGTTTATTGAGGTGGGTGGCAGCAAATGGAAGGTGGCGGTCAACGACAAGGGCAAAATCACGGATAAAGATGCTTATTAATGGCTGTCTCCCCAGGCACTTAATGCTAAGAATCTTAGAATTTCCTGCCTGTTAATCGGACACTTAAATTTCCCTGCTCCGTCATTCCCGCGTAAGCGGGAATCCATCTTGAAAACTCGGCCTAAGCATAAGCGTGAGCGACTATATTGAGGGCCGGTTTAATAAATCCGGCCATACTTGAGTGGTTTTCTTACTGCCTGAGTAGGCTGCTTGAGAGTGTCCTGAATTTTGCCCAATAGCTTTGCCCGTATAGACACTCAGGGAGCGCGGACGGGTAAAGCGCGTCGCTAGCCGTTTACTCTGACGCCTGGATTCGAATCCCAAGTTTCAGGAAATTCCCTATTTTCCGCCCCACCTCGCTAGTCTTACAATATTGGTATGACTCAAAATAATTCTTCCGTCACCGAACTGTTTCCCGGGTTTTCAGACGCCGATAGCTTACAGATAAGCCACGCGCTGAAGCTGGTCGAGCAACTTTCGGCGAACTGCAAGGACACTCTCCGCCCCAAAGGCGTCGATGTCGCCTCAATTTTAATGAGTGTGCATATCGATCTGGAAACTATTCTGGCGGCGCTGTTCAGCGATTCACGTGTTGCCGGGAAACTCAGCGACTCGACAATACGCGAGCAATTCGGACCGGTAGTCGCCGACTTGGTTAAAGACGTGAGCTGGCTGAATAATGTCAGCATTTACAGTACCGACATGGCAAACCAGCCCAATCAAGCCGAGATATTGCGACGCATGCTGCTGGCAATGACCCATGACGTGCGGGCGGTGCTGATTAAATTGGCTTTTCGTATTCAGCGGCTGCGCGGACTCCAACACGAGCAAGACAATATCCGCCGCTTCATTGCCAGGGAAACCCTGGATATTTATGCGCCACTCGCCAATCGCCTGGGTATTAATCAATTCAAATGGGAATTGGAAGACCTGGCGTTTCGTTATGCCGATCCTGAGCATTACCGCTTTGTCACCGACTCATTGGCTGTCAATCGCGAACAACGCCAAGCCTTTATTGAGCGGTTTTTAGCGGCACTTCAAAACCGTTTAAACCAGGAAGGCATACAGGCCAAGGTCTACGGTAGGCCCAAGCATATCTATAGCATCTGGAACAAGATGCGCCGCAAGCAACTGGCTATAAACGAACTGTACGACTTATTGGCAGTGCGCGTGGTGGTGGACAGTTTGTCGGCCTGCTACATGGTGCTAGGCTTGGCGCACAGCCATTGGCAGCATATTCCGCGGGAATTCGACGATTACATCGCCAACCCTAAGGAAAACGGCTATCAGTCCCTGCATACCGTAGTTTTGGATGAAGACGGCAACCGTATCGAAATTCAAATCCGTACCAAAGCCATGCACGACTTTGCAGAGCTGGGTGTGGCAGCGCACTGGCGTTATAAAGAGGGCAGCAAGTTCAACGCCGCCACCGAGAAGAACATCGCCTCGCTCCGACAACTGCTGGAAGACAAAGATAACACTGACGGCTTGCTGGAAAACTTTCATACCGAGCTGTTCTCCGACCGGGTATTCGTGCTGACGCCTGCCGGCAAATTGATCGACCTGGTCAAGGGCGCTACGCCACTGGATTTTGCTTATGCGATCCATACCGAGGTGGGTCACAGTTGCCGCGGCGCAAAAGTTAACGGCCAGATCAAGCCCTTGACTTACAAGCTGTGCTCTGGGGAGCAGGTGGAAATCATCACCGTTAAAAACGGTCAACCCAATCACAATTGGCTGAATCCCAACCTCGGTTACCTAAAAACCCCGCGAGCCATCAGCAAGGTAAAAAGCTGGTTCAAACAACAACAGCAAGCCGAAAATATTGCGGCCGGCAAATTGCTGCTGGATAAGGAAAGCAAGCGGCTAGGCTTGAAAACCGTCGATATCAACGAATTGTTAAGGCATTTTAAATTCGCGGATACAGAACATTTTTATGAAGCGCTAGGCCACGGCGACATCAACAACCGGCAATTGGCCGGCGCGTTGAAAATTCCGGAATTGGAACCAACACCGATCAAATTGGTGCCCAGCAAATCCTCTACGCAATCAGCGATTACTATCGATGACATTGATAATGTAGTGACCACGCTGGCCCATTGCTGCTCGCCGGTAAAGGGTGACGAAATTATCGGCTTTATCTCGCATAAACGCGGTATCACTATTCATCGCCGCGACTGCGAGAATATTCGGCATCTGTCGCCCGAGCAGCAATTGCAATTGTTGAAAGCCGATTGGAGCGGTCAACAAACTGTACATCACAGCGTACCGATTTTGATTCATGCCTTTAACGCGCAAAATTTGTTGAACGACGTTTCTCAGGTATTAGCCGCCGGGAAAGTACATATCAGCAACGCCTCATTGAAGACCCACGACGATTTGTCCGCGATTCTGAATATGACAATTCAAATCGAAAATACCGAGCAACTTAGTTTGGTGCTGGCACGTATCAGCCATTTGCCAAATATTATTGAAGTGAGAAGGAAAGTCTGACGCGCCCTGTATCAGCACTAATTCAACTATCCGGGAGACTTTTTTAGCGGCTCAGCAGAGGATTCATGCTAACATAGGCGTTTTAAATTTAGAGCTTTGACTATGGCAAAAGAAGATCAGATTGAAATGGATGGCAAGGTTATCGATACCCTGCCCAACACTATGTTTCGCGTCGAATTGGAAAATGGTCACATCGTTACCGCCCACATCTCCGGCAAAATGCGCAAACACTACATCCGCATCCTGACTGGCGATAAAGTCCGCGTAGAAATGACACCTTACGACTTGACCAAAGGCCGCATTACTTTCCGCAATCGCTAACCCGTCTTTCGGGAAAGCGATTGCTTCCCTCGCTTTATACTACTTGATTCAATTCCGAAACGATTAGTTGTTTGCTCTCGATCGCAAAAGCCAACGCATCGTTCTCGACATGCACTCGCACGTGACCGCCATTCGCTAAACGACCGAACAATAAATCTTCTGCCAGCGGTTTTTTGATCTTTTCCTGAATCAATCGCGCCATTGGCCGCGCACCCATTTTTGGATCGCAACCATGTTCGGCCAGCCACGCTCTCGCCGCAGGTTCTAAAGTCAATGTGACATTTTTGTCCGCCAATATGGCTTCCAGCTCGAAAATAAACTTATCGACCACACTGCCCACCACCGCCAAATCCAGCGGTTTGAATTGCACAATTGCGTCCAGACGATTTCTAAATTCCGGCGAAAACCCTCGCTCGATCACTTTCATACTATCGGAAGCATGATTTTGCTGGGTAAAGCCGATAGATGCCCGGCTGCTTTCTTCCGCACCGGCATTAGTGGTCATAATCAAAATGATATTTCTAAAATCCGCTTTGCGACCGTTGTTGTCGGTCAAGGTGCCGTGATCCATCACCTGTAGTAACAGGTTGAATACATCCGGATGCGCTTTTTCCAACTCGTCCAGCAACAACACGGCATGCGGATGTTTGGTCACCGCTTCGGTCAGCAATCCGCCCTGATCGAACCCGACATACCCCGGAGGCGCGCCGATCAAGCGTGATACAGTATGCCGCTCCATGTACTCAGACATATCGAAGCGAATCAACTCAATGCCCAATACTTTGGCTAGCTGCCGAGTCACTTCGGTTTTACCGACCCCGGTAGGACCGGCAAACAGGAACGAACCGATCGTTTTAGTGGTATCGCGCAATCCGGCCCGCGATAGCTTAATTGCCGACGCCAGCTCTGAAATGGCTTCGTCTTGGCCAAACACCAGCATCTTCAGGTTTTTTTCCAAGCTCGACAATTTATCAATGTCGTTTGACGATACCGATTGTGCCGGAACCCTGGCAATTTTGGCGACGATTTCTTCTATCTCGGCAGTATCGATCAGATCCTTGCGATCAATACCGGCAAACAACCGCTGCCTGGCCCCGGCTTCGTCGATCACATCAATGGCTTTGTCAGGCAAATGCCTGTCTGTGATATAACGCGCTGATAATTCCACCGCCAGTCGCAATGCTTCTTGGGTGTATTTCAGGCCATGATGCTCTTCAAACCGCGACTTCAAGCCCTTCAAAATTAATACAGTATCTTCTATCGATGGCTCTATCACATCGATTTTCTGGAAGCGCCGCGCTAGAGCGTGGTCTTTTTCGAAAATACCCCGATATTCTTGATAAGTAGTGGACCCAATACAACGCAATTGTCCGGACGCCAACACCGGTTTGATCAAGTTAGAGGCATCCATAACCCCACCGGAAGCGGAACCCGCACCAATAATGGTATGAATTTCGTCAATAAATAAAATCGAGTCCGGTTCTTTTTTGAGCTGGCTAATTAAAGCCTTGAGTCGTTTTTCAAAGTCGCCGCGATACTTGGTACCCGCCACCAGTGCACCCATATCTAGTGAATAAATCACACTATTCAACAAAATATCCGGCACTTGTTCTTCAACAATTCGTTTCGCCAAACCTTCAGCTATAGCGGTTTTACCGACACCAGCCTCCCCTACCAATAGCGGATTATTTTTGCGGCGGCGGCAAAGCACCTGAATGGTTCTTTCCACTTCCAGCTCGCGGCCGATTAAAGGATCGATGTTGCCTTTCAGGGCTTCTTCGTTCAAGTTGGTTGCGTATTTTTCCAATGGGCTGGACAAAGCTTCATTGCTGCCGCGCTCGGATTCCGGCTCTTCGTTATTTTCTTTTCTGAACTGCTCGATTTTGGAAACCCCGTGCGCCAGATAATTGACCACATCCAAACGAGTGATGTCTTGTTTGTTCAACAGATAAACCGCGTGCGAATCCTGTTCACTAAACAAGGCAACAAATAAGTTCGCGCCGGTGACTTCTTTTTTGTCGGAAGCCTGGACATGAAATACGGCGCGCTGTAAAACACGCTGAAAACCCAAAGTGGGTTGCGTTTCGCGCTGTATACCTTCCGGAATCAAGGAAATGGTTTCATCTATAAATCGGGTTAGTTCGGCCCGCAATGCATTAACATTGCAGCCGCAAGCGATCAAAATCGGTATCGTCGTGACATTGTCCAACAAGGCCAGCAACAAATGCTCGACCGTGATGAATTCGTGTCTTTTGGCATGAGCTCCGGTAAAAGCAGCATTCAATGTCACTTCAAGTTCTTTACTTAGCATGGTTAGCCCTCACGCCTCTTCCATCGTGCACATCAGCGGGTGATGGTGCTCACGGGAATATTCATTAACAATATGTACTTTGGTTTCAGCCACGTCTTTGGTGTAGGTACCACAAACGCCGACACCCTGCGTATGCACTTGCAACATCACCTGCGTTGCTTTCTCTTGGCTCATGTTAAAAAAATCAGTCAATATTTCGACGACAAAATCCATCGGCGTAAAGTCGTCATTAAGCAACATAACCTTATACAGTGGCGGTCTTTTCAGCTGCGGTTTGGCTTCTTGCAGCGCGGTGTTACCGTCACCATCTTTCAAGGGTTCAAAATCTGACATAATCTTTGGTGCTGTGAATCATTGTGGTCTTAAAAATAGCGTCTTAAACATTAAATTTCAATCTTTAGGCACATAAAAAACATTTCTAGTAAAATGCGCGCCTTTTACCGTTTTCTATCAATATCATGGTTTGGAAACCTCACGTCACCGTCGCCGCCGTGATCGAAAAAGACGGTCGCTTCCTGCTGGTTGAGGAGACAACGGCACGAGGCCTTGCGTTCAATCAGCCCGCTGGTCATTTGGAAGAAGGTGAAGATTTAATCAGTGCCGTCAAACGCGAAGTTTGCGAGGAAACAGCTTGGCAATTTGAACCGGAGGCTTTAATCGCCACACAGTTATGGCGCAGAAATCCGCATATGCCCAGCTTTGTTCGCTTCTGTTTTTCCGGCACAGTCAACAACCACAATCCAGAACAAGCTCTCGACGACGGCATTATCGACACTCACTGGTTAAGCCGCAATGAAATTTACGCAAAACGCCAGCAATTGCGCAGCCCTTTGGTATTGACCACTGTGGACGAATACCTGAAAGGTCACCGCTTTCCGCTTAGCATCTTACAGTCTTTTATCGATTTAGAATGAGCAAACACATCATCGTCGGCATGTCCGGCGGCGTCGATTCTTCCGTTACCGCTCTAGCCCTGCAAGAACAAGGCCACAAAGTCACGGGCTTGTTCATGAAAAACTGGGAGGAAGACGACGGCACCGAATATTGCACGGCGATGCAAGACTTAGCCGACGCACAGCAAGTTTGCGACAAACTTGGCATAAAACTAAAAACCGTCAACTTCGCCGCCGAATATTGGGACGAGGTATTTGAAGTGTTTTTGTCAGAGTTTAAGGCCGGCCGCACCCCCAATCCCGACATACTTTGTAACAAACACGTCAAATTCAAAGCTTTTTTGGATTACGCCATTGAAGACTTGGGCGCCCAATATATTGCCACCGGCCACTATGCCCGCGTTCGCGAACAAGACGGCGAATTCCAGCTATTAAAAGGCCTGGATCCCAACAAAGAGCAAAGCTATTTTCTCTATGCGATGGGACAAAAAGCCTTGTCTCGTACCCTGTTTCCAATAGGCCACCTGCACAAGCCGGAAATCCGCGCAATGGCCGACAGAGCCGGCTTTGCCAACAGCCGGAAGAAAGATAGCACCGGCATTTGCTTCATCGGCGAACGCAAATTCAAGGAATTTCTGCAACGCTATTTGCCGCACCAACCTGGTGAAATGCGCACTCCGGAAGGGCAATATATCGGCAAGCATCATGGCTTGATGTATTACACCCTGGGCCAACGCCAGGGCTTGGGCATTGGCGGCGTCAAGGACGCGCCTGACGAACCCTGGTTCGTGTTGGACAAAGACCTGGATAACAACGTGCTGATCGTCGGCCAAGGGCATGAACATCCGCTGATGCTGCATAACACCCTGGAAGCAGGTCAACTGGATTGGTGCTGCAGCCGGCCTTTGACTGAAACCATTCGTTGCGCCGCCAAGACCCGCTACCGCCAGCCTGACCAGGAATGCATAGTCGAACCAACCGACGGCGGCAGCCGCGTCAAAGTCCGCTTCGACGAACAACAACGAGCGATTACGCCGGGACAGTCGGTGGTGTTTTATAAGGGCGAAGTTTGTTTGGGTGGCGGGATAATTGAGTCGAAATATAATCAAACATAAGGATTAACAATGCTAACCAATTTACGCATTAAAAATTTCCGCATGTTAGAGGATTTGGAAATCCCAAAGCTTGGCCGCGTGAATTTAATTGTAGGAAAAAATAATAGTGGCAAGAGCTCTATTCTTGAGGCACTGCGCATCTATGCTGGGGACGCAAATCTTGAGCTACTCAGCGCAATACTGAATGAACATGACGAATCATATAGTTTAGATCGCACATCTCTTGACGGTAGTATAAAAAATTGGCTAGGGCTAAAAAACCTCTTTCCTAATCGAAAGTTCCCTTCAAGTGAAAATATCAATATATCTTTATCATCCAATGAAAAAAATCTTCTAAAAATTGAGTATATCTTTTATTATTTTAAAGATGAATCAGATATTGATGAAGACGGGCAGCCATTTTCCACTCGCCGAAGAGTTATCGTAAAACCTGACTTGTCAAATGTTAAAGATTCAGCTTTATTATATCCGGCAATTCGCATAACCTTAGAATCAGGTAAAAATACAATTCAGGAATTAGAGGAAACCAAAAATCAGTTTTCTACATTTTGGCTCCTGAATTCTAAACTTTATTCATTTGGATTAAGTTATGTTCCGTCAGATTTTTTATCATCAGAACAACTATCTACTCTCTGGGATGAAATAACACTAAGCCCATACGAGAATATTGTCATAAAAGCTTTAAAGTTGATTGATGATCGTATTGAAAAACTTGCATTCATCGAATCTCATCAAAACAACAGCCGTTTTGCGATCGTTAAAACCAAAGATGTTGAAAATAGAATCCCTCTCAGCAGCATGGGCGACGGCATGTCGCGCATATTACAGCTGATATTATCTGTATTTCCTGCAAAAGATGGCATTTTATTAATTGACGAGTTTGAAAACGGCTTGCACTACAGTGTTCAAGAAGAAGTCTGGCGTATCATTTTTCAACTTGCAAAAGAATTAAATATACAAGTATTTGCAACGACCCATAGCTGGGATTGTATCGAGAGTTTTACCAAAACGGCAATTGAAAGCCCTGGCGATGGCATTTTGCTGAAAGTATCCAGAAGCAAACTCACCAGCGATAATGGAAAGATCATTACCACTGTTTACGATGAAGCCGAGTTACAAACCATAACTGCATCAGAACTTGAGATTAGATAATGTCTAAAAAGATATTGTTAGTTGAAGGTAATGATGATCGAGCCTTTTTCAAAGCATTCTGCAAGAAACTGGGACTTATTGATGTCGAAGTACCCGAAATAACTATCGTCACTCCGAAGGACAGGGGCTCACAACGAAACGGCTGGACCAACCTGATTGACCATTTACCAACAGAAATTAAACGCTTACGTAGCGGTGATATTGATAAGTTAGCCATTGTAATAGATGCTGACTTTGAGCTAGACAACAATGGTGGAGTTACTTCAAGACGAGATTTGGTCACCAAGAAAATAAACGACTTTTTACAAAAACAAAATTACGGCCTCTACGAAATATCGGATCAGCCTAATTACAAAACAGGCGATATTTTCAAGCACACAAACGGCTTACCTGATATTGGCTTATGGATCATGCCCGATCATCAAAATGACGGAATGATTGAAAATTTTGTCGAGCAAATGATTTCAGCCAGCGCCGAACAACAATCGCTATTAGCTCACGCAAACTTCTCAATAAATAACTTACCGACCAAGCTATTTAAAGACATTCATTTGTCGAAAGCCAGAATCTATACATGGCGAGCTTGGCAAAAAGAGCCTGGCATAAGATTGCCGGATGCGTTGTCCGAAAACCTATTAACTATCGAAGCCGCTGCTAATTTCAGCAACTGGTTAGTCTCGGTTTTTAAATAATTATCCAAATATTTTCTAAGGAAATAGCTTTATGACACTCACCGCCATCTCCCCCATCGACGGCCGCTACGCCGGCAAAGTCGACGCCTTGCGCCCCATTTTCAGCGAATACGGCTTGATCCGTTACCGGGTCGAGGTAGAAGTGCGCTGGCTGCAAGCACTGGCCGCCGAAGCCAAAATTGCCGAAGTGCCAGCCTTATCCGCCGAAGCGACCACCGTGCTGAATAACATCGTCAGCGATTTTTCCGAAGCCGACGCCCAAGCGGTCAAGGACATCGAGAAAACCACCAACCACGACGTCAAGGCAGTCGAGTATTTCCTGAAGAAAAAGATCGAAGGCAACGCGGAACTGCAGGCCATCAATGAGTTTTTCCACTTCGCCTGCACCTCGGAAGACATCAATAATCTGTCTTATGCGCTGATGCTGAAGGAAGGCCGCGGCCTGATGCTGGCGGAAGTCGATGCGACGATAGACGCGATCAAGCAATTGGCACTGAATAGCGCCGAACAACCGATGCTGTCGCGTACCCACGGCCAGTCGGCGACACCGACCACGGTTGGCAAGGAATTCGCCAATGTCGTCGCCCGCATGCAACGCCAGCGCCAACAACTGGCGAACGTCGAACTGCTGGGCAAAATCAACGGCGCGGTCGGCAATTACAACGCACACAGCGTCGCCTATCCGGATGTGGATTGGGCTGCTTTTGCGCAAAACTTTGTCGAGTCGCTGGGCCTGACTTTCAACCCATACACTATCCAGATCGAGCCGCACGATTACATGGCCGAGTTTTTTCACGCCCTGTCCCGTTTCAACACTATTCTGCTGGACTTCGACCGCGACGTCTGGGGCTATATTTCGCTGGGTTATTTCAAGCAAAAAACCGTGGCCGGCGAAGTCGGCTCCTCGACCATGCCGCACAAGGTCAACCCGATCGACTTCGAAAACTCCGAAGGCAATCTGGGATTGGCGAATGCGATTTTTGGCTTCCTGGCCGACAAACTGCCGGTCTCGCGCTGGCAGCGCGATTTGACCGATTCCACAGTTTTGCGCAACATCGGCGTCGGCATCGCCCACACCAGCATCGCCATACAATCGACCTTGAAAGGTATTTCCAAATTGGAAATCAATCCGGCGTTACTCGATCAAGACCTGGACCAAAACTGGGAAGTGTTGGCCGAGCCCATCCAAACCGTGATGCGCCGCTACGGTATCGAAAAGCCTTACGAAAAATTGAAAGAGCTGACCCGCGGCAATCGCGTCACCGGCGACGGCATGCGTGCCTTCGTCGAGAAGCTGGAAATTCCTACGGAAGCCAAGGCCGAGTTGCTGAAACTCACGCCGCACAGCTACACCGGCTACGCGGCAGATTTGGCCAAGAAAATCGGCTAATCACGGGACCGGTTGTTGCTGAACTTCATCTGGATATTCTTCTTCCTGACCGCCTTCGCCACCGCCGCCTTCAAGCTGCTGGTGCTGGGCGATACCCAGGTGTTTTCCGAGTTGATGAATGCGATGTTCAGCCTATCCAAGACCGCGTTCGAGATTTCGCTGGGGCTTAGCGGCGTGCTGGCCTTGTGGCTGGGCATCATGAAAGTCGGCGAGCATAGCGGTTTCATCGATCTATTGACCAAGGCACTGAATCCTCTATTCAGCCGGTTGATGCCGGAGATTCCCAAAGGTCATCCGGCGCAGGGGGCAATGGTGATGAACATCGCCGCCAATATGTTGGGGCTGGACAATGCCGCGACGCCGATGGGCATCAAGGCCATGCAGGAAATGCAAACCTTGAATCCGCATCCCGAGCGGGCCAGCGATGCGCAGATTTTATTTCTAGTGATCAACACCTCCTCGGTGACGCTGTTTCCGGTAACGATCTTCGCTTACCGGGCTCAACTGGGTGCCGCCAATCCGACCGACGTGTTCATTCCGATATTGATCGCCACCTATATGTCGACGCTGACCGGCCTGCTGGCCGTCGCCGCCGTGCAGAAGATCAATTTGCTGGACAAGGTGGTGATGGCTTATCTGGGCGGCATCACCATCTTGGTCGGCGGCATACTGGCTTATTTCGCGGGCTTGGATCAGGCAGAAATGCTCAAGCAATCGGCTCTGGTCAGCCATGTGATTTTGTTCGGCTTGGTGGTGTCGTTCATCGCCGCCGCTGCCTACAAAGGTCTGAACGCCTACGAATTGTTCGTCGAAGGCGCCAAGCACGGTTTCCAGACCGCGATCACCATCATTCCTTATCTGGTGGCGATGCTGGTGGCTTTCGGAGTGTGCCGGGCCAGCGGCGCGTTGGAATTGATTACCGACGGTGTAAGGCTATTGGTCAATGCTGCCGGCATCGACAACCGTTTCATCGACGGCCTGCCGACTGCACTGATGAAACCGTTCAGCGGCAGCGGCGCGCGGGCGATGATGATAGACACCATGCAGACCCACGGTGCCGATTCCTTTGCCGGCCGGCTGGCATCGGTGGTGCAAGGCAGCACCGAGACCACCTTTTATGTGTTGGCGGTGTATTTCGGTGCGGTGAACATCAAGCAGATTCGCCATGCTGCCGCCTGCGGCATCGTTGCAGACCTTGGCGGCATCGTGACCGCGATTTTGGTGACTTATTGGTTTTTTGGTTAATTATTTTGATTGTCGGCGTATGACGCTACGCTTATGCACCCTACATTTTGTTTTATATTTACATGCAGATACATTTAAAAACCCTCGGCTGCCGTCTCAACGAAGCGGAACTGGAAACCTGGGCACAAGCCTTTCAGGCTAGAGGCCACGACATCACCCGTAACTTGAGCGACGCGCAATTGGTGATCATCAATTCCTGCGCGGTGACTCAGGACGCCGTGAAAAAATCCAAGCAAATGATACGCCGCATTCACCGTGATAATCCGCAAGCCAAGCTGGTGGTCAGCGGCTGTTACGCGACACTGAACGAGGAAGAAGCCGCGCAATTGATGGGCGTGGACTTGATAGTCGGCAACCAGGACAAAAACCAGCTGGTGGAGAAAACCCTGGCCGAACTGAATTTGGATAGCATGCCGACGATGTCGACCGAACCCGGCGAAGTGTCGCTGTTCAGCCGTGGCCGCCAGCGCGCCTTCGTCAAGGTACAGGACGGCTGCCGCTACCGCTGCACCTTCTGCATCGTTACCGTTGCTCGCGGCGAGGAAAGCAGCCGGCCGATTCAAGCAGTCATTGACGAGATCAACGCGCTGCACGCTCAAGGCATCAACGAAGCCATCATCACCGGTGTGCATTTGGGCGGTTACGGCAGTGACATCAACAGTAATTTGGTCGAATTGGTTAGCGAAATCCTGGCTAAGACGGAGATTCCACGCCTGCGCATGGGTTCTCTGGAACCTTGGGAATTGCCGGATGGTTTCTTCGAGTTGTTCAAAAATTCAAGACTGATGCCACATCTGCATTTGCCCTTGCAGAGCGGCAGTGACAGCGTACTACGGCGCATGGCCAGGCGCTGTAAAACGGAGGAATTCGGCCAGATTGTTAAACTGGCCCGAGCGACGATTCCGCATTTCAATATCACTACCGACATCATCGTCGGCTTTCCGGGCGAAACCGAACTGGAATGGCAGGAAAGTTTTGATTACATCAAAAGCCTGGGTTTTGGTCATATTCACATTTTCAGCTATTCGCCTCGGGAAGGCACCAAAGCCGCGGGTTTGCCGGATCAAGTCGATCAGAACACAAAGAAACTGCGCAGCAAGCAATTGCATGAATTAGCCGACACAATGAAGCATAACTTCATTGCCGAAAACCTCGGCGAACAGGCCAACATTTTATGGGAAGGGCAAAAAGAAGCTCAGCAAGATGGCGTGGTCCGCCATTTCGGCTACACACCGAACTATCTAAGGGTAGCCTGCGATGTGGCACCCGACCTCATTCTGGAAAATAGGATAATGTCGGGAGTACTGATAGAAGCGAAACCGGATTTCGTGCTCGTCCGCTTGGATTGAAGCAATAAAAAAGCCGCAAAGCTATTTGCTTTACGGCCTTTTACATAAGAGTAGAACAGTTTAAATCAATACGGATTCGGATCGAGCGGTCCACGCCCACCGCCCTGCATTTCGTCGAATTTCAACACATCTTCGTCTGGAACCTTGCCATCGTGAACCAGATAATTACGTCTGGAAAGATAGGCATTTTTAAAAAACTCGTAACGATCCAGTGCCGCCTCGGTAGCGACTTTTTCCATACCCAGCAGATCTGAGCGCGCGTCGATGACTTTCAATGCACCAGGACCAATCGAAACCGCCGCGCCAATCCAATTTGGATTTATGTAGATACCGGCATAAGTAAACGGATTCATCGCGGCATCGCCAACCAACCCGAACACGCCACGTGGCGAACTGGGTCCGAAAAACGGCAGGACCAAGTAAGGGCCGGTAGGTATTCCCCAATAGCCTAAGGTTTGATCAAAATCTTCATTATGCTTCGGCAAATCGATCATCGTCCCAACATCGATAAGCCCGGCGACACCGATGGTGGTGTTCACCAAGAAACGCGCGCCGTCCTGACCCGATTGCAGGAGTTTTCCTTGCAAAACATCGTTGGTACAAACACCTATGTCATCGACATTGCTGAAAAAATTAGTAACCGCTTGGTCCGCAAAATCGGGCATCACCCAATCGTAGCCTTTGGCAACCGGTTTCATGACATAATCGTCCACGCCGTCATTAAATGATTGCACGCCTCTGTTCCAGCCCTCCCAAGGATCTTTAGGATCGACACCGCGGGTCGTGGCACAACCGTTTAATACGGTCAGTAACCCTAAGATAACCCAACCTTTTTTCCGATCTTGCATAACTTCACCTCACCAATTGAATATTGTTTATACCTATCCAAAACTCACGTAACATAACGCACAACCGACTTTTTTAGCCCATCAAACTCAATGGAAATAAACCTAAATCCGTTAGGCAACCGTTTCAGAGGTTACCTTCCTGTTATTGTCGATATAGAGACCGCCGGCTTTAATTCAAAAAAAAATCCACTATTGGAAATCGCCGCCGTAATAGTCGAACCAGACACTGATGGATGGCTGCATGTCACCGAAAAACATCACTGCAATATCATTCCTTTCAAAAACTCAGAGCTGGATGACGCAGCGCTCAAATTTACCGGTATCGATCCATACCATCCTTTCCGCATGGCTATAGAAGAGAAGGATGCGCTTACCAAGCTGTTTACCCCTATCAAAGCCGCTGTAAAACGTAACGAATGCAAGAGAGCTATTTTGGTTGGTCACAACCCAGCTTTCGATATCAATTTTTTGAACGCCGCTATTGAACGAACCAACTACAAACGAAGCCCGTTTCATCCATTCAGTAGTTTCGATACCGCCACACTCGGAGGGCTAATGTACGGCCAAACAGTTTTAGCAAAAATTGCTCAAGCTGCCGGAATTGTCTGGGATAACGAAAAAGCACATTCAGCACTTTACGACGCCGAACAAACTGCCGAGTTGTTTTGTATGATTATCAACCGCTGGAAAAAATTAAGCGAGTACGAAGCGACGTAAATGTAGCCAATTAGCGACTTAGAACACATTACACCCAAACACATTGGCGAGAATGGCAGAAAGTCCATCGCAATACACGGTCGAATAGGCACGCTGCTGCTTAATTAATATACCTTTTTCGACTAAAGTTTGGAGCCAACGCTCGCCAGCATATTATCAAGCTCGCCTTTATTAAAGAGATCGATAACGATGTCGCAGCCGCCGATTAACTCGCCGTTGATATACAGTTGGGGATAGGTAGGCCAGTGCGAGTATTCTTTTAAGGCTTCACGCACTTCAGGGTCTTCAAAGATATTGATGTGGGCATAATCCGCATTGCAAGCCTGCAAGACTTGCACCACCCGGCTGGAAAATCCACACTGAGGGAAGTCCGGGGTGCCTTTCATGTATAAGACCACAGGATGGCTGGCTAATTGGGCTTGGATTCTGTCTATTGCACTCATGCGTTTTCTCGTTAAACATTGATGGAGGGGATTCTAACAACCCCGTCCGCAAAAGAGAAGGGAGCAGCAGTGGGGTGATTTTGGGTCA
>NZ_JBTAFN010000002.1:0-147064 GCF_054188105.3 Methylomonas sp. Uni0009 | reverse complement strand
AGGGGTTGTAAGCCGGAACCGCCGAAAATTTTGTCACGCCAAAATTCGTTCTGAGTCATGCTAAAACTGACAATGGCCCTTAAATGGAGTAGACCCGCCAGTTGGCCCAGTGGGAGCGCAGCTACAATTTGACGACATATTAGGTTAGGCTAATTGAACAAGGCGACAAAAATTAGCGCTGCACCTCAATCTCTGCCGACTGAATACCAATCGCGATTAGCGCCAGCAACTTTGCGAATCGATACAGTCCGGGATATTCGGCACAAAGATCGTTCATTCCGCTACCGTCGGAAACCGCAAAAACCCCCAAATAAATTTAAAAGCGCTGATGTGGCCTAGGGGGCTCTATTACGCCTTTACGAAGGAATCATCACGTCTACCTTTTTAGCGGTCGGCAATAGGACGGATAGCTACTTTTGCCTTAATAAGCGTGCACAAAGAACCATCTTCCTGATAATAACCGTATTCAAATGTCGGTGTGCTTCTGCCTTTTTTAGCTAAGTCAGTGCGTATTTGCCGCTCTATTTCCGGAGACATATGAAAAATGAGTTCTAAATCACTTAGACCTTGCGCTCTAAAATCCAGCTGTAACGAACTTGTCAAAACCCTATGGTCGGGGAATAATTTCTGACATGCCATTGCTGCAATAGGATCAGCCAGACAGGCTTGGAATCCGCCAAATAAACTACCCCCGACATTAGTTGCAATCCAGCTATGTGGCAAACGGATTTTGATAGTGCGCCAGTCGGGAGACAAAACCAGTACTTTAATGCGCATTAACCAAAAGAAGGGCAGGCACTCGATTCTTTTTTTATCTGATAACAACGGTGTGTTCCAGATAAAATGACGTAGGTTCATCGCTGCGTCCCGATGCTTCCTGATGCGCTAGTTTCGCCGCCGCTGCGGCCGATGCGAGTGCCTGCTACCACGGCTTAAATGACCCGCTTTAGGGGTTCTTTGTCCAATTCGTCGCCCAGTAGTGCCTGGAGCATTATCTCCCCGGCACCTTATCGGCGATGACGGTTGGCTCGCTTTCGAGTGCGGTCTGAACCTGTTGTGGGATTTCATGATTGGGCAAAATGCTGTTCCCCTGATTCGTTTGTTGCAACAGGCAGTCGATTTCCGCTTCTGCTTCGCGCCAGTCTTCCGCCATGTCGCCGCCAGCAAAGCCGTGCTTTTCGGCGCGGTAATAGGCGGCTTCAGCGATCATTCGATAGCGCTCCTCTGGTGTTACGAGCGGACGATTCGGTTGCTCGGCAACGGCTTGAGCCGTCTTTTTAGAGGCGGCAGTAGATTTTGATTTGGTCATGGGGTGTACTCCTATTTAATCAGTGGTTTTGCGCGCGCTGGCGTTGGTTATCTTGCCCTTGCCGACGGCCCCCGCCAGCAGGGTGTGATAATAGTTATTCAATCAGTCCTTCGGCCTTGAGCGCCGCCTGCACCGCAGGACGTGCGGCGACGCGGCCCTGATAGGCGACCAGCACTGGCCATGGGGCAAGATCGACACCGACGTAATTGCCCCAGCCCAGTACGGTGAAAAGATAGGCATCAGCCACAGTAAAATTGTCGCCCATTAGCCAGCGTTTGCCATCGAGCCGGGTACTGACATGATCGAAACGCCGGGCCAGTTGCGCCTTGACGAGGTCTTTCCAGGCTTCCGGCGCCTGTGGATTGAACAGCGCGCCGAAGCTCTTGTGCAGCTCGGTAGAGATGAAGTTGAGCCATTCCATCAGGCGGTAACGCTCGATACTGCCAAGCGGCGGCACCAGCTCTGTTTCCGGCACATGGTCCGCGAGATACTGGATAATGGCCGGACCTTCGGTCAACACTTGACCGTCATCGAGCAGCAGGGCGGGTACGTAACCATTGGGATTGATCGTGCGGTAATCGACGCCGGTTTCTGTTTTACCGCTGGCTAGGTCGACCTGCTCGGTTTCATAGTGGAATCCACCCTCTTCGAGAACGATGTGGGGCGATAACGAACAAGCGCCGGGGCTGTAATAAAGTTTCATAGTGTGGTCTCCTCAGGCTAGAAAAATGGGTAGTAGGTATCAGTCGTGCTCACCACCGCAGGTGATGCAGGCGAGACGGCAGGTTGAGCGCTGTAAATCTATTGATCCATAGGTTACTCCGCAGGAAATTAACAAGAAGCTTCATTCGGTCAATGGCCGCCCGCCGCGCCACCGGCATCCGCCGATACTTTTCTGACCAATGGCATCAGCAATAAGGCCAGGAAAAAAACCAGGCTGAGGATATGAAACAGCGTATTGAGGGTAATCACCTCGGCTTCTCGCATCACCAGGCCGTAAAGCTGCTTGAGTGCGGCCAGTTCGCTGTCCGATAACGACAAGCCGGCCATGCGTTCCTGCAAGCCCGCCAGTAGCGATTGCGCTTGTGGAGACCCCGGCGCCACCGATTCACGCAACACGGCATAATGCTCCTTGTTCAATTGAATCATTAGCGTGTTAGAGACGGCAAGGCCGATGGCACCACCCAGGTTGCGCATCAGATTGTAAAGTCCGCTGGCATTTTTGACTTCTTCCGGCGGCAAAGTGCCCAAGGCCAGCGAATTGATGGGCAGAAAGGCAAACATCAGGGCAAAGCCACGCAAGGCCTGCGGCCAAAAAAACTCCCAGTAGCCTGACTCATTAGTGAGATCGCCGTTCATCCAGGCACCCAGCCCATAGAGAGACAAGCCCATCGCCATCATCAGCCGTGAATCCAATACTTTGGCGAGGGGGCCAGCGACGAAGGCCGACAGCAGCTGAAACAGTCCTGTGACCATCACATATTGGCCAATCTGCAGGCTATTAAGACCTTTGACGCTGGCCAGATACACCGGCATCAAATAAACGGTGGTGTACATACCGATGCCGAGGATGAAGCTGAACACACAGCCCACGGCGAAGTTGAGATTGCGGAATGCCCAGAGATCGACAATAGGGTGTTCGATGGTCAGTTCGCGATAGAACATGGCGATGCCGGCGATGGCGGCAACCACGCTAAAAAACACGATCTCGCGGCTATCAAACCATTCCTTCCGCACCCCTTCTTCCAGCACAAATTGCATACTGCCGAGAAAGACGATGATGTAGACGATGCCGAGAAAATCGATTTTTTCGAGCAATTTCCAGTCCGGTTCATCCACCCGCACGAACAGCCAAGTGCTCAGACAGACCAAAAATCCTGGTAACAGATTGATCAGAAACAGCGCTTTCCAAGAAAATGCTTCGGTAAGATAGCCGCCCAGCACCGGTCCCGCCGTGGGTGCGATGGTCACCACCAGGCCGACGACGATGAACATGGACGGTTGAAGACGGGGCGGAAACATCGTGTAGATCACCGCAAACACGGTGGGAATCATAGCGCCGCCAAACAAGCCTTGGAGGGCGCGAAAAACGATCATCGAGGGCAGATTCCAGGATAAGGCAACAAACAGGCTCATCAGCGTAAAGCCGCCGCAAGACAGCACGAACAGGTAACGGGTCGACAGCGCCCGGCTCAGCCAGCCGGATAGGGGGATAATCACCACTTCGGCGATCAGGTAGGCGGTTTGCACCCAGGCAATCTCGTCTTTTGTAGCCGCCAATCCTGCCTGGATCTGTTGCATCGAACTGGCGACGATCTGGATGTCCAGAATCGCCATGAAAATGCCGAACACCATGCCGAAAAAACCGAACCATTGTTGCGGGGTGAGCGGTTTTTCAGCCGCACCGCCATGACTCTCCGGCACGTCTTCGGCGGCTATAGTCTCTGTGGTCTTGATCATGTTGCGCTACTTTACTCGAACCTTAACCTCGGTGGACAGTCCCGGTCTCAGACGAGTTAAGTCGGTACCGGGGCGGAACGAAATCTTCACCGGGACACGGCGTACAATTTTGGTGAAGTTGCCGGTGGCGTTTTCCGACGGCAACAGACTGAATTCCGAACCGGACGCAGGTGCGAAACTGTCCACTGACCCTTCGAAGACCTCACCGGGGTAAGCATCAACGTAAATCCCCACCGCTTGCCCCGGCTGCATCCGGGCGATCTGGGTTTCCTTGAAGTTCGCTTCCACGAACAGGCCATCGTCCGGAATCAGAAAGCCGAGCGCACTGCCGGGTTTGACCAATTGCCCGACCTGCACGCTGCGATTGCCGATGACGCCAGCTATTGGCGCTACGATACGGGTATTCCCCAGGTCGATGCGGGCCAGCTCCAGCGCGGCCTCGGCGGCTTTGACACGGGCGCGGGTTTCCTCGATTTGCGCATCCAGAGTAGCCAATTCACTTTTCGCTCCCTGCACGGCCGAACTGAATTTATCCCGATGGGCGGATGCCTGGGTGTAAGTAGACTGGGCGCTATCATGAGATTGCGCGGAAATAGCCCCCTCCTGGGCGAGATTGCCGTAACGCTTCAAATCCTTGCCGGCGCGATTCAGATCGGCATTGGCGGCAGCGATATTCGCCGCCTCCTCGCGTATTTTGGCGTTTTGGGTGAGTTTGTTGGCTTCCAGGGTCTGGATGTGCGCTGTTTCCATCAGCACCTGGGCTTCAGCCTCGGCGACACGGGCCTTAAAGTCATGATCATCGATCACCACCAGCAGGTCGCCTGGCTTCACCTTCTGGTTATCCACGAACAACACCTCCTTGACATACCCGGTCTCCTTGGAGCTAATCAAGCTGATGTGCGCCTTCAGATAGGCGTTGTCGGTAGTCTCGAAAGGATGGATCGCCTTGAGCCAATAGACGATGCCAGCCGCGATTGCGACCATGAGCAGAAAAGAGATTAATAGGGTTTTTTTGGAGAGAGGGAGTGACATAAATTTTTATTGCCTAACTAAACGGTGTAGTTTAGTATAATCACTGACCCCGCTTTGATGCAACGAAATTATTCAATCCTTAAGATGAACAATCCTAACAACCCCAAACGACAGGCTATTCTCAATGCGGCTAAGCGCGTTTTTATTGCCCACGGTTACAGCGGCACCAGCATGGAAGCCATCGCCGAAGCCGCGCCGGTGTCGAAACCGACTCTTTACAACCATTTTAAAGGCAAACAGGAGTTATTCGCCGCAGTGATCGAGAGTCAGTGCGAGGCGGTATTGAACACCCTTTCCAGCGTCAAGACCGAACTCCTCGACCCGGTTGCCGGCTTGAAAGCCATTGCCGGCGCTTTCGTCGAGCTGATTTATGCCGAGGAAGCCTTGCAACTTTACCGGCTGATCATCGCCGAGCAGAAACATTTTCCGGAATTGGGCGAACTGGTTTACCGTTCCGGCCCGGAACCGGTGTTGCGGCAATTGTCGTCTTACCTCGCCGAACTGCATGCACGTGGCGCCTTGCATATCGCCGACGTAGAAACATCGAGCCGGTTATTTTTGGATATGTTGAAAGGCGATCAACATTTCCGCTGCCTGCTGGGTTTGCAATCCGGCCTAGAGGATGCGGCAAAACAACGTCTGATCGACGCTGCGGTTTCTTTATTCCTCAAAGGTCATGGTCATGATGCATAAAACCGGCTGGTTATTACTGTTGGGCGGTTTGGCCGGATGCACGATGGGGCCCGATTACCGCAAAGTCGAGCCTGCGGTTCCGAAGCATTGGCAGGCAGGACAAGTACCGGAAGCGGGCTTGAAACCGGCCAGTCCGGAGGCCTTGAAAAACTGGTGGAAAAGTTTCGGCGATGCGCACCTGAACCATCTCATGGACCAAGCGTTGGCGGGAAACCTTGATGTCAAGATAGCCATGACCCGTATCGATCAGGCACGCGCCGAACGTCGCGGCACCCGTGCGGAATTGTTTCCGACCGTTAACTTGACGACGGGAGCGCAGCGCCAAGACAACCCCTTCCCCGGCTTGGCGCCCGGTATCAAATACAATATGTTCGAACTGGGTTTCGACGCCCTCTGGGAAGTCGATTTGTTTGGTCGTGTGCAACGCAGACTGGAGGCCGCCACTGCCGATCTGGAGGGCGCTGGCGAACAGTATCACCAGTCCCTGGTGACGCTGACGGCCGAGTTGGCGCGCAGTTATGTTGACTACCGCAGTCTTCAAAATCAACTTCGGATTACGCGCTCGAATCTGAAGTCGCAGCAGCAAACGCTGGAACTGACCGAAAGACTCAACGCCGAAGGCGTAGGAACCCGGCACGATGTGGTGCGGGCGCGGGCCCAGACCGAGACCACGGACGCCCAGATTCCGGCGCTGGAAGCAAGGCTGGTCGCCGCATTGCGGCAACTGGAAGTCCTGGTGGGACGTCAACCCGGTACGCTGGATGCCGAATTGAATTCCACTGAAGCCGTGCCGGCAGCGCCGGGACGGGAGATTCTGGCTTCGCCCGCCGAAATGATACGCCGCCGCCCGGACCTTCGCGTGGCTGAACGCCAGCTCGCAGCGGCAACGGCCATGCAAGGGGCGGCCATCGCGGAATTGTTTCCGAAAATATCGTTGTCGGCTTTTGTAGGTCTGCGTAACACGGATATCGAAAGCCTGTTCAAATCGGCCGCCTTCTCCTACGGCACCGCCGCCAACCTGTTGCAACCCTTGCTCAATTTCGGCCGCATCCGCGCCGGCATCGACCTGGCCGACGCCAAGCAAAAGGAGGCCTATCTGACCTTGGAAAAGGCAGTACTCGAAGCCCTTCGGGAAACGGAAACCGCTTTGACGCGTTATCTCAAGGAGGAAGTTCGCCGGCAGACGTTGACGCGTGCGGTGGCAGACCACCAGGAATCGGTACGTCTGTCGCAATTGCGTTATCAGGAAGGTGTTTCCACATTTCTGGACGTGCTGGATGCCCAGCGCGCACTTTATGCGGTTGAAATCGAGCTGGCGCGTTCCGAAGCCGAGACTTCCACGAATCTGATCGCCGTGTATAAAGCGCTGGGTGGCGGCGCGAACGCCCAGATGTAGCTGCAAATGTTCCAGGAGAAGTGATGAACAAACAGATAAAATCGATACTGACATTCACCCTCCTCGGCATTGCCATCGCGTCGGCTGTGGCGTGGTGGATCTTACGCCCCAACGGCTTACCGGATAGCATTGTCAGCGGTAATGGCCGCATCGAAGCCACCGAGATCGATATTGCCACCAAGATTCCCGGCCGTATTGCCGAAGTCCTGGCGCGGGAAGGTGACTTCGTACAGGTTGGCAAGGTGCTTGTGCGCATGGACACGCAAACACTGGAGGCACAGAAAGTCGAAGCGCTGGCTCAGGTGCGTCACGCAGAAAGCGCCTTGCAAACCGCGACCTCCATCATTGCCCAGCGTGAGAGCGAATATCAGGCGGCATTGGCGGTCGTCGCCCAGCACCGGGCCGAACTCGATGCCGCCGAAAGCCGCCTGGCGCGATCACGCCGACTGGTTGGGGAAGGGGCAACGCCCAAACAGGAAGTTGATGACAATCGTGCGCGGGTGCTGGGCATCCAGGCCATGATCAGCGCCGCGGAAGCTCAGGTCATGGCGGCGCGTGCCGGTATCGAGGCGGCGAAATCACAGCGTGTACAAGCTCAAGCGCAAATCGAGGCGGTCAAAGCTACCGTTGTCCGCCTGCAGGCGGATATCGACGACAGCGAACTGAAAGCGCCGCGCGACGTGCGCGTGCAATACCGCATCGCCGAACCCGGCGAAGTGCTGGCTGCCGGTGGCCGGGTACTGAACACGGTGGATTTGTCCGACGTCTATATGACCTTCTTTTTGCCCACCGCCGCCGCCGGCAAGGTTGCGCTCGACAGCGACATCCGTCTAGTACTCGATGCCCTGCCCAACTATGTGATTCCGGCCAAAGCCAGCTTCGTCGCCAGCGTCGCCCAGTTCACGCCCAAAACGGTGGAGACCGAGAGCGAACGCCTGAAGCTGATGTTCCGCGTGCGGGCGAGAATCGATCCCGCTTTGCTGAAACAGCATCTCGATCAGGTCAAGACCGGCCTGCCCGGCAAGGCCTATGTCAAACTCGATCCGGCCGCCGAATGGCCCACCGAACTCGCGGTCAAGCTACCTGAATGAATACCGACGCCATCGCACCTGTGGTCAGCATCGAAGGCGTCACTCTGCGCTATCACGACAACCTCGCCCTCGATAACGTCAGCCTGACGATTCCCGCCAACCGCATGGTCGGTCTGATCGGCCCCGACGGTGTTGGTAAATCCAGCCTGATGGCGCTGCTCACAGGTGCGCGCAAGATGCAAGCCGGCAAAATCGATGTGCTGGGTGGCGACATCGCTGACGCAGCCCATCGCCGTGCCGTATGTCCGCGCATCGCCTACATGCCTCAAGGATTGGGCAAGAATCTTTATCTGACGCTTTCGGTGTTCGAAAATGTCGATTTCTTCGGTCGTTTGTTCGGTCACGCACAGGCGGAGCGCCATCAACGCATCGCCGAACTGCTCGAAAGCACTGGCCTGGCGCCGTTCCGCGACCGCCCCGCAGGCAAACTGTCGGGCGGCATGAAACAGAAACTCGCCCTCTGTTGTGCACTGATCCACGACCCCGATCTGCTGGTGCTGGATGAACCGACCACCGGTGTCGATCCGTTGTCGCGCGCCCAGTTCTGGGAACTGATCGAGCGGCTACGCGGACGCCATTCGGCTATGAGTGTACTGGTGTCTACCGCCTACATGGAAGAGGCTGAGCGCTTCGACTGGCTGGCGGCCATGGATGCTGGCAAAGTGCTCGCCACCGGTACCGCCGCTGAACTGCGCGAACTTACCGCCACCGACAGTCTGGAAGCCGCTTTCATCGGTCTGCTGCCGGAGGCCAAACGTCAGGGTCACAAAACGATTGTCATTCCGCCGCGCGACCCCCGTAATGGCTCGGAAATCGTTATCGAAGCCTACGATCTGACCATGCGTTTCGGCGATTTTGTGGCCGTCGACAAGGTCAGTCTACGCATCGAGCGCGGTGAAATCTTCGGCTTTCTCGGCTCCAACGGCTGCGGCAAGTCGACCACCATGAAAATGCTTACCGGGCTGTTGTCACCGAGCGAAGGCGATGCCAAGCTGTTCGGCGACGTCATTGATGCAGACAATATGGCTACGCGCAAGCGGGTCGGCTACATGTCGCAATCGTTTTCGCTGTATGCCGAGCTAACTGTTCGGCAAAATTTGGCGTTGCATGCCAGACTGTTTCATTTGCCTGATGCCGGCATTCCCGGCCGCATCGACGAAATGGCGCAGCGCTTTATGCTCGACACGGTACTGGACAGTATGCCCGACGACTTACCGCTGGGAATGCGTCAGCGTTTATCGCTGGCGGTCGCGGTGATCCACAGCCCGGATTTGTTGATTCTCGACGAGCCGACCTCCGGCGTCGATCCGGTCGCACGGGACCGGTTCTGGGAACTGATTATCGATTTGGCCCGCCGCGACCGGGTCACGGTGTTTATCTCCACCCACTTTATGAACGAAGCCGAACGCTGCGACCGCATCTCGCTGATGCACGCCGGCAAGGTCTTGGCCAGCGATGCCCCGGCCATGCTGGTGAAAAACAGCGGCCATGCTACGCTGGAACAAACGTTCATCGCTTATCTGAAACAAGCGGGCGGTGTCGACGACACACCTGTTGCCGAAGCGCCGACAGGCGTTTACGGACTTCCGATTCAAACACCGGCACCCAATCACGCCGTCGGCGCCCGTTTCAGCTGGCTGCGCCTGTTCAGCATCAGTGCACGTGAAGCCATCGAGCTACGCCGCGATCCCGTCCGCATCTCGATTGCCCTGTTCGGCACCGTATTTCTGATGCTCACATTCGGTTACGGCATCACCATGGATGTCGAGAATCTACGTTTTGCCGTGCTGGATCGTGATCAGACCTCGCTTAGCAGCAACTACGTACTCGATCTTGGCGGTTCACGCTATTTTATCGCTCAGCCGCCTATCACCGATTACGAGCAGCTAGACCGCCGCATGCGCAGCGGCGAACTTAGCCTGGCTCTGGAGATTCCACCGAACTTCGCACGCGATCTGCAACGCGGCGACAAAGTCAAAATCGGCGCCTGGATCGACGGCGCGATGCCGACCCGCGCCGAGAACGTGCTCGGCTACGTGCAGGCCATGCACCAGACCTGGTTACAGGAACAGGTGCGTCGCCACTCGACGACCCCGATGCCGGCCGGATTGATAAGCATCGAGACGCGCTTTCGTTACAACCCTGATGTCCTTAGCCTGCCGGCCATGGTGCCGTCGGTTCTTCCGATCCTGCTAATGTTGATCCCGGCCATGCTCAGCGCGCTCGGTGTGGTGCGGGAAAAGGAACTCGGCTCCATCCTGAATCTGTATGTCACCCCGGTCAGCAAGCTGGAATTTCTGGTCGGCAAGCAACTGCCTTATATCGCCATGGGCATGGTCAATTTCTTTTTACTGTGTGCGATGGCGGTGTGGGTGTTTAGCGTGGAACACAAGGGCGACTTTCTGTTATTTACCTTGTCCGCGCTGCTGTATGTGACCTTTGCCACCGGCTTTGGCTTGCTGATCTCAGTGTTCACCCGCAGCCAGATTGCCGCCATCTTCGCTACCTTCATCACCACCTTCATTCCGTCCAGCCGTTTTTCCGGCATGGTCGACCCGGTGTCGTCGCTGGAAGGTGGTGCTCGTCTGGTGGGTGAGATTTTTCCGGGCACCTATTATTTGATCTTCAGTCGCGGTACTTTTTCCAAAGCATTGGGTTTTGCCGAGTTGGGCCACTATCTGCTGCCGCTGGCTTTGTCGATTCTGGTCGTGGTCGGCCTGAGCGTCTTACTGCTCGATAAACAGGAGCGTTAATCATGCAGAGGCTACGTAATATTTTTAATCTCGGCATCAAGGAAATACGCAGCCTCGGCCGCGACACCTTTATGCTGGTGATCATAGTCTTCGCCTTTAGTGCTCAGATCTACGTGGTCGCCACCGGCCTTCCGCAGTCGCTGCACAAGGCGCCCATCGCCATCATCGACGAGGATCGTTCGCCGTTATCGGCACGTATCGCCAATGCCTTTTATCCACCACATTTCATGGCGCCTGTCTTCATCGATCAATACGCCGCCGATCTGGGCATGGATGCCGGCCTTTTTACCTTCATCTTGGATATTCCGCCCAATTTTCAGCGCGACCTGCTGGCTGGACGGCAACCGGCAATTCAGCTCAACGTCGATGCCACCCGCATCTCGCAGGCCTTCATCGGCAACGGCTATGTGCAGACCATCGTCAATGGCGAAGTGGCGACCTTCGTTCAAGGTCATCGCACGCTCGCGACGTGGCCGGTCGAACTGGAAACGCGGGCGCTGTTCAATCCGAACCTGAACTCAGCTTGGTTCGGCTCGGTAATGGAACTCGTCAACAGCATCACTGCACTGTCCATTGTCCTCACCGGGGCCGCGCTGATCCGCGAACGCGAGCATGGCACTATCGAGCATTTACTGGTTATGCCGCTGACGCCGTTTGAAATCATGCTCGCCAAGGTGTGGTCGATGGGTCTGATCGTGGTCGTCGTGGCGACGGCGTCGCTGGCTTTCGTCGTGCAGGGACTGCTGGAGGTGCCGGTTCATGGCTCAATCCCACTGTTCGTCGCCGGCATGACGCTATATCTGTTCACCACTACGTCACTGGGTATTCTCCTCGCCACAATGGCACGCTCAATGCCGCAGTTCGGCCTGTTATTGCTGGTTATTCTGCTGCCGCTGCAAATGCTGTCAGGCGGCATGACCCCGCGCGAGAGCATGCCGGTGCTGGTGCAGAACATCATGTTGGCGGCTCCATCCACTCACTTCGTCTCGCTAACTCAGGCTATCCTGTATCGTGGCGCCGACTTCAGCATCGTTTGGCCGCAATTTCTTGCATTAATCGCGATCGGAGGCGTCTTCTTCGTATTGGCGCTGACTCGTTTCCGCAATACCATTAGCTCGATGGCTTGATTAGGTCTTGAGCACGCCATGAAAAACGTACCCAACAACCTTAACCATCGCAAGTTCTTCAGCTTGAAGAATAATAGGAGTGAGATAAGTTGCAGCTCATGGCCGTTGTCAGCCTGTCGTAAAACACATGTTTTCCGACAGCTTGCTACCGATCTAAAATTTGCCTATCGAACAAGCCCTAAAAATATGCGATAAACCCTGTCGGAATGCGATACCATACGGAAACTAAATTTGATAGGTTTTTCGTCTATGTTAGTAGGCTACATGCGTGTTTCATCGGATTCGGATCGGCAGAGCACCGATTTGCAGCGCGATGCACTGCTGGCTGCCGGGGTAGATGCCCGGCACTTGTTTGAAGACCGTGCTTCCGGAGCAAAAGATGACCGAACAGGTCTGGCAAAGGTACTTGAATTTGTCCACCCTGGAGATGTGCTTGTGGTATGGAAACTGGATCGGCTGGGCCGGTCGTTGTCGCATCTGCTGGAAATCGTAAACACGCTTAAGAGTAAACAAGTCGCCTTCCGGTCTCTAACCGAGGGCATGGACACCACCACCGCATCCGGCGAACTTCTGTTCCATGTATTCGGCGCACTTGCCCAGTACGAACGAGCCTTAATTCAAGAGCGGGTTGTTGCCGGATTATCCGCCGCTAGGCGGCGTGGACGGATAGGCGGTCGTCCGCAAGCCATTACCGGCGAAAAACTGGACGCGATTATTGCCGCACTGAATGGCGGTATGTCCAAAGCGGCGGCTTGCCGCAACTTCGGTGTCAAACGGACTACCTTGATCGAAACCCTTGCGCGCATTGGTTGGACTGGTTCGAGTGGAACATCGTCACCATGATCGCCAAAAGCGAGCGATTAACAGTCCTCTCGGAAGCTGAACAAGTCGCCCTGTACGGCCTGCCGGATTTCGATGATGATCAGCGGTTGGAATACTTGGCTCTATCTGAAACAGAATTGGAGCTTGCGGCCAGCCGCCCCGGTCTTCATGCGCAGGTTTATTGCATTTTGCAAATCGGTTATTTCAAGGCCAAGCACAGCTTTTTCCGGTTTGACTGGAACGAAGTCGAAGACGATTGCGCTTTTGTCTTGAGCCGTTATTTCATCGGCGATGTGTTCGAACGAAAGCCGATAACCAACCATGAGTATTACACCCAGCGCGGGCGAATCGCCGAATTGTTCGGCTATCGGCTGTGGACATCCGACTTCCTGCCGCAGCTTGCACATCAAGTCGAGTCTATTGTACGGCGCGATGTCTCACCAGGGTTTATCGCTGCCGAATTGCTCATATGGCTTAACGAACACAAAATCATTCGGCCTGGCTATACCACTCTGCAAGAATTGATCAGCGAAACCCTATCTGCCGAACGCCGGCGGTTGGGCGGCCTGCTTGCGGAAATACTTGATGACGAGGCCAAAGCCTCACTGACCCAGCTCCTAGTGCGTGATGATACCCTGTCTCAATTAGCGGCGCTAAAGCAGGATGCCAAGAATTTCGGCTGGCGTCAGATGACCCGCGAACGCGAGAAGCGCACCCTGCTGGAACCGCTGCACAGGATTGCAAAAGCCTTGCTGCCCAAGTTGGGCGTTTCACAGCAGAACTTGCTCTACTATGCGAGTTTGGCCAATTTTTATACCGTTCACGACTTGCGAAACCTCAAGCCGGAGCAGACCTATCTCTACTTGTTGTGCTATGCCTGGCAACGCTACCGGCAGTTTACCGATAATCTGGTCGATGCGATGGCTTTCCACATGAAACAGTTGGAAGATGAAAGCAGTGCAGCCGCAAAACAATCGTTTGCTGTCGTTCAGGGACAACGCCGCCTGGAAACCCAGCGGGTTGGACGCCTGTTGCTGCTCTATGTAGATGAAACGGTAGCCGATGCCACACCATTCGGCAATGTGCGGCAGCGTGCATACAAGATCATGCCGAAAGACACGCTTCAGGACACGGGTCAGCGCATGAGTGTCAAACCAGCAAGCAAATTGGCCCTGCATTGGCAAGCGGTTGACGGCATGGCCGAACGTATTCGCCGCCATTTAAGACCGTTATACGTCGCGCTCGATTTCTCCAGCGTCACCCCTGACAGTCCCTGGCTTGCCGCGCTTGTTTGGGCCAAAGAAGTATTCGCCAAGCAGCAGCGCCTTTCGCAGAGACCACTGGATGAATGCCCGCCAACCACGTTGCCGAAGCGGCTGCGACAGTATCTATTAATCTTCGATGCAGACGGTAATCCGACCAGTTTACATGCCGACCGCTACGAATTTTGGTTATATCGTCAAATCAGGAAACGCCTGAAGTCTGGCGAAATTTACATTGACGATAGCTTGCAACATCGCCATTTCTCTGATGAGCTGGTATCCATGGAAGACAAGGCCGATATACTCGCACAGATGGACATCCCATTCTTGCGCAAGTCGATCAATATCCAGCTTGATGCACTTGCGGCCGAATTGCGAGAGCAATGGATAGCGTTCAATCGCGAACTAAAACAAGGTAAATTGACATACCTGGAATACGATAAAAATACTCAGAAACTGTCCTGGCGCAAGCCAAAGGCTGATAAACACAAGGCATCCGAGCGAACATTTTATGAAAAACTGCCATTTTGCGATGTTGCCGATGTATTCCGTTTCGTCAATAGCCAAACCCAGTTTTTGTCTGCGCTGAAGCCGTTGCAACCGCGATATGCGAAAAAGGTCGCCGACAGCGACAGCCTGATGGCGGTCATCATCGCTCAGGCAATGAATCACGGCAATCTGGTTATGGCTCGTACCAGCGATATTCCGTACCACGTTCTGGAGACAAGCTACCAGCAGTACCTTCGACAAGCCTCCCTTCAGGCCGCTAATGACCTCATCAGCAACGCTATCGCGGAACTTCCGATCTTCCCCTATTACTCGTTCGACTTGGAAACGCTGTACGCCGCTGTCGATGGTCAAAAATTAGGTGTTGAGCGGCCAACGGTAAAGGCCCGTCATTCGCGGAAATACTTTGGACGCGGCAAAGGCGTAGTAGCCTATACGCTGTTGTGCAACCACATACCGCTAAACGGTTATCTAATCGGCGCGCATGAATACGAAGCCCATCATGTTTTCGATATCTGGTATCGCAACACATCCGATATTGTGCCCACCGCGATCACGGGTGACATGCACAGCGTTAACAAGGCAAACTTTGCTATTTTGCATTGGTTCGGCTTGCGCTTTGAACCTCGATTTACCGACCTGAATGACCAATTGCAAGAACTTTATTGCGCCGATGATCTGGCGTTGTACGATGATTTTCTAATCAAACCGGTTAGCCAGATTGATATTGAAGCCATTGCTAAAGAAAAACCGAACTTCGATCAGATTGTCGCTACGCTTGGTCTGAAAGAAATGACGCAAGGTACGCTGATCCGCAAGTTATGCACTTATACCGCGCCGAATCCGACACGCCGCGCGATCTTTGACTTCGATAAACTAATACGCAGCATTTACACATTACGTTATCTGCGCGATCCGCAACTGGAGCGCAATGTTCATCGCTCACAAAACCGTATTGAATCCTATCACCAGCTACGCGGAGCCATCTCAAAAGTTGGCGGAAAGAAGGAATTGACCGGACGCACCGATATAGAAATCGAGATCAGTAACCAGTGTGCAAGGCTGATTGCCAATGCGATCAGCTACTACAACTCGGCGATATTATCGAAGCTATTGACTAAGTTCGAAGCGAATGGGAATGCTAAGGCATTAGCGTTAATTACACAAATGTCGCCTACGGCTTGGCGGCACATTTTGTTGAATGGGCACTACACATTCCAAAACGACGGCAAATTGATCGACTTGGATGCGCTGGTAGAAGGACTGAAATTAGGGTGACAAAATTTTCGGCGGTTCCGGCTTACAACCCCTAAAAGCTTAGCGTACTATTTTTTCCGAATTCTGTGACTGCCCCCCTTTGAGCAAACCAGAAAGGATTTTCTTAGTTTCCTGAAATACACCAAGGGCCATTCCGATACCACCTGCTACAACTACAACTCGGATTTGGGCATTTGGCAGCGCTGGCTACTCGAGGCCAAGCTGGATTGGCAAAACTGCGGCCCAACCGATGTCGAGCATTTTGTTTCGCATTTGTCCCGCGAAGGGGTAGGGGCACATGCCGTGGCCAGAAAGATTTCCTGTCTCGCCACTTTCTATAAATGGGCCAAGCGTAATAGCAAAGTCCAGGAAGACCCCATCTACCAGATCGAGAAACCCAAACGTCCGCGCCGAATTCCGGTTTGGCTGGAAACCGAAGAGCAAAACGCCTTTATCAAGGCCACCCGCAATTACGACGATATTCCAGACAACATCTTTGGCCGCAGCCGTGATAGCCTGCTCGAAGTACGCCGGCGCTATGAACTGCTGTTCGAGCTGATCCAGAAGTCCGGTTTGCGCATCAGCGAAGCCTTGGGCATGAAAAACCGCGATGTACGCGTGGTCGATGGCGTGGCCAAAAGCCTTCGAGTGATAGGGAAGGGCAACAAGGAGCGGCAAGTCCCGTTGCCGGAGGCCTTCGGCCGGGTGCTGGCCTTATCGATTGGAGGGAAGGACGGCGATGAATACCTATTCGCCAAGAAACCTGGCGGCAAGCCGCCAACAGCCCACGCCGTGCGAGCTTATTTAAAGAAACTGATCGAGAAAGCCGGCATAGATAAGAAGGTCACGCCGCACAAGCTCCGGCATACCTACGCTACCCGTTTGCTGGAAAAGGATGTGCAACTGGTCGACATTCAGGCCTTGCTCGGTCATGAAAGCATTGCAACTACACAGATTTACACCCATGCAGGACAGGAGCGATTGAGTAAGTTGGTGGCAGATATTTGAGGCAAAAACATGACCCACATTCATCTGGAACGCCACGACCCCGACAAAAACCTGCACCGGTTTTACCAGATGTTTGTGACACCAGGCATTTTCGGTGATTGGTCGTTGGTTAGGGAGTGGGGCAGGGTGGGCTCACCAGGTACGGTTAGGAAAGATTGGTTTGCCAACGAAAGGGAAGCTTTAGCCGCGGAAGACACACTGGTGGCTAATAAATGTAAAAAAGGCTACCGGCCAAAGCCATTAAAATAAATTTGGCATCATCCTACGGCCCTGTTTCGTGTCAACCGGAACAAAATAGGAATAGTATTCTTTGATGTTAGAGCAGGTTTTCAATATCCCGCGCTTTGTTCATCACGCGGATAATGTCAATGCCGTCATGTAGCGGAAAATAAAAAATCAGGTAATTTCCAACGGGATGACTGCGCACCCCGTTTTTGATTTCGTCGCGGCAGGATCCAATTTTCGGATAGTCGGCCAACGCCAATAGTGTTTCCTGAATCCGATCAAGAAACTTGTCGGCCTGGTTCGGGCTATCTTGGGCGATATACCACCAGATTTCATCAAGATCGCTTTCGGCCTCTGGCCTGATGAGCAGACGCGGCATTTATCTTTATCCTTATTGTTTCCGCTCGGCCAGCCTTTGGCGACCTCTGGCTTTAATGATGTCCATGTCCAAAGGGGCGGGATCGCCGCTGTCTATCCCTTTTTGAATTTCTCGCCGCAATTCATCCATTCGCAACGCTCGTAACTGATCGCGTTCTTCCAAAAGGCGTAAAGCCTCGCGCACGACCTCGCTAACGGAATTATAAAGACCGCTATCAACCTTGGCCTTCACCAGTTCTTCAAAATGGGGGTTAAGGGAAATGTTCATGGTTAGAGTTCTTCGCTGTGGCTACGAATAACAAATTATAGCAAATTTGGTTATTCGTTCCTGTCGTATAGCTGCTGAAAACCATTCTGGAGTCGGTCATTTGTTGCGCGCCTGCCGCGTGATAGAAAAGCGCCTAAGGGCTTCCGGTAACTTTTCAACGCCGTTTGATATGTCAAATCAGTGATCGATGATTTAGCCAGCGTCCGATTAGTGAATCGTAATCGGACAAATTGGAAGCTTACTAAATACGCAATTAGCCAAGCGTTAAACCATGCTATATGATTACAAACGAACCACCATTAACCGGAGTAACCACCATGGCCACCGAAGCCTTTACCGTTAGAGCGGAAACAGACATCGTGCATCAACTCGATAGCATGGCAGGCGCTTTGGACCGTTCCCGCAATTACTTGGTCAACCAAGCCTTGCGCGAATATCTGAAAACCCATGCCCGGCAAATTGAAAAAATCAGCCAAGGCATAACCGCCGCTGACCGTGGCGAAGTGATCGAGCATGACGAGGTGATCAAGGAAATGGCAGCCATCGCCCAGCCTTCATCCGGCGACGATTTCTTTAACTGTGCCGGCATTTGGGAAGATCGAGAAATCGACCAAGCGGCCATTCGCGCAAAAGCCTGGCCGGATCGGCGCGGATGATTCTCTGTGATACCAATATCCTGATTGAATTTTACAAAGGCAATCCGGAGATCATCCAAACCCTCAGAACCATTGGACCAACTAATATAGCGGTCAGCGTCATCACCAAAGCCGAACTGTTTTACGGCGCTAGAGACAAGCAAGAACTGGTCAAAATTGAACGCCATCTTGGAC
This sequence comes from Methylomonas sp. Uni0009, assembly GCF_054188105.3. NCBI lineage: Bacteria > Pseudomonadati > Pseudomonadota > Gammaproteobacteria > Methylococcales > Methylococcaceae > Methylomonas > Methylomonas sp. Uni0009. Next base: position 128,646 of record NZ_JBTAFN010000002.1, on the reverse strand, counting down.
AGTGCCATTGCTACGGCCTGAATCCGGCCATTTCCAGCTTGTTTATCGACTTGATGCGGCGCTATTCGCTCAGCCATAAAGCCTCGGTCCCCGATATGTTGATTGCAGCGACCGCGCTTAGCCATGATGTGGCGCTGTACACCCTGAATACCAAGGATTTCAAATTCATTCCGGACTTGAATTTGTACCTTTAACGGACTCTACGAAAGGAACCTACCTTGCCAATTCTACACTGGCTCAACAAAAACCAAGCCGTCAAAACCGTTAGCCAATGCGCTTACCGCTTGTTGGAAGAAGTGCCTGGTTTGTCGTATGGCGATCCAGATAACCGGAATATGCTGATCCAAGGCGACAACCTGGAAGCCTTGAAAGCGCTGATTCCGTTCTACGCCGGTCAGGTCAAATGTATCTACATCGACCCGCCGTACAACACCCGCTCTGCCTTTAGCCATTACGACGACAATCTGGAACATTCGATCTGGCTGAGCATGATGTACCCGCGCCTGGAATTGCTGCGGGAATTGCTTAGCGAGGACGGCAGCATCTGGGTATCCATCGACGACAACGAAGCTCATTATTTGAAGGTCATCATGGATGAGGTGTTTGGGCGGGGGAATTTTGTGGCGAATATTATTTGGCAAAAGAAAGCATCTCCACAAGCAAATGCCGTTTGGCTTTCGGACAGCCATGATCACGTAGTTTGCTTTGCCAAAAATAAGCAAATTTGGCGACCAAAACTTTTGAAACGAACAGAGATTGCTGATGCTCGATTTTCCAACCCAGATAATGATCCTCGAGGCGTTTGGACTTCTGGTGACTTCACAATTAGCTTAACCGGTGGACAGCGTGGGGCACAATTTGCAAAAACTGGTCAAAGTAATAATTTGTATGAAATTACAACACCATCGGGAAGAAAATTGTGGCCTACGAAAGGTAGATGTTGGGGTGCGGCAGAAGAGAAATTTTTGGAGCTTTGTGAAGATAATCGAATTTGGTTTGGTGAAAACGGAAGTAACGTGCCACGTATTAAAAGATTTTTGTCGGAGGTACAGGATGGCATAGTTTGCACAACAATATGGCTACGCTCTGAGGTTGGAGATAATCAAACTTCCAAAAAAGAAGTGATGGTATTCAATCAAGAAGATGTGTTTGCAACTCCAAAACCAGAGGGATTAGTGCAGCGCATTTTCGAGATCGCAACCAACCCCAACGACCTAATCCTCGACAGCTTCCTCGGCTCTGGCACAACCGCCGCCGTGGCCCACAAAATGAACCGCCGTTACATCGGCATCGAAATGGGCGACCACGCCCAAACACATTGCCAGACCCGTTTGTGCAAAGTCGTTGACGGCGAGCAAGGCGGTATTTCCAAAGCAGTCGATTGGCAGGGTGGTGGCGGCTTTCGCTTTTTCAAGCTGGGCCAACCGGTGTTCGACGCTTACGGCAAACTCAACCACGACATCCAATTCGCCGCGCTGGCCGCGCACATCTGGTACGCGGAAACCAAAACACCGCTGGCTAAAACCGCTAATTCGCCGTTGCTGGGCGTTGACGACGGCACCGCCTACTATCTGCTGTACAACGGCATCCTCGGCGACCGCCGCCCGCAAGGCGGCAATGTGCTAACCTCGCGCGTACTGGCCGAATTGCCCGGCCTTGAAGACCATGCCGGCCCGGTCACGATCTACGGTGAAAGCTGCCGCTTGGGCCCGTCCCGCCTGGCCGAGCACAACATCACCTTCAAACAAATTCCCTACGACGTGAAGGCGTTGTGAAGCTCGTTCTCTTACACGAACGAGCCAGTGGTTTTGATTGGGTCTGGCGTGTAAGCGCCCTGTCTTCTATCACCACCATGAAATTATATACAGAGATAACTATTGTTATCGTTTCTTGCCAGAATGTAGGAACGATTGATGACCGAAAAACTAAAAGCGGAGAAGCACGATGCAACTGATCGTTAATTATCCTGAACAATTACCCGATGCCTTGCAACAATCGCCGTCGCAGTTCGAACATGAGGCGAAAATGGCCATGGCGGTAAAGCTGTACGAAATGAAGCGCATCTCTAGTGGCATGGCGGCGGCATTGGTGGGCATGGAACGGGTCGATTTCTTGTTGGAGTTACACCGTTATGGCGTGGTTGCCATTGATTTGGGCGCTGATGAGTTACTGGCGGATTTGCGCAATGCCTGAAACCAAAGAAATTGTTATCAACACCACGCCCATCCTGTCGTTAATCGCGGCTACAGGCACATTGGATATGCTGCCGATGCTGTATAGCCGGGTCTGGGTGCCCTGGGAAGTGTGCCGGGAAATCCATGTCGGCGGTTCCGATGGTTTTGCCGTGAGCGAGTTTCAACAGGCTGATTGGTTGTATAAACAAAGTCAGCCAGTGACGATTCCTGTCTTACTGCGCAATTCATTGGATGCGGGCGAAGCTGCGGTGATTCAATTGGCCTTGCAGGAAGGCATCCCATTAGTGGCTATCGACGAGAATGTCGGTCGCCGTTTTGCGAGGCTATCCGGCCTGACATTGACCGGCTCTATCGGTATTTTGTTGAAAGCCAAACGCTTGGGTTATCCCGTCAAGATAACCGACGCCGTGCGGCGGATGCGGCAACGAGGCATTTGGTTGAGCGATACGGTGGTCGAGTTTGCTGTACGCGAAGCGGGCGAATGAAAGCGGTTGGCGTAGATTTTGGAATTAATGATAGGGATTCACGATGCTAACCTTAAAAGGCTACCAACAACGCGCCATCGATACGCTGGACAGTTTTCTGTCCAAGGCTCGTGACCGGCAAAATGTAACGGACGCTTATGCCGAAGCGTTGCAAGCGCAAGGGTTGTTTGCATTGGCTTATCGCGATTACGGCTTTGCCGACGTGCCTTATGTGTGTTTCCGCATTCCCACCGGAGGCGGTAAAACCCTGCTGGCATCCCATGCCATCGTCACGGCGGCTAAAAGTTATCTGGATGTGGATTTTCCGATCACCTTGTGGCTGGTTCCCAGTAATACCATTCGGCAACAAACCGTTGAAGCCTTGAAAAAGCCCGGTCATCCGTATCGGGAAAAGCTGGATTTCGCCTTCAACCATCAGGTGCTGGTGTTGGACATTGATGAGGTCACCCAAATCCGGCCGCAAGACATCGGACAGAAAGCCATTGTGGTGGTATCGACCTTGGCCAATTTGCGCGTTAACGATACCTCCGGACGCAAGGTCTACGCCTATCACGAAAATTTCGAGCCGCATTTCGCCAAGTTGCCGTCGAATCATCCTTATCTGGATAGGCTGGAAAAAGTCAGCGAAGCCGATATTCAGGAAGTGGGGTTGAGTGCGAACGAGCTCGGCAAAATCAAATACTCGTTTGCCAACTTGTTGGCCTTACACCGACCGCTATTGATTGTCGACGAGGCACATAACGCCAGAACCTCATTAACCTTTGACACCTTGCAGCGCGTGCATCCGGCCGCGATTATCGAATTTACCGCTACCCCCAACACCACTACAACTAACGGCAGTAACATTCTTTATCACGTCTCGGCGGCGGAATTGAAAGCCGAGGAGATGATCAAGCTGCCGATCATTCTAACCGAGCATCAAAACTGGCAGGATGCGGTACGCGATACAGTTATCACACGGAACAAATTGGCTCAGGATGCCCAGCAAGACGAGGCGTATATCCGCCCGATTGCCTTGCTGCAAGCGGAAGCCAAAAACGGCGAAGTGACGGTTGAGGTGTTGAAAGCCTATCTGACCGATGATTTGCATATCGAGCCCAGCAGCATCGCAATTGCCACCGGCAACCAGCGCGAGCTGGATGGCCTGAATTTGTTCGACCCAGCATGCCCAATTGAATACATCATTACCATCGAAGCCTTGAAGGAAGGCTGGGATTGCTCGTTTGCCTATGTGTTTTGCTCGGTCAAGCAAGTCAGTTCCAGCAAGGATGCCGAACAGTTGCTGGGCCGGGTACTGCGGATGCCGTTTGCCCGCCGGCGGCTGATTGAAGATTTAAACCGGGCTTACGCGCATCTGGCCACCAAAGGCTTTGCCAATGCCGCCAAGGAGTTGACCGACAAGTTGATTGCCATGGGTTTTGAGGAAATGGAAATTGCCGCGTTTTTGCGGCAGCAAGCGCCGGTTGGTGATGGGCAAATCGATTTGTTTGGACCTAACGCCGGAGAGGGTTCCAAACCAGTGCTGGCTTCTTTGGTGATTGAATTGCCTACCATGCCGGATCTGGAGCATTTGGACGACGCCGACAAACGCCAATTGGCTATCAGTGAGGATAACGGCGCTTATGTCGTGCGCATCAGCGGTGAAGTGTCCGAACCGTTGCAGCAAGCCTTGCTTAAAGCGGTGGGTAAAAAGCCTGCTCAAGAAGCCATCGCCCGCGATTTGCGCATCCACAATCAAAGCATCCAGGCACAAAAATCACCGTCCGAACGCGGCGAGAAGTTTGGTCGTTTGCCGTTGCTATGCGCTGTCATTCAAGACGAATTGGAACTGATCGAACCGGAAACTATTCTGGAAAACGGTCAGTTGAACTTGCTCGATTACCCGGCCAAATTGAATAACTTCCGCATACAGGAAACCAGCAACAGTTTTTCCATTGATCTGGATGGCAAGGAAATCAGTTACCACATTGCCCAGCAAAATGAGGTGATTAACCTCAATGAAGATTTGTTGGATGTCACCGAACAAGATTTGATTGGCTGGCTGGATCGGGAATGCAAGCAAGCCGATGTCATGCAGCGCGACCTGATTAAATTTAGCGCCCTGCTGATCAACGATTTGCTGCAAACACCCAATATCAATTTGACCGCATTGGTACGCAACAAATACCCCTTGCTACGGGCGGTCAGAGATTTAATTGGCCTATACCGCAAACGTGCGCAAAAAGCCGGTTACCAACAAACCTTGTTCGGCAATGCAGCGCAAGTGGTATTGACGGATGAGTTTGTCCATCGCTTCTCGCCAGACCACTACCCAGCGCGACCGCCGTATTACGCTGGTCGCTACAAATTTCAAAAACACTTTTATCCGATTATTGAGGACTTGAAAGCTCAAGGCGAAGAGTACGAATGCGCCAAGGCGATTGATAGTCTTCCGGAAGTGAAATATTGGATTCGGAACCTGGTGCGTCGGGATCATGCCTCGTTTTGGCTACCACTAGCTCATAATCGCTTTTATCCGGATTTTGTCTGCGAATTGAAAGACGGCCGGATGTTGGTCGTCGAATACAAGGGTGAAGCCTACGCCAGCAATGACGATTCAGCCGAAAAGCGTGCGGTGGGTGAGCTGTGGTCCAAGTCTAGTCAAGGGCGATGCTTGTTTATCATGGCAGTTGAGCAGGATGGTCAAGGTCGCGATGTCAGGCGGCAGATTCAGGATTTGGTGTAATTGGGGGGACGGTAAGGATTTCTTCGTAAATGAGTAACATCTTAATCAGGTATGCTTCTATTTATGACCGATGTTTAAACCTTGGAAATGTAGGTGTCGCATGTTGATTTTTCGCACCACGATTGGGGTCGAGAAAATCAACTGTAAAAATCGCACAATGTGGGAAACGAGTTTTTACTAGATCTGACAGTGATAGGCAAAAAACGACCCTATGCCGCCCTTGATCAACTCCAATAACGAACGACCGTTATCGATACCTTCCCGAACATTCGAAGTGCCTTAACTATTACTTAAATCTTGATCATTTACACTGTTGGCCAGATGAAGAAACTTTAAAGGTCAACATGCGTTTGTTATTAGCGGAAGACGATCCGATGATCGGCCAGTCGATCTGGGATGGATTGCAGTTGGATGGCTTCGTGGTCGATTGGGTACAAGACGGGGAACAAGCCAAACAAGCCCTATCACACGCGGCGAGTGAGTACGCTTTATTGTTGCTCGACTTAGGGCTTCCGCGCCTATCCGGCCAAGAGCTGCTGGTCGAACTTCGTAAATCCGGCAACGCCATCCCCGTGTTAATCCTAACAGCACGCGATGGGCTAAGTGATCGAGTCGCCGGTCTCAATAGCGGCGCCGACGATTATCTAATCAAACCGTTTGCCTTGGAAGAACTCGTTGCTCGTATTCATGCGCTGGTACGCAGAAGTGCCGGACGCGGCACGTCAGACATTGAATACGGCGCCTTGCGCATTAACCCGCTGACTCACGAGGCCTGGTTACGCGACACTTTAATAGACTTATCCGCCCGCGAGTTTGCATTGCTGCATGCTCTGATGGAACAACCGGGCGCTGTACTGTCCCGTCCGCAATTGGAAGAGCGCCTCTATGGATGGGGCCAGGAAGTGGCGAGTAATGCGGTTGATGTCCACCTGCATAATCTGCGTCGCAAACTCGGTGCTGACATTATTTTTAATGTCCGTGGCGTTGGTTTTAAAGTGGTGAAGCCATGAATACCTCTATTCGCAAACGGCTAACCTATCTGTTAATACCCGTCTTGCTGCTTGCAGGTATCACGTTTGCCGTGCCGACTTGGCTGAATGTTCACGATGAAATTGACGAACTATTCGACAAGGTGTTGCGTGAAGCGGCTTACTCCTTGTCCCATTCAAACGTCTCGCAAGATGTTAAACCCAACACAACCAGCCCTGCGCCATACAGTGATGGCATTGATTTAGTCAGTCAGATCCGTGGCCCGGACGGTCGAATTCTGTTTCGATCCCATTCGTTTTCGCCATTACCCCAAAGCGGAAAACTGGGATACGACACGCTTAACTGGCAGAACCAAGACTGGCGGGTATTTAATTTAAAAACTGATAGTGGATTTGTCCAGATCGCTCAAACAGTGCAGGAACGCCGAGAAACGGCCAATGAAATCACTTTGCATTTGTTGACGCCATGGCTGATTTTACTGCCGGGACTGGCGTTATTGGTTGGCTGGGCGATTGGTCGTGGTTTAGCGCCATTGGCTCATGTGGCTGAAGCTGTGGCGTGTCGCAATCCTCATTCATTAGATCCGATCTCGAATAACGACTTACCGGAAGAAGTTAGCATCTTAGTCAGCGCAATAAACGCGCTGCTGAGTCAATTGGATCAGGCGCTGGCGGCGCAGCGCCAGTTTACCGCTGATGCGGCGCATGAACTGCGCAGTCCGCTCACTGCATTATCTTTGCAAGCACAACTGGCCGAGCGTGCCACTGAACCCGCTCAGCGTGCTCTAGCTATACAAACCTTACGGCAAGGTATAGCCCGTGCCAGTCATCTGGTTCAGCAATTGCTGATTTTGGCTCGCCTCGATCCGGAGGCTGGCGATTATCCGCTCACCCCGCTATTTTTGGATGATTTGGCGCGGAACGTGGTAGCCGATTTTGCCCCGCAAGCCGCCCATCGCCACATCGATCTCGGCCTGTCGCGCGCGGATCATGTCAGGGTTGCCGGTGCCGAAGAGGCGCTGCGCATTCTGCTCGGCAATCTGCTCGATAACGCCATCCGCTATTCACCAGCAGATGCACGGATTGACGTCAGTGTCACCGCCGAAGCCACTGCGGTTCGTCTGGAAGTCAACGACACCGGCCCAGGCATTGCTTGCGATGAGCGCAATCGCGTGTTCGACCGATTCTACCGGGTATTGAATAGCGCTGAATCCGGCAGTGGTCTTGGATTATCTATCGCGCGGCGAATTGCCGAGCAGCATCAGGCTGATATTAAACTGACCGATGGGGATGGCGGCGTTGGCCTCAAGGTGATTGTGACGCTCCCGGAGGCGAGCGCATGACGCCTTTTATTTCCAGCCATTTCCCAATAACGCTTCTCGCTTTGTCGTTGACTGCCTGTACCCCGCAAGGCATGGGTTTGAGTGACGTCGCTAACGATCTGGAACAACGTACAGGTCAGCATTTTGCCGAAACCGGTGCCGACGAAACCACATGGCCGGCGAATGTCTCTTTAGCTGACGGCTTGTCCGATGACGAGTTGGTCAGTTTAGCGCTTTGGAACAATGCGGCCTTTCGCGCGACCTTGGCGGATTTAGGACTGTCTCGCGCCGATCTCGTACAAGCCGGGATGCTGCCCAACCCCACTTTTTCGATGTTAGTGCCATGGGGCGCAAAACCTTTGGAACTGACGATACGCTATCCCTTGGAAATTTTCTGGCTGCGCCCGCAACGGGTCGAGTTGGCCAAATTGGATGTTGAACAAACCGCGCAACGCCTGGTGCAAAACGGATTGGACTTGATTCGTGACGTCAGGTTGGCGCATGCCGAGCTAACATTAGCCAAGGAACGCTTGCAACTGGCTCAGTCTGCGGTAACTCTGATTCACAATATTGCCGAACTCACGCAAGCGCGCTTGCGCGCCGGCGACGCCAGCGAACTGGAAGTCACCAATGCTCAAGTCGATGCTCTGCAAGCCCGGGAACAACAAAGCCGCCTGCAACACGATTGCGAGATAGCGAGTGAGCGTTTACGGCATCTGGCGGGCCTGAGTCTGGAACAGTGGCCAACTGCCATCAGTACGGAAACCTCAGCTAATGGCGAAAAATTTGAGTCGGAAAAACTGGTCGCGGAGGCGTTACTGGCTCGCCCCGATCTACGTGCCGCAGAAATTAATGTAGAAGCCGCTGGCGAACGTATCGGCTTGGCGCGCGCCGAGGTATTTAATTTCACCGCCAGTCTCAACGCCAAGCAAGTCAACGGGCCTTTATTGGCAGGACCAGGCTTAGACGTGACATTGCCTATCGTTAATCAAAATCAAGGTGGCGTCGCCCAAGCCCAGGCACGCTTTGATAAGGCCGCCAGGCAATATGTCGCTACCCGACAACGGATTGCCTTGGATGTCCGCGAAGCCCATGCCCGATTGCAGCAGGCCAGTGAAAGTCTGAAACAGTGGCAACAGACTATCCTGCCGCCGCTGCGAGCCGCCATACAGGATGCTGAAAACGCCTACGCGGCAGGCAATGTCACCTACCTCTTCGTACTCGAAACCCAACGCCGTTGGCTGGACGCGCAATTGAAAACCGCGCAAGCCGCCGCCGACTTACGCCGCGCCCGCGCAGAACTGGAACGCAGCGTCGGCCAACGTTTGAAGCCTGCTTAACTTACACATTACTGGACTCCAAGGTCGGATATTTATGAACCCCGCGCATCCAAACCACAAGCCCTCGACTTGTCGGCTCCTGCTGTCTGCTTTATTACTATTGGCTGGTAACCTACCGGCCGCCGAATCAACATCGCCGCCGCCTGCCAAAATCGAACATCCCGTGAAGGAAAGTGATCTGACCAAAGTTGTCTTGACAGCGGAAGCCGTCAACCGGCTAGGCATAGTTACCACAACGATTGAAAAGCGATCGCTAACGCGCACGCGCTTGTTCGGCGGCGAGATCACGCTGCCGGCGCTAAACAGTTCAGCAAACAGTAACAGTCAATCGGTTTATACCATCCTGCCATCGCTGGCTCCGGCGGAACTGGTGCGTTTGGCGCAATCGCAAATCGACGCCGACGGTCAGGTCGATCAAGCCAAGGTGCAGGTGCAAGCCGCTCAACAAGTCTTGAATCGGACCGAACAAATGCGTCGCGACAAGGTAGGCACCGAACGCTCTGTTGACGATGCCAAGGCGCAGGTCGGCATGGCCGAGGCCGCTTTGAAAACCGCACATGCACGTCGCGACTTGCTCGGTCCCGCGCTGTTGGACGTTAACAACCGCAGCACGTTTTGGGTGCGGGTGCCGGTCTATGTCGATGATTTATCGGGATTGAACACCACCGCCCAAGCCCGTGTTGGCGGGCTGAAAGATTCGCCTGAAAATGTTTCTCGTCCTGCCGTGCCGGTCGCGGCGCCGCCTTCCGCTAATCTGGCTGCCGCCACGGTCGATCTGTTCTATGCTGTGAAAAATTCGGATACCGCATTACGCCCTGGTCAGCGGGTCGGTGTTTCAATCCCATTGCGTAGTGATGACGAAAATCTCGTCGTACCCTGGTCGGCGATTGTGCATGACGTGAGTGGTGGCAGCTGGATATATCAAGTGTTGGAAACCAATAGGTATATGCGCCGACGGGTACAGATACTGCGGGTGGTTGACGATCAAGCCGCCGTAACGGGCGACATCGTGGCGGGTATCAAAATAGTCACCACTGGCGTGGCCGAATTGTTCGGCACCGAATTTGGAGTCGGCAAATGATGCGCTGGTTGATTACTGTTGCCTTACGCCAACGTCTATTAGTGCTGGCCTTGGCTGTGGTGTTGGTGATATTGGGTGTGCAAGCCGCCCGACAAATGCCGCTGGATGTGTTCCCGGAGTTCGCGCCGCCGCTGGTTGAAATCCAGACTGAAGCACCCGGATTGTCCACCGAGGAAGTGGAAAGCCTGATCACCGTGCCCTTGGAAAACGCGGTCAACGGCACGGCCTGGCTCAAAACCCTACGTTCCAAGTCGGTGTTGGGTCTGTCGTCAGTGGTCTGTATCTTTCAGGAGGGCACGGATTTGATGCGAGCCAGGCAGTTGGTGCAGGAGCGCGTCGCCACCATCACACCACGCCTGCCGGCCGTGGCTCGCGCACCTGTGATGTTATCGCCGTTATCGTCCACCAGTCGGGCGCTGAAGATTGGCGTTTCATCGAAAAAACTATCGCAGATGGAATTGTCCGAATTGGCTTTGTGGACCATTCGCCCAAGGTTGATGGCGGTGCCTGGTGTGGCCAACGTAGCCATTTGGGGGCAACGTGATCGGCAGTTACAGGTACTGGTCGATCCTGATCGCCTGGCCGCCAACGGCGTGACGCTGGATGCGGTGGTGCGTGCGGCGGGCGATGCGGCCACCGTATCGGCTGGCGGCTTTGTTGATCTACCCAATCAACGCCTGCCAGTGACACACGTGTCTTCGCTGCAAACACCGGACGATATGGCGCGCACTGTGGTGCAGTTCACAGGCGGTGTGCCGTTGCGCTTGGGCGATGTGGCTGAAATCGTTGAAAGTCATCCGCCGCCGATTGGCGATGCGGTGATCAACGATGGGCCGGGCTTACTGCTGATTGTCGAGAAACAACCCTGGGGCAATACCTTGGATGTAACGCGCAAGGTCGAAGCGACATTGGCGGCTTTGCAACCCGGTCTGCACGAAGTCGAGATCGATCCGACTATCTTTCGTCCGGCAACCTTCATCGAACGTTCGTTAAACAATTTAAGTGATGCACTGATACTGGGTTGCATGCTAGTCGCGGTAATTCTGATCGCTTTTTTGTTCGAGTGGAGAACTGCCGTGATCAGCCTGTCGGCGATTCCGCTGTCGCTGCTGACGGCTGCGGTGGTGCTTTATTTGCGCGGCGGCACGCTCAACACCATGGTACTGGCCGGCCTGGTGATTGCGGTCGGCGAAGTGGTGGATGATGCGATTATCGACGTCGAAAACATCATGCGCAGGTTGCGGTTGAACCGAGAGGCAGTTCATCCGCTGTCAACTTTCCGGGTGGTCTTGAAGGCCTCACTGGAAGTGCGTAGCGCGGTGGTGTTTGCCAGTTTGATCGTAGCGCTGGTATTCGTGCCGGTGTTTTTCCTGGACGGCTTGGCCGGCACCTTTTTTAGGCCACTGGCCCTTTCCTATTTGTTAGCGATTTTGGCCTCGCTGGTGGTGGCGCTGACCGTGACGCCGGCTTTGTGCCTGACGCTATTACCGAATGCCAAGCCGCGCCAAAGCGAAGCGCCGCTGACGCAGATTTTAAAGCGGCATTATCGGCAGCTCTTGCCGGCTATCGTCAGCCGTCCGCGTTGGGCGGTGGGTTTTCTGCTAATGGCGTTTATATCGACGGCCATCGCGTTACCGCGACTCGGCGAATCGTTTCTGCCCAACTTCAAAGAAACCGACTTTTTGATGCACTGGGTCGAAAAGCCTGGCACGTCGCTGGAAGCCATGCGCCGGATTACGATACAAGCCAGTCAGGAACTGCGCGCAATTCCCGGTGTGCGCAATTTCGGTTCGCACATTGGCCGGGCCGAAGTCGCCGACGAAGTGGTGGGGCCGAACTTCACTGAGTTGTGGATTAGTTTGGATACGGCGGTCGATTACGACAGCACTGTGGCGAAAATCCAGGCAGTGGTCGATGGCTATCCGGGACTGTACCGCGATGTGTTGACCTATCTGCGCGAACGGATCAAGGAAGTTCTGACCGGCGCCAGTGCGACAGTAGTGGTAAGGTTATATGGCCCGGATTTGGACGTGCTACGAGATAAGGCGGCCGAAGTCAGTAAAACCATCACTGATGTGCCCGGCATCGCCAATCTCAAAGTGGAACCGCAAATATTGGTACCGCAGATCCAGATACGGCTTAAGCCTGACGTGGCGGCTAACCTCGGCTTGACAGCCGGTCAAGTGCGCCGGGCCGCGGCCACGCTAATCAAAGGCAGTAAGGTCGGCGAAATTTACCGTGACCAAAAAGTCATTGACGTGACAGTTTGGGGGGCTGAGCGGGTCCGTCATGATCTCGCTGCACTCAGGCAACTTACCATCGATACGCCATCCGGGGCACGCGTGCCATTGGGCGATGTGGCGGACATCTACATTGCACCTACGTCGAACGAAATCAAACGAGAAAACGCCTCGCGCCGAATCGACGTTACCTGCAATGTCAGTGGCAACGATTTAGGCGGCGTGGCGAGGGAAATTGAAAACCGCGTGAAAAACCTGACGTTTGCGCAAGGCTATCATCCGGAATTTCTGGGCGAATACGCAGCACGACAAGCGTCCAGCGAACGGCTGGCGTGGTTGAGTCTGGCTTCATTGCTGGGCATCCTGGTGTTACTGCATGTCGATTTTCGCTCGCTGCGCTTGGTGCTTTTAGTGGCGTTAACTTTGCCGTTTGCGTTGATCGGCGGCGTTGTTGGAGCATTTTTAAGTGGCGGGGTACTATCGCTAGGCTCGCTGGTCGGTTTCATCACCGTACTGGGGATTGCTGCCCGAAACGGCATCATGCTTTTAAGCCACTATCGACATCTGGAACAGCAAGAAGGCCAGGTATTTGGGGCAGGATTGGCGATGCGTGGCGCCGAAGAACGTCTGGCACCGATTCTAATGACCGCCGCTTGCGCCGGATTGGCCCTGTTACCACTGATCCTCAAAGGCAACGTGCCTGGTCACGAAATTGAATACCCCATGGCGGTAGTGATACTCGGTGGCTTGATTACCTCGACGTTGTTGAATCTGTTTTTGATGCCTTCCCTGTATTGCAGGTATGGCAGCGCTACAGCACAAAATTTAAAGGACGTTACGCGATATTGAGTGTCAGAAAACGGGTGAGGTGCGGACCTTCACAGAAGAGAGTTTAAAGAGTCGTGAGTGACTGTTTTTGGCCGATTCCGAGCATTCGATTCCTAAAAAATCCATTGGTGCCAAAGGCAGTTTTTGTTTGGAGCGTCAGACTGGTTTCAATTCGGAATCGGCTGGGATTCGTTGAAATACCCACATATTTGTCTAACTCCAAATTCAAACAATCAATTGCCCTTGAGTCGCCGCCAAATTGATCGTCACCACCGTACCGGAATTGAATGCCAAGTAGTCGGTTTCGATACCGTCCGAGAAGATCACACCGTTTTCAGGCATCTGCGATTCCAGCTTGAGCGGCGTGTCGGGTGTGATAGAGCCGAAAACCAAGCTGGTGCCGGTAGTCCGACTCGGAAACGGTTCGCGAACGGTAAATTGCAGACGTTGTTCATGCCAAGCAAAACCATCTTTCAGCGGATGGGACTCGCTGCCGGAAACTCCTAATGCCCCAGCCAAGATCGACTGAAACCAGCCAGTTGAGCCAAAACCCGTAGAAATGATAATACCGGATGATGATTGAGTTTCCTGGCGGCCATTCCACGACAGCAGATACCGGGCGGATGTATGGCTTTGCGGTCCAACAAACAGATCATTGACTGCCAGCATGCGTTGACCATCATTGGTTTTTGCCTCGGCAAAGGCTATGGTTTTGCAAGCCGACTTGCCGGCTATGGTACGTGTCACCACTGACTGCAAATCCCCGATTTCGAAAGGCAGCAGCTTGCCGTCCCAGCGGCCAGGATCGGGGTTGATCGCAATGACCGGCTGACCTTCGAGATATTTCAGGGTATTGGCCACCAGCCCATCCTGGCCGATGGTGACCACGATATCGGCGGGTCCAAACTGGTAATTGGGCAGTAGCCGCCGCTCCAGCAGCTGAAATCGGCCCAGCGCTTTCAGCGTCCGTTCGGCCTCTTGCAAACGCCGCTGATAGAGATCGTGCTCATCCAGATAATCCTGGACATCGACCTGGTTGTGTTCCAGGTAAAACCGAGCTTGCGGCCAGGTGTTGAAACGCTCTATTAACTCCTGCAGCCGCGTCTTGCGTACCACCAGAATAAAGCGGTATTGATAATTCTCACTCATGACCGCGCCGATTTTTTCATGATTTGACCGAACAAATCCGGCGTGATGGTCAATTCACCGATCTTGCCGGCATTCTGAGCTAGGGATTCAAAGGCCATGGCCATGAGTTGCTCAGGTTCCATTTTGGCGAGCGCCATCGCCCTGAGATTTTCCACCGGCAGCTCCCTGAATGCCTTCATGCGTTCCGTAATGGCATAGGCTTCCGCATCCGCTTGCTGGCGGCTGTTTTCGCTGTTCAGAGCGACCAATTCTTTGCGTTGTGTTTCGGCGGCAATCTCGGCCTGCAAACGCTCGCGTTCAGTTTCGACTTTTCCGCGTTGAATGGTTCGCTCGTTGAGGATCCGTGATTCTGCAATTTCCTGTTCTTTTTGTTGCACCGATAACTCGGTTTGCAGTTCAGCCTCTTTGATCGTGCGTTCCTGTTCGACTGCGGATTTACGGCGATCATAGATGGCGTCATCCGCCTCCTTCAGAATCGCTTCCCTGGCCTCCGCCTCCAGGGCGCGAGCCGTCTCTGGCGTCGGCTGCACGGCGCTGATCGAAACATCCAGCAAATCGATGCCCAATGCCGCCAACGGGGAATCCCCGGCAAGCTGTTCTCGGAGCAAGGCAACTAACGTCTGACCCAGTTTCAATGCATCTCGTAGTCCGGTGACTTGTACTTTGTTCTGCACAATCGATTGCACGATACGAATGACCCTATCCGACAATTTCAGTGGATCTTCCGAGACATACGTCAGACCGTCGTTTTTCAGACTGTAATTCAGCATCTCGGCCATTCTTTCCGGTTCAGTCACCCGATATGTCACCTGGCCTTGCACGGTCACCGACTGAAAGTCTGCCGTCAAAAGCTTAAAAATGAATGGAGCTTCCTGAGCACTGACCGGTACTGCGGCGATCGAGGCCGTGGCAGCATTGTAGAAAAAGCTCAAGCCTTTGCCTTTTTTTCGGGCTTTACCGTTAACGGTTTTGATAACAAACGTTGATGAGTCCGCTTTGAAATATTGAATGCCTAACATGGTATTTCTCCTGTTTGTGTCGAAAAGTCACTTAATAAAAATAGTGACTAAAAGACATTAAATTGTCAAGCACGAAAGTGGCAAAAAGACACCAATTTTGTGATAATGCTTACTGCCTCAAAATTTGCCATCAAATGGTCAGAGATACCTACCGCTACCATGGATGAAAAACAGTTTTTAGCTGAATACGATAAACGCCAATATGCAAGCCCACTGCTGACTGTCGATGCTGTGCTGTTTACCTATCATGAAGAAAACCTGAAAGTATTATTGGTCCAGCGCTCGAACCACCCCGACCGGGGCAAATGGGGTTTGCCGGGCGGTTTCGTCGACTTGGAGCGGGACAAGACCCTGGAAGAGACGGTGTTACGCAAACTCAAGGAGAAGACCGGTATCGATCCGCCCTATCTGGAGCAGTTGCAAAGCATTGGCAATGCCGGGCGGGACAAGCGAGGCTGGTCGGTAACGGCTGTCTATACTGCATTGATGGCGTATCAGGACTGCGAAGCCCACATCGACACGGTGGCCGATGCGCAATGGCTTTCTCTGGATGTGGTCAACAATATGGAGTTAGCCTTCGATCATCTGGCCATCATTAAACTGGCACGGGAACGTATGCGCCAAAAGGCACTGTATTCGATCGTACCGGCCTATGCATTACCGGAAACATTCACACTACCGGAACTCCAACACCTGCACGAAATTTTGATAGGAAAACCGTTGCAGAAAAAATCTTTCCGTCGCCGTATCGAACAGGCGGAACTATTGATCGATACCGGCGAAAAACGCTCGGAGGGCGGCCGGCCGGCCGTTCTGTATCGGATGAAACAGGGCTCAGGTGCTTATACCTTCGTGCGCAATTTGGAGGATTGAATGCATGCATGTCGTTCC
This sequence comes from Methylomonas sp. Uni0009, assembly GCF_054188105.3. Classification (NCBI taxonomy): domain Bacteria; kingdom Pseudomonadati; phylum Pseudomonadota; class Gammaproteobacteria; order Methylococcales; family Methylococcaceae; genus Methylomonas; species Methylomonas sp. Uni0009. Next base: position 112,382 of record NZ_JBTAFN010000002.1, on the reverse strand, counting down.
TGAAAAAATTGCTCATTGCTATAGGCCTAACAAGCCCGCGTAGCTCCGATTAGCGAAGCGTAATCGGAGGAACGAAAGCCTTACATCCGTGCGATTAGCAACGTGTAATCGTATTAAAATGGCTACACCCTATGCCTGCTTTTGGCTGGACATTTGCCATTGGGACTTTTGTTTCGTCTGACGGGTATTGGCCGATTTTTGCCTACCACTGTAAGATTAAGATGGAACCAATAATCTAAACTGTCAGGTAGGGTTTGGATTTTTACAAATCAACATATCGATACTACCGACTCACGCTGTTGCTTAGCTTTGCCTGCGCCTTGGTCAAAGAGATTAACAACGTTCTCCGCACGCACAGTTTCCTGTCCGCCTAACAATTGATCAAGCAACTTCGGTTTTATTAACATTTCCCGTGCAATGGTGCTACGCGGCATACCGCATTGCTGTTCGAGCACATGTAAGCCATCGGAAACGATCTCAGGAATCTCCGGAACAATTGCATCGTCTTCATCTTCCTTAATTGCCTGACTGTGCCGGCGTAAATAAATAACGCCAGATCTGTATTGATCTTCGGAAAACACGCCCAATTGCCGGCCTCGGTATAAAATGGCCGCTTTGGAAACTTTCCACTTTAGCTTGATATCGGACATCGCAGACCAGCTAAAACGACTGCCCCTAAACGCCCGCTGACATTCTTTAATGAAGTAGGCTCTCGGCATTAAAAAAGCGCTCGCAAACCGGTTAGCTTGGCTTTCCGTCAACCGGTCGCCGGTTTGAACTCCAACGTGAATTGTTAAATGCCCTATCTCGTGAGCGATGCCGAACCGGGTTCTGCAAACCGATTTACCTTCCGCATTCAACGTAATCACCGGCCTTCGCGTTGCAAAAGAAATTGCATCGATTTCGTTGGACAACCCGTCCATACGCATCAACACTGCCCCAGCATTCTCGGCCACCCGGATCATATTAGCGATGGGCCCTAGCCCTAATCCCCACTCGGCACGGCACGCCTCGGCCACTTTCTCGATGTCTTCCGGAGTGGCTGGTTCCTCATGCAGAAAGCCGTAGGCCGGAAAATCCAGACTCCGGTCCAATACAGATACCAGCCGCTTAAACATCTCGCCTTTCGCACGGGCAACCTGCCGTAAAGCCACCTTCGTGGTCAGTTGCTTACGAAAATGGCACTGTTCTTCGGCAATCGGCATTGCATCCAACACCGTAAAAAAGCCCGGTAACACATCCAAGGCTTCCGCTAAGTTCAGTGCCAGACCTTCAGTCGGCTGTTCAATTCCAGACTCCAACCTGCTCAAATATTGCCGGGATTTACCTACCGCATCAGCCAATTCCTGTAACGAAAGTTCATTGAATAACCTGGCCAGCCGAAGGTTTTGAGACAAAAACTCCGCGCTCATTTCTCCCCGGCCTGACCCACGTCACCATCGGTCGATGGGCGTTTAGGCGTAACGGCAGGCTTGCCGATTTCAACAGCATGTGGCGTAACAATCGGAGTCACGCTATGCAGCGTACTGACAGTATCAGATTTCCATTCACATTTAATAACATCGGCCGCATCGAAACCCAAAAAAACAACTCTTGGCTCCTGATCGTCGTTATAACCTTTATCTAAAATAAAACAGAACCGGCACGGCTCGTCGTTTTCCGTTTCATCAATCAGCGATTGTTGATAACGGTTAGGAATCAGCGTTGCGCTCTTTTTGGGATTATTTGGATTATCGGTGCTAAAGCGGCACGGAACGGAGCCTATCTTAAAAACCAGATCGTTTGCGCTATTTGATAGCTCTAACCAAAGATATTTCTGCGATAAAACTAAATCGATAATTCTCTTCCTCTGGCGGCCAAATGCAGTGCAGCCCCAGGTATACGGGCCATCATAGTCGGAAGTAAGATCGTCCAGCGTATTGTTGTATTCCTCTAACAGAATGTCGGCAATAATAGTAAGGCGTTCGTGGGTTAAGTCTGATTTATAGTGTATAGGAAGTCTCATCGGGCACCTTTTGTGCAAATTTCCAATTTTGTCAACCTAATGATTGTGCAAAATTGCATTTTTGTCAACTAGATGTCTTACGATGGATAAGGTGTGGCACAAACCGATTCTGTATCGTTTGATACGTGTCGCTATCGCCCAACACGTCCTACGTCCCTAAGACACGCGCATATTTCTTTACTTTTTAACGGCTTGATACCGTCCGGTTCTGGATTGAGCAAAACATCCAAGCTCGGCATTTCTTTACCGAATTCATGCCCGCAAGCCAGGCCATTTAGCCGATTCATCGCTAATACAGAAACCACCGAGTACGAATTTACCTTTTTGGGATTCCTCCCATGCGTCTTCCGTCGCCATGCCGTACCTGATTACTAAATATTAAATAGTATGATATGGCTCCATATCATGTAACATCATTCTATGTGCCATAACCGCCCTACCCCTTTAAATACAAAGAAGAGGAAGATCAGCATTGACACGATTACTTAGGAATAATGATCACTTTATTCATTTATTAGCGCGCTATCTTTCGTTAATCAGCCTAATATGACATTAGCCTCGCGCAACCTCCGGATAATATCGGCGATGTAATAACACTCCCGGTCCAACAGTTCAACGCCATAATGCCGCTTAACGGCTCCCTTAACCTGGGCATATTCCTCATCTGTCATTCCTGGCCCGAAAAAATCCGTCAAGTCCGAACGGTTAGTCAGAAAAGCAACGCTGTTCGGTCCAAAATCCAGGATAGGCCAAAGTACATTTTGCAAAAAATCTTCAACCAACTCAGGGTCGCTATAAATGTCATCTTCCGGCATTTTTACCTCAACTTCTTCTTAACCTCAGCCAAACTCCGCTTCCGTTCCAACGCCTGATCAAAAGACTCGCCCGGCTTGGCCATCTCTGATAACGAGGTACCTGTCAATCTAGCAATCACAGCCGCCCGTGTTTCCCCCGGTCTGGCCTGCCGGTTAATTTCCTCTTCAGTAAGCAGTTTACGTTCTAACGACTTAGGTTTGTTGCCGTCTTTCAAGCCAAACTGAAACTGAAAATGCGTGATGGTACGTCCAGATTTACGCTGGCCATATTTAACCCACAAATTGGAATGCTGGTTGATTTCCTCGACAGCGGGATCGATAACCCGCTTTTTCAGATCAACCACCCTATCGTATTTCTCGGCCACCTGGAACTGACGTTTTAGCCACTCGACTTCAATTTCTCGCTCACCTGCGGAACTCCATTGCACTAACAATTCATATAGGCGGATGGAGTACACACTTTCAAACCTAGCAACGTGCTTGAGCTTATATTTGGTGAATTCGCGGGACAATTGCGACAAATAAGGGATGATGCCAACAGAGAAACTAAGAACCAGCTTGCCCTCGCCTGGCACATAGTCAATGCTACTTATCCAGCGCGTTTTTCGATGTTTGATTTGGGGATTATCTGGATCGGGATCATCAATAATGACGCTACGCTCATAAAGCTTTTCAGTGGCTTTTTTGAGGTCACGATAGGCGTTGGTAAGATTTTCCAAACCCGCCAAATCAGCCACGCCGGAAGCCGTTATTTCAAAACGATAGTTCTCCGTCAAAATAGCCTTGGAATCGATCTGCGCAATACAGGCCAGCAAAACCCGTTGCTCGGCCAGCGTCAGCATGTAGCTGGCTTCGACAACCTTGTTGGATTTGACAACGGTGAGTTGGGCCGATTGTTCCAAGATAATATGACGACATGAAGTAAACAATGTCTAACTATACGCCCCTTCCAAAATAACGACAAATAAAAATAACTGTCGTTGTTTTAACGATCAATTTGTCGTCATATAAGATCAATCCGTCCACTTGTAACGCTCAATTTGTCGTTGTTTAACGATCAATCTGTCGTCATATCACAATCAATCTGTCGTTGTTTTTAGGCTGAAAGCCTTGGTATACATGGTCTGCGACGCTCTTAAAAAATATAAAAAAGGGAAAAAACAAAAAAAGGGGGTGACGATCAATTTGTCGTTATATTGGGGAAAGCTTTCAGCCGCTTAATGACTTATATTTTGGATGATGCGAACTGTGCGATTTTCTGTGTGCGTCAAGGTAGGGCGAGCACCACACAGTCGGCAAGACAGAGATAGATTAAAATTTATTAGGGTTCTAAGCCGGAACCCCAGAAAATTTTGTTATTCAGCGGGGCTGTCATCGCCATTTTTGACGGATACATCCAAAGACTTATAAACAGAAAGCCGCCCTTCCAGGTTAGCCACCAATTTTTCAGCATCCAATGCCACTTTTTTGGATGCCTGTAGTTCGGATTTAAGGCTTTTCAGCTCTGTTTGCTCAGATTCGTATTTGCCCCGTAGATTCTCCAAGGCGGTAAGCTGTTTGGATAGCTCAGAATTCTTACGTTGCACTTCCACTTTCAAATCATCATAGGATTTTGTTATCGCATCCAAAGACGATTGCAACTTACCAACCTGAATATCGATCGTCCGAATTTCAGCGTCTTTTTGCTTGAGTTCCGCAACGTGGTCTTTTTCGAGTTGCTGCCGGTCGGCGAGCGCTGCTTTATGGGTTGCTTCAAGATAACCCACTTGCTTTTTCAATTCTTCAACTTCGTGCTCAAGCTGTTCTCTATCCTTGGATAAGCCGACATTGGCTTTTTCAGTTTCGGCTAATAAACTTTTGGTTGTCACATGCGCAACGTGTTCAGCGTCAAGTTGCCCTTTTATACTTCTAAAATCTTCCTCCAGGCGCTCTATTTTCATCGCTTGGGCTTCGGAAAACGCGAATGCCTCTTCAACTCTGGCTTGAGCGTCCTTTTCGGCTTGCCGTAATGCTTCCCGTTGAACCTCAAGGTCTTTATCGGCAATACCCTTGGCGATATTCCAGATTTTTTTAAGCAGGTCTTCGCCATCCTTGGTCAATTCTTGAGGTAGTTGGATAACGGCAGGCAAAGTATCAGCCGATAGCGTTTGCGCTTCATCCGAGGCATACCAACTATTCAGGTATTTAGTGATTGTGGTTAGGCTTCCGCGTCCCAAGTTATCCAACAGCTTCAACGCAGTAGGGCGCTCACCTTGGGCAGCAATCTCGGTGCAAGCCGTATGTACTTCTTCTTCGGTCAAACGGACAGTGGCCATGATTTTGCTCCATAAAATGACATTGTGCTATCAGGATAGCACATTATTACACCATTGACAATAATTATCGTAATTACATAATTATCGTAATTATGTATATATTGCTGTTGAAGATATAACAACTCTTGTTTGTTGCTAGATTGATGAAATGCTTGTGTCCGCCAAGTAATCCCTAAAACTTTACTCACGTTTAAAGCTATTTTTGATAGAAATTGATTTAAAGTTGACCGAAAGTTGACTGATTTTTGATCAGTCAATGACTACGAATTGACAACTGTTGATAATATTGAGACTGAAACATCGGGGCAGGATATGTGAAGTGCTAGCACCGGCATTGCCGATACTAGCGCTTCACTTCCTCTTATTCGCGCTACGCACTCAACGGGAATCCTGCTCTGCGAGACCAACCGGCTGCCGCCGGCACATGTTTAACGGATGGTTAATATGAAGAGAGATGCCGATAGTGAAAAGAAGCCGACGAGAAAGAACAGCACGCCAATTGTTGTGCGGGTTACGCCGGAGGAAAAAGCGGCAATAGATGGCCATGCTCGACAGACAGGCCATAGCACATCAGCTTATCTGCGGTTGCTTGGCCTTGGTTACGCTCCTAAAAGCATCACTGACAATCAGAAGGTTTTAGAGTTGGCAAAGATCAATGGCGACCTGGGGCGTCTTGGTGGGTTGCTTAAGCTTTGGCTAACCAATGATGCCCGAACTGCGCAGTTCGGTGAGTCCACTATCAGGGCTGCACTTGCGCGTATCGAAGCTACCCAAGACAAAATGGTCGAAGTTATGAAATCAATAATATTGCCTCGATCCAAATTATAAAAATCTCAATAGCCAGCTTCTTTTGATGGCTGAATGCGTGATCGCGTATTCCTCGCCATATCATTTCGTCAGTTCATCGATCTTGTCGTCAATTGCCGTTAGCAGATGATCTAGACAGAACTTGTGCATGCTGCCTGGCGTGTGCTCGGCAATGTATTTGAGTTTCAGCAGGTACGGTTCCGGAAGGCGGACGTTGTAAACTTTGGTCACATCATCCCTAACCCCTGCTTCTTCCCAAGGATAAGCCGCGATTTTTTTTGCCAGCTTGGTTTTGGGTTCGGTGCGCTGTTCGGCTCCGGAAAGGAAAGCATCCAAATTCGGTTCCGACATTTTCGGCGGTCTGCTTTTCAATTCACTCATTGCCGAACACCTCTTTATACAACGTTTCCATTTCCTCGACGGCCTTGGGATCTTTCGGTTTTACCTCGATAACCGCCAAACCTTCTTTTGCCGCTTTCCGGTAGGCAATTCGGTCGCGAATGGTGACATTTGCCAGACCAAGATTCGAAAAATCGTCCAACAGTTTGCCAGTGTCGTCGGATTCGTGAACAGATGGATTGGTCGATGAGCGGCTGATGATGACTCGTGCCTGCAAATCCGGGTTGAATGCTTTTGCCGTTTCGACCAGCTCGTCCATTTGATTCAAGGTCCAGATGTCGAATTGACTGGGTTGGATAGGTACATACGCTTTTTGCGCAACAACCAAGGCGGAACGCAATTCCACTGAATCTCGGCCGCCGGCATCGATGATTATGTCCTGATAACGGTGTTCAAGATCTTTGACTTCGGCAGGCAAACCCTTGCCGAATTTTTGTACGCAAGCGACACGTGGCATCACCTTCTCTTCGTCTCGGCTTTGCGCCCAATAATTAGCGCTGCCTTGTGGATCTGTATCGATCAATAGAACGTCCCTGCCAGCCAACGCTCGCATCGCAGCTAGGTTGGTCGCCAGCGTGGTTTTGCCAGTACCGCCCTTCTCTCCCCCAATCAAAATAATCATGCCAATTCATCCTATGTTATTTCATTAGATATGAAGTCATATCATACCATTTCATTTGAAGTTATTTCTTGCCCAGGTTATTCAGCAGGCGAATAACCACTTAGATCATGGTTTGAGTCGTGCGGGTTTCTTCGTTGATGCTTTTGGCGTATTGAAGAAGTTGATAAAGATCGCGTTCTGTGGAGTCATGCATAGTCGCAACATATGATATCAAACAATGCGAAATCATATCATATCATTATAAGTCGCCATGCTACGACATCTACCGCCGCCCGTCTGTGATTTTTAGCGATAACGATGTGGCGTTTTATAGAGCAGACTTCGGCTATTGGTCTCGCTTGCTTCCTTATGTTTTTCCCAGTAATAGTCTCGATCCTGTATGCCCATGCTGTTTTCTCACGTTTGTAACGTTGGGGATAAGCATATTTCATCTCATCTTGTCACAGTGGAAATGTTTCCAGCATGTTTTGCATTCCTTGTTCTCGGCATAATTTTTCCAAAACCGGAGCGAAGTCCTTCTCATTAAGCTTGAAGAATCAGATAGGTATCGTAGTAACCAGCAAGATATTAAACCAGTTTAACCCTGCTCACTCGATCCAGGCCGTAATCTGGGGCCATCGACAACATGAGGAATGCAAAATGAATTTTGACTTGGATACTGCGATTCAATTGGTTCATTCAATATCGGTATTATTCAAAGAAGCTGCAATGGCTTTGGGAGCGGTTGCTACATTGTTGATTAGTTATCGTAAGGTTCGCAAACAATTAAATTTACTAAAACAAAGGTTTTAGTAAAAATATTATGATTTCATATCATATCATTGTGTTTTCATGCCCCTAAATAGGCGATTTTTTGCTTATTCGCCTAATATTTACGTTTTTGCATTTTAATTATAATGCTATAAAATACTAATTTTAGTAAATTATATATCCGGCCCAGAAGGCCGAAAATACCGACCAGGTTTACACACGCGGTAAGGAGTGAAGATGGCCGAATCCAATGGAATTACCTTTGGGATAGCCGCAGGATTCGGAAAAAATAGTACGCTAAGACTTTTCAGTAGTTCGCAGCGGTCTGAATTGCCCTTCTTCAATCTTTCTATTATGACGCCAAATGTAATCGCCCGTCAGACTGATGTGTTCCCAACCCAACGGCGACAAGTATTGCAGTAGCGCATCATCAATAGGCTTGTCCAATCCCCGCAGTTTTTCGACAGCCCTTTCCAGATAGACGGTGTTCCATAACACAATGGCCGCCGTTACCAAATTAAGGCCACTGGCACGATAACGCTGTTGTTCGAAGCTTCGGTCGCGGATTTCGCCCAGGCGATTAAAGAATACCGCTCTGGCTAAGGCATTGCGGGCCTCGCCCTTATTCAGTCCCGCATGGACACGTCGGCGCAGTTCTACGTTTTGCAACCAATCCAAAATGAACAAGGTGCGCTCGATACGACCCAGTTCGCGCAAGGCCACAGCCAGTCCATTCTGCCGTGGGTAACTGCCCAGTTTCCGTAGCATCAACGACGCGGTGACAGTGCCTTGTTTGATTGACGTCGCAAGCCGTAGTATCTCGTCCCAATGCGTTTGGATGCTTTTGATATTCAAATTACCGCCGATCATGCTCTGCAACGCTGGGTAATCTTGGCCGTTTTTCGGTACATACAGCTTGGTATCCTTCAAATCGCGAATACGGGGCGCAAAGCGAAAGCCCAGCAGATGCATGAGTGCAAAAACATGGTCGGTAAAGCCGGCGGTATCGGTGTAATGTTCTTCGATCCGCAAATCCGATTCGTGATACAGCAAACCATCGAGCACATAGGTCGAATCGCGGATACCGACATTCACGACTTTGGTATGAAAAGGGGCGTACTGGTCGGAAATGTGGGTATAGAACAATCGGCCCGGCTCGCTGCCATACTTCGGATTGACATGGCCCGAGCTCTCGGCCTTACCGCCCGCCCGGAAACGCTGGCCGTCAGAAGACGAGGTCGAGCCATCGCCCCAGTTTTCGGCAAACGCATGATTGAACTGGGCATTCACTAACTCGGCTAATCCGGCGGAATAGGTTTCGTCCCGGATATGCCAGGCTTGCAGCCACGACAGTTTGGCGTAAGTCGTGCCGGGGCAAGACTCGGCCATTTTGGTGAGCCCCAGATTAATGGCGTCGGCCAAGATGGTCGATAGCAACAAAGTGCGGTCTTTAGTCGGCTCTCCATCCTTCAAATGCACAAAATGCCGGCTAAAGCCGGTCCAGTCGTCCACGTCCATCAATAATTCGGTGATTTTGATGCGGGGTAACAACATGCCTGCGTGGTTGATCAATTGTTGTGCCGCTTCAGGAACGACGGCATCCAATGGGGTGATCTTCAGCCCTGAATCGGTGATGATGGCATCGGGCAGTTCATTGGCCAATGCTAAACGGTTTACCGTGCTCAGTTGTTGTTCGAGCAACTGCAACCGATCATGTAGATATTGTTCGCAATCCGGATTAACGGCAACCGGCAATGCCTTTGCCTGTTTGAGCGCCCGAAATTTCTCAGAAGGCAACAGGTATTCATCGAAGTCGCGAAATTGCCTGGAACCCTGTACCCAGATGTCGCCGGAACGGAGTGCGTTTTTCAGTTCAGTGAGCGCACAGATTTCATAGAAGCGACGGTCAAGCCCTGGCTCGGCATGTACCAGCGACTTCCAGCGCGGTTTGATAAAAGCCGTCGGCGCATCAATCGGCACTTTGCGTGTGCCGGTACTGTTCATAATGCGAATTACCGCAATGGCATCCAACACATTTTGCGCCGCTGGTGCCGCTCGTAATGTCAGCACGTCCAGAAAATCCGGCGTATAGCGGCGGAGGGTGCTGAATTGCTCAGCAAGCAAGTGTAAGTGATCGAATGCGGCGGGTTTGGCCAGTTGATCCGCTTCGATGATGGTTTGCTGGAAGTCGTCCCAGGAAATAACGGACTCGATTGCGACGTAAGGATCGCTCTCCGATTGCTTGGCGTCCAACAAGGCATGACCGATTTTTGAAAGTAATCGTACCTTGTCGTTGATCGCCTTGCCCTGTTGTTGGAACTGATGTTGATGCTTGTGCTTGGCTGCACTGAATAACTTCAACAGGATACGGTCGTGCAAATCAATAATTTCGTCGACAATGGTCGCCGTGCTTTCCAAGGATACAGCCACGAGCGTGGCGTATCGGCGCTCGCTTTCAAACTTGCCGAGGTCCTGCGGCGTCATTTGCCCACCTTCACGCGCGATTTTTAATAGCCGGTTCTGGTGAATGTGCCGACCAATGCCATCCGGCAAGGCAATGGCCTGAATGGTTTTCAGTCGCTCGATGTGCTCCAGCATATAACGGGAATTGGGCTTCAAAGGCGACTGGCGTAGCCAAATCAACCAAGTCGTGTTGGAATCCGGCTTGATTTTCAGCAGTTCGTCGAGCCGTTGTCGATGCAACGCCGTGAGCGGCTGGGCCAATGTCCGGTAGAGGCTGCGATTCGCGCGAGTGATGGCTTCGGCACAGGCTCGCTCGACCACATTAATCGTCGGTAGAATAACCTTGCGTTGGCGAAGCGCTTCCAAGGCATAGGCCGCTAACACCACACCCTTATCGGTTTGCATGGCGAGATCGGCCAGCGTTTTCACCAGAAACCGAAAATCGGACAAACCGAAGGTCGATAAGCCAAGATAGCCGCGCAGTTCCTGGAAATGTTCGCGCCGCGTTTCGTCGCGTTCGCAGCTAACGCATGACCAGGGTAACGTAGCAGGCAGAGCTGTACCGCGAAGCCCAGTCGATTGGCGTCACCCCGGCGCTGCCGAATCAGAGCCCAGTCGGATTCATTGAAAGTGTAATGGCGGATCAGGTCGTCTTGAGTATCAGGCAAGGCCAGCAAACTACCCCGTTCCGTAGCGGACAAAACCAAGCGCCTGGCCATGATTACGCAGTGGTTTTCAAATATTGGTATAGGGTTTCGCGGCTAATGCCATACTCGCGGGCCAACTTGGCTTTCTGCTCGCCGGCACTGGCCCGGCTTTGTAACTCTGCTACCTGCTCAGTCGATAGTGCTTTCTTGCGCCCCCGGTAAGCGCCGCGCTGTTTGGCCAGCGCAATGCCTTCGCGCTGCCGTTCGCGGATCAGCGCCCGTTCGAACTCGGCAAACGCCCCCATGACAGAAAGCAATAAATTGGCCATCGGCGAATCTTCGCCAGTGAAAGTCAAGCATTCCTTGACGAACTCGATGCGCACGCCGCGTTTGGTTAACTGTTGCACCAAGCGCCGTAAGTCATCCAGATTTCTCGCCAAGCGGTCCATGCTATGCACGACGACCGTATCGCCTTCTCGAACAAACGCAAGTAGCTCGTCCAAGGCGGGGCGTTCGGTGTCTTTGCCGGAAGCCTTATCGGTAAACACCTTACTGACCTCGACCTGTTCCAGTTGCCGTTCCGGATTTTGGTCGAACGAGCTGACTCTGATGTAACCAATCCGATGCCCTTGCAAATGAACAGCCCTCAAATAACCAAAAGTGTCAGGATAAAATCTATAGCCTTTGGCGGCATGTGTCAATATTTGAAAAAACATACTCTATCCTGACGCCAAAGTAACGCACAGCCTGACATCAGGTTAGGGTATAGTCTTAACTGACACCGCCACCCATAGCTTGGTACAGAGCCGCACTATCGACAAGGCGCTGCGCCTGAGCCGCGATCAAGTTAATTCTGGTCTGTTGCGCCGCTTGTTGTGCGATCAGTTGCTGAACGTAGCTGGCTGCACCCAGTGCATATTGCCTCTGCACGGATTGCAAAGAGCCCTGTGCCGCAGCATCGGCGCCGGCCAATGCTGCCAATGCCTGGGCATCGTTCTCCAGTGCGCGCAGGACATCGGCCACATTGCGCAGGGATTCGAGCACCACGCTTTGGTAATTGGCTGCCGCGGCATCGAACGCGGCCAATGCCGCGCGCTTTTCGGCGGGCAGTGCGGGATTAAAGAGCGGCTGGGTAAGTTGTCCAAGGACATTCCATATTGCCGAACCGGGGCCGAACAATGCGCCTGCAACCAAGGTCTGCGTAGCGAGATCGGCGCTGAGATTAAGTTGCGGATACAGCTTGGCGATTGCGCTGCCGTATTCCGCGTTGGCCGCGTGTAACAGCGCTTCTGCGCCCAGGATGTCGGGGCGGCGGCGCACCAACTCGGAAGGTACGATTAAGGGTAAATCGGACGGTAGGGTGAATTCTTCCAGAGTGAAAGTGGGTAATCGCCCATCTCCCGGGGCACGGCCGGTGAGTGCGGCCAGCAAATGTTCATTCTGCTGGCTCTGTTTGCGCAACAGAGGAAGTCCGGCGCGAGTCTGTTCCACTTGGGTTTGCAGTGCCAATACCTCATCCGGTGCGCCCTGGCCAAGACGCACGCGTTCTTGGGTAATGTGCAATTGTTCATCTTGCGCGCGAAGAATGGCCTCCGTAGTCTGTATTTGTGCCGCAAGCCTGGCTTGGGTGATCGCGGCGGTAACGATGTTGCCCGCCAAGGTCAGCTGCGCACCTTCCACTTCGTGACGACGATACTCGGTTTGAGCGACTAAGGCTTCCAATGCGCGGCGGTTACCGCCGGCAAGGTCGAGTTGATAATTTACGTTAACACCGGCGTTAAACAAACTGAATTCCCGCGCCTGGTCATCTTGCCCCAATACGATGGGATTAAAGCGTTGTCGTTGAGCACTGAAACCGGCATCGACTTGAGGATACATCATCGCCCCCTCCTGCGCCGCACGGATTTCCTGCGCCTGACGTAACGTGGCTCTTGCAGAAGCCAGCGTTGGACTGGCCTGAAAAGCCTGTTCTATCAGCGCGTCGAGTTTGGAAGATCCCAGATCACGCCACCACTGTGCACTCACATTTGAGCCGATCCTAAAGTGTTGTGCCCCCCCAAAAGCCGTGGCTGCGGATGCCGTTTGAGTTGACAAAGGGGTTGCGGTGTAGGCTGGCATATCGGGGGCGGCCGGTGGTTTGAAATCGGGCCCTACGGTACAACCTGCCAGCAATCCGGCAAAAATGATGGCTGTATAGGTCCGAACCGTCATGTGATCGGTCTTCGATCGATCAATGCCGTGACGGTGTATTCCTTCAACATTGCCCATAAAAATGTTCCACGAACGATTGACGAAAACTCTGATGGCAAGCCAGGCAACTGCTTTGCAGATTCGCAAAGGCTGTGATCACGCCTTGTCCATCGTTCCGAGCGGCAACTTGTTCCAGCGCCCGCGCAGCTTGATGCGTTATTTCGTCATGACTTTCGAATGTGCCCATATTGGTGCCAATGAACGTCAGGATACGCATCTTCTCGATAACGGGCGGCTCTGGATGCTCGGCGATCTGTGGCGCAATTTTGGCGACCAAAGCCCAATCTTCACGAGAAATAGCGTCTGTGATGGCCTGCATACTCCTACCGAGTTCTTGCATGATCCTTTTTAGTTCTAACGGCTTAACTTCGGTATCTCCATCAGCCCAAGCATGCGAGTAGATGCCGGCTATAAATACGCTGGCTGCAATGACAGTCAATAGATTTTTCGGGAAGTTTTGGTATGTCATAAAGCACCTTGAATTTAATTGTTTTCTCACTCAAATCCTCGTCCTTCGCCGACTTCCTCATGGGCCACGCCATCGCGGATATGGTAGATGCGTTTGAAGGTGGGAATAATTTTTTCATCGTGGGTGACAACGATGATGGCGGTCTCGAACTGGCGTGCCATGTCGTTGAGGATACGGATAACGGCCATGGCCCGTTCACTGTCGAGCGGCGCGGTGGGCTCGTCGGCAAGAATCACAGGCGGGCGATTGACCAGCCCCCGCGCGATTGCAACGCGCTGCTGTTCGCCGCCGGAAAGCTGCGACGGCATGGCACGGGCGCGGTGTTGTACATCCAGTGCGGTGAGAAGCTCCAGTGCTTTCGCACGCGCTTTACTATTGGGAATCCCTGCCAACATCGGCAGCAGTGCAACGTTGTCGGTCACATCGAGAAAAGGAATCAGGTAGGGTGCCTGGAATACGAAGCCGATCTTGTCGCGCCGCAAGGCTCGCAGGTCACGTACTTTCCAATCGTTGTCAAAGATCACCTCATCACCCAGAACCATGCGACCGGCAGTCGGATCGATCACCGCCCCCAGACACTTGAGCAGGGTGCTCTTACCGGAACCTGATGGTCCGATGAGTCCTACCACTTCACCCGGAGCAACCTGCATGTCCACGCCCCTCAAGGCATGAACAGCGGTATCGCCCTCGCCGTAGCGTTTCTTTAAACCTTCAATGTGAATGCCTTTGCCGCTCACCTTAGCCTCCTATGGCGTCGGCCGGATCGACCTTGAGCGCCATACGGATAGCAACAAGGCTGGCCAATGCGCAGATTGCCAGCACAGCGAAAAAACCGGCGACGGAATCAAGTGGCTCCAACAGCACATACTTGGGGAAAATCGGCACCCAAAAGGTAGCGGTGATTTTCCCCACCACAAAACCTATAGTGCCAAGCGCAAGCGACTGCTGCATGATCATGCCGGCAATGGTGCGGTTCCTGGTGCCGATCAGTTTAAGCACCGCGATTTCCCGGATTTTTCCCAAGGTCAAGGTATAGATGATGAAAGCAACAATGGCCGCGCTGACGATGCTCAGAATCACCAAAAACAAGGCGATTTGCCTGGCTGATTTATCGATTACTTTGTCCATCAGAATCGATTCCATCTGGGCACGGGTATAAACCTGCAGGCGCGTCCAGCGGCGAATCGTTTCGGCTGCATCCTCAGGGAGTGTGCCGGGTTTGAGCTTAACAAGTACCGCATTAACATAGGTGTTGGTACTTTGCGATGCGTTCACCACAGCGAGCAGATCGGGAATGCCTGGGCGATTGAAGTCCGGGTTCTCGGCATTGCGGCGGCGCTGCTGAACCAGAGCATCGTTGTCTTTCAGAAATTGCGCTTCTTGTGCGTCTTTGAGCGGAATGAACACCATCGGATCACCGTTATAAGACACCGTGCGTTTGGATAATCCGACGACCGTGTAAAAATTGCGGCGGATTCGGATGCGCTCACCGAGCTGAAATCCGCTGGAAATATCGGCAATGGCTTCATAGTGACTACGGGTGATATGTCGTCCAGTGACGAGATACCGGGGCTGTCCCGGCGTACCCGGCTTGCCGGCCGTGACGCCAACTACCATGGCGCTAACATCCTGCTCGCCGTGGCCTACCTGCATAATCAGATAGGTGACATTGGCTGCGTATTCTACCTCCGGCATATTCAGCAGACTGCGATACAGATCGTCGTACAGACTGGACGATTCGGCATAAGGCCCCTGAGTGCCCTGTTGCACTACCCACAGATCCGCGCCTGTATTGTCCAGCATCACCTGTGCATCGTCGACCATGCCCCGATAGATGCCGGCCATACTCAGCGTCACGCCGATCAATAAGCCTAATCCGACGCCGGTGAACACGAATTTACCCCAGGAATGGAGAATATCGCGGCCCGCCAAGCTGATCATCGTGCGGCACCGGGAATGTGTTCAACCACATGAATTCGGCTGCGAGTGGTCAGCGCCTTTTCGCTGTATACCACTACCCGATCGCCGTTCTTGAGTCCATCGCGTATTTGCACTTGGCCATCAAGATCAGCAACACCTAATTTAACGGGGGTAAAGTGCAGGTCGCCGTCCATAGCTTGCCAGACTCCCACTTGCCCATTCTCACGATGGATGGCGGCATTGGGAATCACCGGGGCAACTGGTAGGGCAGGCAAGTCGACTGTGACTTCGGCCAGTTCACCCAGCGGCGGCAATGGATCGGGAGGCAAATCGAAACTCGCCTTGGCAAGCATTTCTTCAGTTACGGCATCAGCTTTGGGTTCCACCCGCAGTAAACGGCCGGCCAGCACATGGCCACTGCGGGAGCGCAACACAATGCGGGCTGATAGTCCGGCGGCAAGTCCGGCGGCACTGATCTGGTCGAAGCGCACGTTCAACCATAAACTTTCGGGATCGATCACTTCCACCACAGCTTGACCAGCAACGACAGTTGTGCCGGGATCAGCATCTCGGGAGCTGACCAAGCCATCAGCCGGCGCGATCAGACGCAGGTTGCCCCGCTGCGTAATCAATGCCTCCCGGTCAGATCGGGCACGAGCGACGTCTTCATGGGCAACCGTAAGTACAGCATCCGCTATCTGCAATTCCTGTCGCTTGGTGTCGACTATTTCTTCGCTGGTCGAGCGTACTGCAAACAATTGTTCATATCGATGCAACTGGGCCTTCGCATACGCTTGCCGAGCCTTCGCTTCGCGCAAAGCCGCTTCGGCACGCTTGAATGCCGATTCCTGCGAGTGGACGCGATCATCGAGATCGACCTGATCCATCTCGCCTAACACTTGACCGCCCTTCACCCGATCGCCCACATGCACCTCCAGACGTTGCACGCGACCGGCAACCGTGGGACCAATTTTGTAGGTATAGCGCGCCTCCACCGTGCCGATACCGAATAGCGCAGGGGCAATTGACTTTGACTTTACTTCCGCGACCGTCACGGTTACCGGTGCTAGCGGGCCGGATCGTAAGGCGACGTAGACGAAAAGCACAAGCAACGGCACAATAACTGCCATAAGCGCCAAGGTGCGTTTTTGTAGAGGCATGCGATTCATTGCGCACTCCGGATGCCACGCTGATAAATGGCAAAGACGCGTGGTGCATCGTGGCGGATACGCTCCACATTGCCGGCCAGCAGCGATTGCATGACCAGGCCTTGGATCGTGCCGATGAACAGGGTGGCCGCCGCTTCGGTATCGAGTGTGGCGGACAGCTCGCCGCAAGCCTTGCCCGCCTCGATCAGCCGGTGCAGGCGTTCTCCATAACGCCGGATCAAAGCTTGCACTATACGCTTGGGCGCGGTCTGCTCGGCACGTTGCAATTCTCCAAACATCATTCGGGGAACCCCTGGATGCTCGGCCACGAACTCGACGTGGCTCATGAATATCGCCTGCATCGCGGCTAGAGGCGATTCAATACCTTGTGCGGCGCAATCAATCCGGGCCAGAAGGCGTTCCGCCACCCACTCCATGACTGCCTGCCAAATGGCGTCCTTGGTCGGAAAATGACGAAACAACGCGCCCTGGGTCAGGTTCATATGCTTGGCGATAGCCGCAGTTGTGATTTCGCTGGGGTTTTGCGAACCCGCCAATTCAACCACCGCCTCGACTGTTACGGCCCGTCGTTCATCCGCAGGAAGATGTTTTACATGGGTATTCACGGTTGCTCTCAAAAGGATAGTAATTAATTACTATCTTATGATGATAAACAAATTATGCAAGCGGAAAATTATTCTGTGGAAGATCACGATGACTCAATTGTTGATCTAAGAGTATGTATTTTTCTAAAGTAAATGTACGCTACAGCAAGGCCGATTGCCCCTTTGCGGCCAAACATATCAATATATGTTTGGCCGCACTAGGCTCTAACACATGGTCTTGCCCACTTAGTGCATTGATTGCCATTACAACTCTTAAACTCTTACCATAAAAGGGGTTGTAAGCCGGAACCGCCGAAAATTTTGTCACGCCAAAATTCGTTCTGAGTCATGCTAAAACTGACAATGGCCCTTAAATGGAGTAGACCCGCCAGTTGGCCCAGTGGGAGCGCAGCTACAATTTGACGACATATTAGGTTAGGCTAATTGAACAAGGCGACAAAAATTAGCGCTGCACCTCAATCTCTGCCGACTGAATACCAATCGCGATTAGCGCCAGCAACTTTGCGAATCGATACAGTCCGGGATATTCGGCACAAAGATCGTTCATTCCGCTACCGTCGGAAACCGCAAAAACCCCCAAATAAATTTAAAAGCGCTGATGTGGCCTAGGGGGCTCTATTACGCCTTTACGAAGGAATCATCACGTCTACCTTTTTAGCGGTCGGCAATAGGACGGATAGCTACTTTTGCCTTAATAAGCGTGCACAAAGAACCATCTTCCTGATAATAACCGTATTCAAATGTCGGTGTGCTTCTGCCTTTTTTAGCTAAGTCAGTGCGTATTTGCCGCTCTATTTCCGGAGACATATGAAAAATGAGTTCTAAATCACTTAGACCTTGCGCTCTAAAATCCAGCTGTAACGAACTTGTCAAAACCCTATGGTCGGGGAATAATTTCTGACATGCCATTGCTGCAATAGGATCAGCCAGACAGGCTTGGAATCCGCCAAATAAACTACCCCCGACATTAGTTGCAATCCAGCTATGTGGCAAACGGATTTTGATAGTGCGCCAGTCGGGAGACAAAACCAGTACTTTAATGCGCATTAACCAAAAGAAGGGCAGGCACTCGATTCTTTTTTTATCTGATAACAACGGTGTGTTCCAGATAAAATGACGTAGGTTCATCGCTGCGTCCCGATGCTTCCTGATGCGCTAGTTTCGCCGCCGCTGCGGCCGATGCGAGTGCCTGCTACCACGGCTTAAATGACCCGCTTTAGGGGTTCTTTGTCCAATTCGTCGCCCAGTAGTGCCTGGAGCATTATCTCCCCGGCACCTTATCGGCGATGACGGTTGGCTCGCTTTCGAGTGCGGTCTGAACCTGTTGTGGGATTTCATGATTGGGCAAAATGCTGTTCCCCTGATTCGTTTGTTGCAACAGGCAGTCGATTTCCGCTTCTGCTTCGCGCCAGTCTTCCGCCATGTCGCCGCCAGCAAAGCCGTGCTTTTCGGCGCGGTAATAGGCGGCTTCAGCGATCATTCGATAGCGCTCCTCTGGTGTTACGAGCGGACGATTCGGTTGCTCGGCAACGGCTTGAGCCGTCTTTTTAGAGGCGGCAGTAGATTTTGATTTGGTCATGGGGTGTACTCCTATTTAATCAGTGGTTTTGCGCGCGCTGGCGTTGGTTATCTTGCCCTTGCCGACGGCCCCCGCCAGCAGGGTGTGATAATAGTTATTCAATCAGTCCTTCGGCCTTGAGCGCCGCCTGCACCGCAGGACGTGCGGCGACGCGGCCCTGATAGGCGACCAGCACTGGCCATGGGGCAAGATCGACACCGACGTAATTGCCCCAGCCCAGTACGGTGAAAAGATAGGCATCAGCCACAGTAAAATTGTCGCCCATTAGCCAGCGTTTGCCATCGAGCCGGGTACTGACATGATCGAAACGCCGGGCCAGTTGCGCCTTGACGAGGTCTTTCCAGGCTTCCGGCGCCTGTGGATTGAACAGCGCGCCGAAGCTCTTGTGCAGCTCGGTAGAGATGAAGTTGAGCCATTCCATCAGGCGGTAACGCTCGATACTGCCAAGCGGCGGCACCAGCTCTGTTTCCGGCACATGGTCCGCGAGATACTGGATAATGGCCGGACCTTCGGTCAACACTTGACCGTCATCGAGCAGCAGGGCGGGTACGTAACCATTGGGATTGATCGTGCGGTAATCGACGCCGGTTTCTGTTTTACCGCTGGCTAGGTCGACCTGCTCGGTTTCATAGTGGAATCCACCCTCTTCGAGAACGATGTGGGGCGATAACGAACAAGCGCCGGGGCTGTAATAAAGTTTCATAGTGTGGTCTCCTCAGGCTAGAAAAATGGGTAGTAGGTATCAGTCGTGCTCACCACCGCAGGTGATGCAGGCGAGACGGCAGGTTGAGCGCTGTAAATCTATTGATCCATAGGTTACTCCGCAGGAAATTAACAAGAAGCTTCATTCGGTCAATGGCCGCCCGCCGCGCCACCGGCATCCGCCGATACTTTTCTGACCAATGGCATCAGCAATAAGGCCAGGAAAAAAACCAGGCTGAGGATATGAAACAGCGTATTGAGGGTAATCACCTCGGCTTCTCGCATCACCAGGCCGTAAAGCTGCTTGAGTGCGGCCAGTTCGCTGTCCGATAACGACAAGCCGGCCATGCGTTCCTGCAAGCCCGCCAGTAGCGATTGCGCTTGTGGAGACCCCGGCGCCACCGATTCACGCAACACGGCATAATGCTCCTTGTTCAATTGAATCATTAGCGTGTTAGAGACGGCAAGGCCGATGGCACCACCCAGGTTGCGCATCAGATTGTAAAGTCCGCTGGCATTTTTGACTTCTTCCGGCGGCAAAGTGCCCAAGGCCAGCGAATTGATGGGCAGAAAGGCAAACATCAGGGCAAAGCCACGCAAGGCCTGCGGCCAAAAAAACTCCCAGTAGCCTGACTCATTAGTGAGATCGCCGTTCATCCAGGCACCCAGCCCATAGAGAGACAAGCCCATCGCCATCATCAGCCGTGAATCCAATACTTTGGCGAGGGGGCCAGCGACGAAGGCCGACAGCAGCTGAAACAGTCCTGTGACCATCACATATTGGCCAATCTGCAGGCTATTAAGACCTTTGACGCTGGCCAGATACACCGGCATCAAATAAACGGTGGTGTACATACCGATGCCGAGGATGAAGCTGAACACACAGCCCACGGCGAAGTTGAGATTGCGGAATGCCCAGAGATCGACAATAGGGTGTTCGATGGTCAGTTCGCGATAGAACATGGCGATGCCGGCGATGGCGGCAACCACGCTAAAAAACACGATCTCGCGGCTATCAAACCATTCCTTCCGCACCCCTTCTTCCAGCACAAATTGCATACTGCCGAGAAAGACGATGATGTAGACGATGCCGAGAAAATCGATTTTTTCGAGCAATTTCCAGTCCGGTTCATCCACCCGCACGAACAGCCAAGTGCTCAGACAGACCAAAAATCCTGGTAACAGATTGATCAGAAACAGCGCTTTCCAAGAAAATGCTTCGGTAAGATAGCCGCCCAGCACCGGTCCCGCCGTGGGTGCGATGGTCACCACCAGGCCGACGACGATGAACATGGACGGTTGAAGACGGGGCGGAAACATCGTGTAGATCACCGCAAACACGGTGGGAATCATAGCGCCGCCAAACAAGCCTTGGAGGGCGCGAAAAACGATCATCGAGGGCAGATTCCAGGATAAGGCAACAAACAGGCTCATCAGCGTAAAGCCGCCGCAAGACAGCACGAACAGGTAACGGGTCGACAGCGCCCGGCTCAGCCAGCCGGATAGGGGGATAATCACCACTTCGGCGATCAGGTAGGCGGTTTGCACCCAGGCAATCTCGTCTTTTGTAGCCGCCAATCCTGCCTGGATCTGTTGCATCGAACTGGCGACGATCTGGATGTCCAGAATCGCCATGAAAATGCCGAACACCATGCCGAAAAAACCGAACCATTGTTGCGGGGTGAGCGGTTTTTCAGCCGCACCGCCATGACTCTCCGGCACGTCTTCGGCGGCTATAGTCTCTGTGGTCTTGATCATGTTGCGCTACTTTACTCGAACCTTAACCTCGGTGGACAGTCCCGGTCTCAGACGAGTTAAGTCGGTACCGGGGCGGAACGAAATCTTCACCGGGACACGGCGTACAATTTTGGTGAAGTTGCCGGTGGCGTTTTCCGACGGCAACAGACTGAATTCCGAACCGGACGCAGGTGCGAAACTGTCCACTGACCCTTCGAAGACCTCACCGGGGTAAGCATCAACGTAAATCCCCACCGCTTGCCCCGGCTGCATCCGGGCGATCTGGGTTTCCTTGAAGTTCGCTTCCACGAACAGGCCATCGTCCGGAATCAGAAAGCCGAGCGCACTGCCGGGTTTGACCAATTGCCCGACCTGCACGCTGCGATTGCCGATGACGCCAGCTATTGGCGCTACGATACGGGTATTCCCCAGGTCGATGCGGGCCAGCTCCAGCGCGGCCTCGGCGGCTTTGACACGGGCGCGGGTTTCCTCGATTTGCGCATCCAGAGTAGCCAATTCACTTTTCGCTCCCTGCACGGCCGAACTGAATTTATCCCGATGGGCGGATGCCTGGGTGTAAGTAGACTGGGCGCTATCATGAGATTGCGCGGAAATAGCCCCCTCCTGGGCGAGATTGCCGTAACGCTTCAAATCCTTGCCGGCGCGATTCAGATCGGCATTGGCGGCAGCGATATTCGCCGCCTCCTCGCGTATTTTGGCGTTTTGGGTGAGTTTGTTGGCTTCCAGGGTCTGGATGTGCGCTGTTTCCATCAGCACCTGGGCTTCAGCCTCGGCGACACGGGCCTTAAAGTCATGATCATCGATCACCACCAGCAGGTCGCCTGGCTTCACCTTCTGGTTATCCACGAACAACACCTCCTTGACATACCCGGTCTCCTTGGAGCTAATCAAGCTGATGTGCGCCTTCAGATAGGCGTTGTCGGTAGTCTCGAAAGGATGGATCGCCTTGAGCCAATAGACGATGCCAGCCGCGATTGCGACCATGAGCAGAAAAGAGATTAATAGGGTTTTTTTGGAGAGAGGGAGTGACATAAATTTTTATTGCCTAACTAAACGGTGTAGTTTAGTATAATCACTGACCCCGCTTTGATGCAACGAAATTATTCAATCCTTAAGATGAACAATCCTAACAACCCCAAACGACAGGCTATTCTCAATGCGGCTAAGCGCGTTTTTATTGCCCACGGTTACAGCGGCACCAGCATGGAAGCCATCGCCGAAGCCGCGCCGGTGTCGAAACCGACTCTTTACAACCATTTTAAAGGCAAACAGGAGTTATTCGCCGCAGTGATCGAGAGTCAGTGCGAGGCGGTATTGAACACCCTTTCCAGCGTCAAGACCGAACTCCTCGACCCGGTTGCCGGCTTGAAAGCCATTGCCGGCGCTTTCGTCGAGCTGATTTATGCCGAGGAAGCCTTGCAACTTTACCGGCTGATCATCGCCGAGCAGAAACATTTTCCGGAATTGGGCGAACTGGTTTACCGTTCCGGCCCGGAACCGGTGTTGCGGCAATTGTCGTCTTACCTCGCCGAACTGCATGCACGTGGCGCCTTGCATATCGCCGACGTAGAAACATCGAGCCGGTTATTTTTGGATATGTTGAAAGGCGATCAACATTTCCGCTGCCTGCTGGGTTTGCAATCCGGCCTAGAGGATGCGGCAAAACAACGTCTGATCGACGCTGCGGTTTCTTTATTCCTCAAAGGTCATGGTCATGATGCATAAAACCGGCTGGTTATTACTGTTGGGCGGTTTGGCCGGATGCACGATGGGGCCCGATTACCGCAAAGTCGAGCCTGCGGTTCCGAAGCATTGGCAGGCAGGACAAGTACCGGAAGCGGGCTTGAAACCGGCCAGTCCGGAGGCCTTGAAAAACTGGTGGAAAAGTTTCGGCGATGCGCACCTGAACCATCTCATGGACCAAGCGTTGGCGGGAAACCTTGATGTCAAGATAGCCATGACCCGTATCGATCAGGCACGCGCCGAACGTCGCGGCACCCGTGCGGAATTGTTTCCGACCGTTAACTTGACGACGGGAGCGCAGCGCCAAGACAACCCCTTCCCCGGCTTGGCGCCCGGTATCAAATACAATATGTTCGAACTGGGTTTCGACGCCCTCTGGGAAGTCGATTTGTTTGGTCGTGTGCAACGCAGACTGGAGGCCGCCACTGCCGATCTGGAGGGCGCTGGCGAACAGTATCACCAGTCCCTGGTGACGCTGACGGCCGAGTTGGCGCGCAGTTATGTTGACTACCGCAGTCTTCAAAATCAACTTCGGATTACGCGCTCGAATCTGAAGTCGCAGCAGCAAACGCTGGAACTGACCGAAAGACTCAACGCCGAAGGCGTAGGAACCCGGCACGATGTGGTGCGGGCGCGGGCCCAGACCGAGACCACGGACGCCCAGATTCCGGCGCTGGAAGCAAGGCTGGTCGCCGCATTGCGGCAACTGGAAGTCCTGGTGGGACGTCAACCCGGTACGCTGGATGCCGAATTGAATTCCACTGAAGCCGTGCCGGCAGCGCCGGGACGGGAGATTCTGGCTTCGCCCGCCGAAATGATACGCCGCCGCCCGGACCTTCGCGTGGCTGAACGCCAGCTCGCAGCGGCAACGGCCATGCAAGGGGCGGCCATCGCGGAATTGTTTCCGAAAATATCGTTGTCGGCTTTTGTAGGTCTGCGTAACACGGATATCGAAAGCCTGTTCAAATCGGCCGCCTTCTCCTACGGCACCGCCGCCAACCTGTTGCAACCCTTGCTCAATTTCGGCCGCATCCGCGCCGGCATCGACCTGGCCGACGCCAAGCAAAAGGAGGCCTATCTGACCTTGGAAAAGGCAGTACTCGAAGCCCTTCGGGAAACGGAAACCGCTTTGACGCGTTATCTCAAGGAGGAAGTTCGCCGGCAGACGTTGACGCGTGCGGTGGCAGACCACCAGGAATCGGTACGTCTGTCGCAATTGCGTTATCAGGAAGGTGTTTCCACATTTCTGGACGTGCTGGATGCCCAGCGCGCACTTTATGCGGTTGAAATCGAGCTGGCGCGTTCCGAAGCCGAGACTTCCACGAATCTGATCGCCGTGTATAAAGCGCTGGGTGGCGGCGCGAACGCCCAGATGTAGCTGCAAATGTTCCAGGAGAAGTGATGAACAAACAGATAAAATCGATACTGACATTCACCCTCCTCGGCATTGCCATCGCGTCGGCTGTGGCGTGGTGGATCTTACGCCCCAACGGCTTACCGGATAGCATTGTCAGCGGTAATGGCCGCATCGAAGCCACCGAGATCGATATTGCCACCAAGATTCCCGGCCGTATTGCCGAAGTCCTGGCGCGGGAAGGTGACTTCGTACAGGTTGGCAAGGTGCTTGTGCGCATGGACACGCAAACACTGGAGGCACAGAAAGTCGAAGCGCTGGCTCAGGTGCGTCACGCAGAAAGCGCCTTGCAAACCGCGACCTCCATCATTGCCCAGCGTGAGAGCGAATATCAGGCGGCATTGGCGGTCGTCGCCCAGCACCGGGCCGAACTCGATGCCGCCGAAAGCCGCCTGGCGCGATCACGCCGACTGGTTGGGGAAGGGGCAACGCCCAAACAGGAAGTTGATGACAATCGTGCGCGGGTGCTGGGCATCCAGGCCATGATCAGCGCCGCGGAAGCTCAGGTCATGGCGGCGCGTGCCGGTATCGAGGCGGCGAAATCACAGCGTGTACAAGCTCAAGCGCAAATCGAGGCGGTCAAAGCTACCGTTGTCCGCCTGCAGGCGGATATCGACGACAGCGAACTGAAAGCGCCGCGCGACGTGCGCGTGCAATACCGCATCGCCGAACCCGGCGAAGTGCTGGCTGCCGGTGGCCGGGTACTGAACACGGTGGATTTGTCCGACGTCTATATGACCTTCTTTTTGCCCACCGCCGCCGCCGGCAAGGTTGCGCTCGACAGCGAGGCCCAGTGGGAGCGAGTCTACAATTTGACGACATATAAGCATTAGCTAATTAAAAACTGACCGCTAAAAGCCGGGACCAATAAAAAGCTAACCCTGAGATTTTAGATATAATATGCCCAACTCAAATCGTAGCAGGGCTTGCCGTGGCATATTCATGGAACGATCCGGATGCACAGGACTTGTGGACGCTCACTAGCGACGAATCCGCATTGTTGCCAGGCATGACCGACAAAGGACGGCTCGGTTTCGCGGTTCAGCTCAAGTTTATGGAAATGTACGGTCGATTTCCTGAACGCCAGGAAGAGGTAGACCGGAACGCTGTGCAGTGGTTAGCCACGCAACTGGGTACAACGACGGATGCGTTGTCATTGTATGAGTTTGGCGGCCGCCAAGGACAACGGCATCGGCGCACTATTCGTATTTTTCTTGGTTTCCGCCGCGCAACCGGCACTGATCTACAACAGCTTGTGCAGTGGCTATGCGACGATGTATTGCCGTTAGACCCGCAAGCCCGCCACGGCCTCGACGTGGCGCTCGATTGGTGTCGCACACACCATCTGGAACCACCCGCCGGCGATCATCTTGATCGCGTCATTCGGTCCGCAGTCCATCGTTACGAAACACGGCAACTGGAGACCATTTTTGCGCGATTGAGCGCGGCCAACAAAGCCGCCATTGACCGGTTGCTTGCCAGCGAGGAACCTGACTGCGAAGAATCGCTCAACGAGGAATCGACAACCATCTCCTTTAGCGACCTGAAGATCGACCCCGGCAAAGCCAACCTCGATAGCTTGCTAACTGCCATCGCCAAGCTCAAGTGTATCGCCGATATCGGCCTGACGCCTGCCGTATTTCAGGATATTCCCGTCAAGTTTATTGATCAATTCCGGCAGCGTTGCGGAGCGGAATCGATCCGAGAATTACGGCGCCACCCTGACGCGATTCGCTATAGCATGGTGTCCATGTTCTGTTGGCGGCGTCAGCAACAACTGATCGATGCCTTAATCGATCTGCTGTTGCAGGTCATTCACAATTTGGGTGCCCGGGCCGAAAAAAGAATCGATAAGCGCCAATTCGCTGCATTCAAAAAGGTGCGAGGCAAAACACGGCTTCTATTCAAGCTGGCCGAAGCCACCGTGGATCAGCCGGAAGGGCTTGTCAAGGAGGTTGTCTATCCCGTGGTAGGACAGAAGATATTGCAGGAATTGGTTGAGGAGTTTAAGACCATGGGGTTCGACTTCGAGCGGGAAGTGCAGGAAACCATGCGCTCATCCTATGGTCACCACTACCGGCGGATGCTGATACCGGTACTGGAAACGCTATGCTTTCAATCCAATAACACCGTACACCGTCCCGTCATCGACGCCCTGGATATACTGAAGGCCAATCGCGACAGCCAGCGGCAATACTACAATGCCGATGAAGTTCCGCTGGAAGGCATTGTAGAAAAGAAATGGCGCGATATCGTGGTGGAGCCAGACAAGGAAGGCAAAGACCGGGTTAATCGCATCAACTATGAAATCTGCGTACTGAAAGCTCTGCGTAAGCGCTTGCGCACCAAAGAAATCTGGGTTGCCGGCGCGGATCGCTATCGCAACCCGGAGTACGATTTACCCGCCGACTTCGCGGCCAAGCGTGATAGCTATTACGAGCAGCTGAAGGCTCCCAAGGATGCGGAAGCATTCATTGCACAAATACAGTCCGCCATGCGGGAATGGTTGACCAGACTGAATACCGGGCTTCCAAGCAATTCTAAGGTTCGCCTGCGTAAGCAAGGCAAAAACCTTATCCACCTGACACCATTAGATCGGCAGCCAGAGCCACAAAATATGGCGGCGCTAAAACGCGAGATTGGGCGGCGCTGGTCAGATGTCGAGCTGATTGACATTATCAAAGAGGTTGACTTGCGGCTCAATTTTACGACAGCGTTTCGCACCAACGCCAGTCGTGAAGCGCTCGACCCGGCATTGTTGCAACGCCGCCTGCTGCTTTGTCTATTCGGCATTGGCACCAATGTCGGCCTAAAGCGCATCGCCAGTCAACAGCCAAGCGTCAGCTTTGAGGAGCTACGCTATGTCAAACGCCGATTTTTGCAGAAAGACGCACTGCGCTCATCCATCAGCGAAGTTGTCAACGGCATTTTCAGGATTCGCAATCCGGCCATTTGGGGCGACGCGACGACTGCCTGCGCTTCCGATTCCAGGCAGTTTGGCGCCTACGATCAGAATTTGATGACTGAATGGCACGCGCGTTATGGTGGGCGCGGCGTCATGATTTATTGGCATGTGGATACTAACTCGACGTGCATCTATTCCAAGCTTCGGCGCTGTTCCTCGTCCGAAGTGGCGGCGATGATCGAGGGCGTACTGCGGCATTGCACGAATATGGAGATTGAACGCCAGTATGTCGATAGCCACGGCCAGAGCGAGGTGGCTTTCGCCTTCAGCTATATTCTGGGCTTCGACTTGTTGCCTAGACTCAAGGCCATCGCCAAGCAGAAATTGTATCTGCCGGCAACGGCAGACGCGGCACAGTACGCAAATTTGGAACCGATCTTGACCCGCGCTATCGATTGGAATCTGATACGGCAGCAGTACGACGAAGTTATCAAATATACAACGGCGCTACGTTTGGGGACAGCAGAACCGGAAGCCATCCTGAGCCGCTTCACCCGTGCCAATGTCATACACCCCACTTACAAGGCGCTGGCAGAGCTGGGTAAGGCGATCAAGACGATTTTCCTGTGCCGTTACTTGCACGATGAATCGCTGAGGCGGGAAATTCACGAGGGCTTGAACGTGGTGGAGAACTGGAATAGCGCCAATGACTTCATCTTCTATGGCGAGCGGGGCGAGTTCGCAACCAACCGCATAGAAGATCAGGAATTAGGGGTTCTGTCTCTTCACTTGTTGCAAGTTTGCCTGGTGTACGTGAATACCCTGTTCATTCAGGAAGTGCTGGCGGAACCTGCTTGGCGTGATCGCATGACAGTAGATGACTGGCGTGCGATCTCGCCGCTGATCTACCATCATGTGAATCCCTATGGTCGTATCGAGTTGGATATGGCACGGCGCTTGACCCTGGCCGCATGATCCGCCGAGAACGAGGGTTTTTGATAAGCCTTCTTTGATCGCTGAAGTCATTGTCAGACGTTCACAGCACTAATTTTCGTCGGCATGAAAATTCGGGTTTGTTTTTGTCACTATAACTTAATTTAATACCTTTTGTGTGTCATACTATAAATGACGGGTTAAGTGACAGTTTTTGATAAACAAATCATATTCTCCCATGCTGTCACATAATCGACCGTATAAGTGACAGGTGAAAAATGCTAATTGGCTATATGCGGGTTTCAAAAGCGGATGGTTCTCAGGCATGCGATTTGCAGCGCGATGCGTTAATGCTGGCTGGCGTCGATTCAAAGCACCTTTATGAAGATTATGCCTCGGGGAAACGGGAAGACCGTCCCGGCCTGGCCGCCTGTCTAAAAGCCTTACGAGAAGGCGATACGCTATTGGTCTGGAAGCTGGATCGATTGGGACGCGATCTCCGCCATTTGATCAACACGGTACATGATCTGACCAGTAGAGGTGTTGGTCTCAAGGTTTTAACAGGTCACGGCGCTGCTATTGATACGACAACCGCCGCCGGCAAACTGGTCTTCGGTATTTTTGCCGCGCTGTCTGAATTTGAGCGTGAGTTGATTTCAGAGCGAACCGTAGCCGGATTAGCATCAGCTCGTGCGCGCGGCAGGAAAGGAGGCAGACCCTTTAAGATGACACCCGCCAAACTGCGGTTGGCCATGGCGGCGATGGGGCAGCCGGAAACAACGGTGGGAAATCTTTGTCAGGAACTGAACATTACCCGGCAAACCTTGTATCGGCATGTTTCGCCCAAAGGCGAACTGCGGCCGGATGGCGTAAAGTTACTGTCTAGCGGTTAAAAGTCCTATGACGAAAAAACTCAAACTCGCGACAGCCCCCGCTGCAATTGAATGCACAACCAAGCCGCTACGATCCCGAGTAACCAGCGTCCGCCCAGCTCGCAAAACACCATCCAGTCCACGAACCAGGGTACCTGGCGGGGATTGATGCCCGATTCGGCAATGTCTTGAAACGATATTTCCAATTTGCCTAATAGCTGTGCCGGTAAAGTCGCCATGATCACCAGAACTGCTGCCAATAAACCCAATCCGAGCAACCATAACCGTTGCCGCCAGCCTTGCACCGGCCAAATTAGCAGAATCGAACCTTCGATGACCATTGGCACGAAGCTATGCAGCAAATGGGCAGACGACTTCAATACAGTCTGCGGTGGAATGAAATGACTGGCGTTCAGATAAACAGGCCGCAGTACCCAGGCCGACAACTCAATCGAGGCATCCAATTGGGATTGTGCAGATTCCACCAGCTTTAATCCGGGGGATAAGTCCGGCGCCATCGAGATCATGACGGCCTTCAGCAATGGGAACAGGCCTGTTATCAAGCTGTCCCCAAAAAACACAACCAAACCGGACAACACCAGCCAGGCCAGCAAACCTTTCAAGGTCAGAACAAACAGCTCACGCCGGCTCATGGCTTTGACGTGTCGAACCAAACGCCCACCAGGCAAAATAGAAACAGCCCAACACCACCATCAATGTCGGCGCCACATAGGTATGAATCAACTGAAACCAACCGGGTTGGTAAGCGATGACGAAATACAGTACGCAAATGCGCAACAGATTGATGCCATAGATCAAGCCGATGCCCAACAGCAAACCCAGCGCCTTCCGTTTTAATCCGGACGGAAACGCCAAAACGGCGGACATCACCAAAAACAACGCCCCGGCGCCGTCGCAGCCGCGCACGATTTCCAAGTCGGCCTTGGCGGAAAGCAGATGGTTTTGCTTAGGCCAAACCTGTTCCAACGGTGCTAGCCAATTGACCAGATCGGCGCAAACCGCCACCACACCGTGGAAGTAGATGACATTGGCAAACAGGTCGACCGGAATCTTGAAGTAAGCGTAGTCGAGCAGCGCGTAGCAGGCTACGAATAGCATGAAGGTTACCCACTCGGGGAATTTTTTCGGTTGGACTTTTTTCAATGCTCACGTGCCATAGTTAAAGCGCCTTGCGATACGTTTTCGACTTTGAAGCGTGCGGTACGTACCTCACCGCACGCTTCGAGTTTGATCTAACAGTGCGATAACGTACCCCCAATAATCGTGCGAGACGGTCACATTACATTAAGTTGGAATCATCTTGACCCAAATCTCATAAAGGTCGCGCAGACTCTTGCCGGTTTTTCTTTTACTTAAGACACCATAGGCGAGCGTTACCAGCATCCATACAGGATTAAACGGTACAGAACCAAACCCAACAAGAACCGGTTGACCGTAATCGGCATCTTTTTTATTACCAAATCTTTGATCCCATCGAAGCGATGGGTAATTAGTCAAAAAGACCATGCTTAAATACATGCCCACATCTATTGCAAGAGAAAAAGTTTGGTTAGACAATTCCTCTTCAGGAACTTCAATAGGAAAGGATGAGTGAGCTTTAATCTCTTGAATTTCATCATCTGTGCGTGGGCGCGACTCAACTTGCGCTGCTAACCAGTTTCCCAACGGATCAAGAGATGCTGCCGTGAAATCGGCTTGCCATGATTCAAAACCCTGTGTCTGCTGAACTGCGTTCCTTAGCTCGTCAAGTCTTTCCGGAAGAATGTTCTGAAACCATGCGAAATAGTCCCGTAACTCCTTTTTAGACATTTCCCGAAATTTAAGTGTAAACGGTGGCTGTATCGTTGCGTAGGTCATGGTTAGTGAATAATTACGTTGATACTATTTTGTTTTAGCATGTCTAGCAAAGGTTGCGACGGCCCGCCAACACCGGTAACAGGACTTTGGAAGAAGTGCCAAGTCGCACCGTCAATTCGTCCAGTATTAATCAACTCCGCATCCTTGACAATCTGATTTCTGATGTCAGCGGTTAAAGATGTGTAGCCCACTTTCGATTCGTTAGCAACACGATTGACCAGTTGATCAACGTAACGTCCACCTTGGCTTGTGTTGAAATAGAC
Source organism: Methylomonas sp. Uni0009 (assembly GCF_054188105.3). NCBI lineage: Bacteria > Pseudomonadati > Pseudomonadota > Gammaproteobacteria > Methylococcales > Methylococcaceae > Methylomonas > Methylomonas sp. Uni0009. Next base: position 81,099 of record NZ_JBTAFN010000002.1, on the reverse strand, counting down.
CTGCGACTCGCCGCCAAGCAACTTCAGCGCATTTTCACCGATTTGTCCGGTGGAACCAATTTTACTGTATTGATTTGCCGTATTCGCTACGGCATTTGCCAAACTTGAAGCCGTTTTACTCTCAAATTGAGAAGCACCGCCTGTGACAGCCGCAGCCGCAATTTCCAATCCCCCTTGAAATCCCCAAATCGCGGCATTCGAATAATTACCGGCTTGGTAATTAAGCGCCGATTGCTGGAGCGCGTTCGAACCTGGAGTCAGCGTATTGAGTCCGCTACTCACGTAACTAATACCTTGTGTTTGCCCCCAATCCATGACCTGTCTGGCCAACAGGCCATTCGGATCATTAAAATTGATCGGATTGTTGTGGACGTAGCTGTAGCGGTTGAGCCCATCGACGTAGCCCAGCGGGTCGCGCTGGGTAAACCGGATTTGGTTCGGATCGTAATACCTCGCCCGGTAGTAAGTCAGCCCACTGGCGTCGGGTTCTCTGCCGGTGTAGCCGTACTGCGGAACGGTGCCAAGGCCGCCGATCTTGCTACCGTAGGCGTCAAACCGTTGCGTGGCGGTGACGGCCTTGGCGGCGTTGGTGGTCGCCAACACAGAGCCCAGGCCGTCTTGATGGTAGTACGTCGCCGTGGCGGTCGGCAGATTGATGTTGCCGGTCAGCCGGGCCAGCGGATGGTCGGTGCCCGCTTGCACATAGACGGCATTGGCTGTCGTCCAGGCGGTGCCGGGGTATTCGGCGTAGATCGAGCTGCCGTCGTAATGGTAGTTGGTGGTGACGCTGCCTTCGGTTTTCTGAATGCGCCTGCCCTGGTCGTCGTATTTGAAGCCGGCGGTGGCGACGGCGTTGACTTGCACTTGGTTGAGCCGGTTGAAACTGTCGTAACCGTATTGGTTTTGGTTGCTGCCCGCGCAAGCCGCGTCGCTGGCTCGGGTGACGGACGTACCGCTGCATTTTTTGCTCTGGTTCCCTGCTTCGTCGTAGAGGTAGGCTTCCAGCAAGGCGCCGTTGAGGTCGGTTTGATGGACTTCGGTCAGCTGGTGGGCGGTGTTATGCTTGTAAGCCGTGGTGTTGGTGACCGGATTTCCCAGCTGTTTCAGTACCCGGTTGTTGTAGACGTCGTAGCCGAAGGCTTGGGTTTGCGTGGTGGTGCCGTTGTTGACGTTGACCAGCCTATCCAGCGGGTCGTAGCCATAGGTGTAGCTGAGAGTGGCTTGGCCGCTGAGGGTTTCCTGATTGGTCTTGCGCCGGCCTAAACCGTCGTAGCCATAGCTGGCTTGGGCGATGACGGTGGCGGCGTTCTTATGGGCGATTTTGTTGAGGCTGTTGTCGGCGTTCCAGGTCAGGGTTTGATCGATGCCGTTGGGGTAACGGGCTTCGACCAGCCGACCGCCATTGTCATAGTCGAAGGTGTAGTGGTCGAAGTTGGGCGCCCACAGGCTGATTAGCCGGCCGACTTCGTCATACAGGTAGTAGGTGCCGCGGCCATCGTTGTCGGTCAGGCTGTCGAGCTGGCCGCCGGGGCTCCAGGTATAGCCGAGGGTTTTGTAGCCCCGGTTGTCGCTGACCTGTTGCAAGCGGTGGGCGGCGTCGTATTGGTAGTCGTAGGCGGCTTCGAGCTGGCTATTAGGCGTTGGGCTCCAGGTTTCGGCGCGGGTGGGTTGCCCCAAGGGGTTGCGGCTGTAGTCGATCTTTCTGCCGTCTTCGGCAGTGACGCTGAGCAGTTGGTGGCCGTAATCCCAGACGTAAGTCAGGGTGTGGCCGGTGGCGCCAGGGGTTTGTTGGGTCTTGACGTTGTTGTTCAGGTCGTAGGTATAAGTTGTGGCCTGGCCCAAGGCGTCGGTTTCGGTGAGTTTGCGGCCAAAGTCGTCGGTGATGTAACTGGCTTGGGTGGCCACCGTGTCGCTAGCCGATGCGCCGGTATCAGGGTCGATGGTTGTGCCGCCGTCGGCCGTGGTCTGGCCGGCTTTGATTTCCTTTAGATTGCCGAGGTTGTCGTAGACGTAGCGGGTGACCGGCCGGATGGTTTGGTTGAAGGTGGCGCTGCTTGGGTTTTGGTCGACATAAGCCGGGCCGGCGACGCGGATCAAGCGGCCCAGCGCGTCGTAACGTTTCAGGGTATCGCGAGCGGCTTCCGTGGAGCCGGCCGCCGGGGTGTCGGTGGTTTTGACGACTTGGCCCAGCGCGTCGTAATCGAACTGGCGGATTTGCCCCAGGGTGTAGCTGCCGACCTTGGGTTGGGTGACGCTTTTCAGGCGGCCGTCTTGCGCGGCATTCCAGTAACTGTAGACGGTGCTATTGCCGTTGGGGTCGGTGACGGCTTTAACCCGGCCGGCCGCGTCCAGTTTGCGGCTGACGTTGTGCCCGGCCTTGTCGTAGGCCTTGGTCCAGCGGTTGACGGCATCGTAATCAAAGCCCAGCGTGTAGTTGTCGGGGTCGGTGATTTGGATGAGGTTGCCGGCTGCATCGTATTGGTATTGACTGACGTGGCCGCCGGCGTCCAATGTTTGTTCGAGGCGGCCGGCGCTGTCGTACTGGCGAAAGCCCGAGTCCCAGAGCCGCAGTTGGCCATTTTGGTTCAATACCAGTTCCTGGCCGTTCAAACGGCCGTCGCCGTCGTAAAAATAGTCGCGCGGGTGGCCGGCTGCATCGGTGCCGGTCAGAGGCAGGTTGTCGGCGTCGTAACTGCTACTGACGGTCTGCCAGTCGGCATCGATGCCTTGGCTTTGCCGGCCCAGGCTGTCGAATTGCAGCGTAGCGGTGTCGGCCGGGTCGGACGCATTGATCACGCCGTCGCCGGTCTTGTCGCCCAGCCGGGCGATTTGGGTCGGATACAGGGTGTTGGCGTCATAGGTGGTGGTGACGGTCGGTCCCGTGCCGCCGGCGAAGGTGCCCAACACCGCGCCGCTGAAGTCGCGCAGGGTTTTGCTTTGGGTGGGCTGGCCGCTGGCGGCGTCGTAGTTGCGTTTAGTCCAGGCGGCAATGTTGGCCAGGGCCGGGGTGGTGCCGGCGGTCGGCACGATGCCGGTTTTCAGCTTGATGGTATCGGTCAGGTTGCCCTTGGCGTCGTATTTGAGCAGGGTCCAGTTGCCCAGAGCGTCCTTGATGCGTTGCGGGGCGTTGAACGCGGTAAAGTCGTAGTATTCGGTGGTGGCGCTGGACGGCTGGATGATGCGGGTGACGTTGCCGGCGGCATCGTATTGGTATTGCACATTCAAGCCGGCCGGATCGGTTTCGCTTAGGCGGTTGAAGGGATTGGCGGCATCGTAGCTGTAGTCGTGGGCGGCGCCTGCTTCGTCGACGATACGTAGCGGGTTGCCGTTGGCATCGAAGCTATGCCGACGCTCGAAGCCGCGTTCGTTGACGGTGACGGTTTCGCGGCGGAAGTCCTGGTAACGGAAGGTGGTGGTTTCCGGGAGTAGCGTGCCGTTGTTATGCCGTTGGTGGCGGAACACCCGGCCATCCACGTAGTAGGAAAACTGCATGCCTTCGCCTTGCGGCGCGGTGGTGCGTTTCAATGCATGGTTCAGGTTTTGGCCGTCGGCGCTGCTGTAGTAGCTGTACGTGACTGCGGTGTGTTGATTGGCGACCGCCAGCGGGCTTTTGTACGTGGTCAGGTTGCCGTTGCCGTCGTAGCCGTATTGATGGCTGGCCAGCACTGTACCGCCGCTGGCTTTGACATCCACCTGGCTGATGCGGCTGGTCGTGTAGCTGAACGCCAGCTTGCGGCCGGGGCCGTCGGTCACGTCCTTGAGAGTCTGGTCGGCGTTGTAACTCAGCGTCAGGGTATTGAGGTTACGGTCCTTGATGGTCAACAGTTTGGCGGCCTGGCCGGCGGTAGCGCCGGGATTGCTTTCGAAACCGTAACGCAGGCCGTTCTTTTCGGTGACACTCCAGCTGCCGTCGGCTTCGCGCTTCAAGACCGAATACACACCCGGCGCGGCCTGGAAGGTGCTATTTGCCGGCACAGTCGTGCCACTCAGGCGGAAAAAGCGCTCGCTGCCTGTACCATCCAGCCAGCCGACTTTGACGTAGCCGGCCTCGCTGCCGTAGAAATTCAATTTGTGGTTGAAGCTGTGAGTCCAGCCGAAACCCACCGGGCCATCCTTCGGATTGCGGCTGTTGTAATTGCGCTCAAATACCAGCGGCAAACCCCGGCCCGATACTGAAATGTCCCGCTCCGAATGGTACATATTGCCGGTGGCCAGGTTGACCGGGTCGCCGCCCCAGCTTTGCAGGGCGTTCCAACCGTTGGACAAGGTGGTGGAGTTAATCAACGCCCCGGTATAAAAGCTGCTGGGCAGGAAGCTGTCGCGGGGATAGCTGGTGGTGATTGGACTCGGATTGACTAAAGGGTAGCCGCCGCCGAGCCCTCCGGCGATCATGGCGGAGAAGTAGCCCTTGGTTTGGTTTTCCACCATGTAGACGGCGCCATTCCAGGTTTTGGGTTGGGCGCCGCCGTCGGTGTAGGCAATGGTTTTCTTGGGGACTGTCACCGTGGAACCGTCGTTAACAGCGGCGGTGATGGCGGTTTGATAAGGAGCCATGCTGGCATCCATCAGACTAGACCAACTGCCGATATTACTCGAATTGAGCGTGACCAGCGGGTTAGCGCCGCCGGATTCGCCGGCAAATTGCAGGCCGCGTACCGTGGATACCGCGTCAGTGCGAATCAGTTCCTGCCAGATGAAATGCTCGTAGGCCGACGCGCTGTAGGCAAACAGCTTGAACGTGGGCCAATATTCAGCGCGTTGCGCGGCAGCCGTCGTCGCCGTCGTGTCGAGTTTGACCAAATGGGCGACATTGCCCAATACATCGATATAAGGCCCGCTTGGATGCACGGCGAACGGTAAATCGAACAGGTAATCGACCTTGAGTCCGGCGGCGGTCAAGCCGAGATGGGTACCGCTTTCGCCGCTGATGCCGTTGAGCTCTCCCAGGTACTGCCCCGCATCGGTCACGTAACGCAGGTACTTCATCAAGGCGATATGCAGCAGTTCGCCTTCCGTTTCATCGTAATTGGCGGCGTTGGCCGGCGTCGGAGCGGTCGGCGCCGATTGCACGGTTTGCGTCAAACGCTCGGCGCGCTCCGCAATCAGCCTATCCGAGCCTTGATGGGCATAGGCCATCAAGGCGTGGTGGGCGCCGGCGGTCAGATTGGTGTAAACGGTTTTGTTGAAGCAATGCAGGTCGGGGTCCGGCGTGCTGTTGGCCGGGTCGTCGTTGCGGCATGACGCTTGGGAGAGACTGGTATCGCCCAAAGTTACCTTCATGATCAACCGATGTTGAGTGCCCAAAGTGACGGCGCTCGTGCCGGTGGCCTGGACCACGCCATCGACCTTGATGATCGGTTTGAGATTGACCAAACTAGGCGGCGTGGCCAGATCGCCGTTCCAGTTGTTCCAGAGAGTTTGCGAGCCGGCATCGGCCGGTATGTAGGACAACGTCAGACGCTGGTGAACGATGGACGGCAACGACAGGATTTGCTCGGCGACCAGATCGGCGCCGCTACCGTTTTTGACTTTGATCGACAGGCGATGGCGGTGGCTATCCGGCAGACTAGCGGCCTCGGGTGATGACGAACCGCTCCAATTGACGTATTGCGTGACTTTGTAGGGTAGCGTGACCGGCAAAATGTCGTAATTTCTGGCGGTTTGTTCCCCGAGGTAAGGCACGTCCAGCAAGGTGTTGTCTGCGTTAAGACCTTTTACGTAAGTCTCAACCTGAGCGGCATAGCGCTCGTGCGGCAAGGTATGCGTGCGGCCGGTCAAATAGCCGGTCGCACTGTAGTCGAATGCCACGCTGGATTGAATGCCGGCGATACCGGGCTGATAGGTATTATCCTTGAAACTGGGGTCTAGCGGAATCCAGCGGTAGCCGGTGTTGTCGGCAGACGCACCGCGATAATTGCCGTAAGGTAAACAGGCCTCGACCCAGACATGGCGTAGAAAAATGCCATTGGCATTCGAATATTTTCCGGCATAAGGATTGAGGTTGCCTGACAAAATAGAGCCAGCGGCTTGGTAACTTTTGGCACCGAGCCAGCGTGGACCGCGGCCGTTGGCGCCCAGATTGGACGAATCGATTAACTGGATGTCGCCCAGCACGTAACGCGCAGGAATGTTGGAGGCACGTAGTAGCGCAATCAGCAATGAGGCTTGGTCGGTCGAGCCGCCGGCACTGCTGTACAAGGTGCCCTCCGAACCTTTCATAGAGCCGAAATAGGGCTCGAAGCGGATGTTGTTATAAACGTACTGGTATATTTTGACCGGTGAGTAATTCAGTTTCGCGGCAAGATTTTGAATTTCTCCGGAAATGATGACGTCTTCTGTAGCATTTAGATCGGCAGGGGCATAACCGCAGGCCAGCGCTTCGGTGGGCACGGAAGGTGCCGCCGCTTCGGCCGGTTTACCGAGCATATCCAGCAGAAAGGCATAGGCCGGCACGTCGGGCTTGAATGGCCCGGCGCTCAGATAGCGGGGTAGTTTCTTACTGGGCTCCGCCGGTGTCGGTTCGATCTCCGCGCCCAATCGGGTCGTCGGCGTTGGAATTGCCTCGGGCGCCATGTCGGCGCTTTGTTTCCGGTGATGCAATGCGCGCAATTCGGCCTTGGCATTCCCCAAAGCGCGGCGGCGATCGCCGTCCTGATGAGCAGAAGAAAATCCCGATAACGAGCGATTGATGCGGTCGAAGCGCTGCGCGACCTGCTTGGCATAACGGTCGAAGTCATCCACTTTGTCGGGTTGTTTCAGCCCGGCCAGTTTGGAGCGCATCCGGTCGAGTTCGGCCTCCACATCCTGGCGTAAATCGGCAATTTCAGAACGTTTGGCTTCCAGCAGCTCTTGCTTGGACGATAGCAGATTGGCTTGACCGTTCTGTTGCAGCCTATCCTCTTCATCGGCTTCATCGAGCAGTTCGGCGGCTTCATCCAGATGTTCGCGCAATTGCTGCGCCAAGGGATTGCCCGGTTGTTGATGCACTTTGAGTAGCGTTTGTACCACGGCATCCGGTAACACAGCTGCGTCTTGCGGCGCGGCGAATAGTGATGATGTTGCGAGCAGACCCAGGCAGAGCCAAACGAACGCCCAGGGAGAGCGAAAACCGGAAACGAGTGACATGGAAAATTCCTTGGCCGAGCCTTTGGGTTTAACGGAGATTGCGCGCTTTAGTATGTTCAACATGCCGCATGATGAAGGAAAGCAGCCCTCCCATCAGCAACATAGCCCAGGTAGGCAATGCCGGGACCTGGGTGGGCTCAGTTGGCTCCGCTACCTCGATTTGACTGGTAACAGAGGTTTGCATATCGGCTGCCAACACCTCATAGGTAAAATTATATAAGCCAAGTGAAGTAGGCGTGCCGCTGATCTGGCCGGTATTGCTATCCAGGCTGAGTCCATCCGGTAAATCGCCGGAACTCAGTAGCCAGCTATAAGGCGGCGTGCCATTGCTGGTGTTTAGTGCGGCGTTGTAAGGTAAATCGATAAAAGCGGTCGTGAGAGGGATGGCGGTGGTTTCGCCGGCGACGCTGCGTCCGTTGCCCTTCAGCAAGCCGAAGGCATCCGGTACGTTGGGATTGGTGCCGAGCAGGGCTTGTGTCTCGGTACCATCGGGCAGGCCATCGCTGTCGGTATCCGACAGAGTCGTTGCCGGGATCGACGCTAATGTTTGCGTGGTGAGTAAAGCGTCGCCGCCCCAACTGCCGTTGGCTTGTTGCTGGGCAATGAGAAAACTTTCCGCATTCACGACGGCCGGGTCGCTAGCGCCAAGTACGGTGCTCAATGCGCGATAGGCTAGCGCGGTTTCCAATACTGTTCCGGCGCTGCCTTCGCCGAATCCACCACCCGGCGTTTTCTGTTGGGTTTTCAGCCAGGCGGCGCCATTGGCCAGAACGCTGGAAATCGTCGTCGAACCACAGCTTGAAGTGTTGTAACGGCTTAACACGATCAAGCTATAGGCGGTCGGCAAAATCTGGCTAGACTGGGAGCCAGTGGGGGGTACGAAATAGGGCCAGCCGCCGTTGCCGGTATTGCGCTGGGCAACGATGTTACAGACACTGTAGCCTTCCTGAGCATAGCTTGTAGCACTCACCTTTATGGCCTCCAACGCCATGGCCGTATCGGGATAACTGGTGCTGTAGTGGTCGTAAGCCCCCCAACTGCTCTGGGGCGACGCTTCATCGTTGCGCCAAGTGATCAAGCGGGATGCTAAATGGGGTTGTAAGCCGGAACCGCCGAAAATTTTGTCACCCTAATTTCAGTCCTTCTACCAGCGCATCCAAGTCGATCAATTTGCCGTCGTTTTGGAATGTGTAGTGCCCATTCAACAAAATGTGCCGCCAAGCCGTAGGCGACATTTGTGTAATTAACGCTAATGCCTTAGCATTCCCATTCGCTTCGAACTTAGTCAATAGCTTCGATAATATCGCCGAGTTGTAGTAGCTGATCGCATTGGCAATCAGCCTTGCACACTGGTTACTGATCTCGATTTCTATATCGGTGCGTCCGGTCAATTCCTTCTTTCCGCCAACTTTTGAGATGGCTCCGCGTAGCTGGTGATAGGATTCAATACGGTTTTGTGAGCGATGAACATTGCGCTCCAGTTGCGGATCGCGCAGATAACGTAATGTGTAAATGCTGCGTATTAGTTTATCGAAGTCAAAGATCGCGCGGCGTGTCGGATTCGGCGCGGTATAAGTGCATAACTTGCGGATCAGCGTACCTTGCGTCATTTCTTTCAGACCAAGCGTAGCGACAATCTGATCGAAGTTCGGTTTTTCTTTAGCAATGGCTTCAATATCAATCTGGCTAACCGGTTTGATTAGAAAATCATCGTACAACGCCAGATCATCGGCGCAATAAAGTTCTTGCAATTGGTCATTCAGGTCGGTAAATCGAGGTTCAAAGCGCAAGCCGAACCAATGCAAAATAGCAAAGTTTGCCTTGTTAACGCTGTGCATGTCACCCGTGATCGCGGTGGGCACAATATCGGATGTGTTGCGATACCAGATATCGAAAACATGATGGGCTTCGTATTCATGCGCGCCGATTAGATAACCGTTTAGCGGTATGTGGTTGCACAACAGCGTATAGGCTACTACGCCTTTGCCGCGTCCAAAGTATTTCCGCGAATGACGGGCCTTTACCGTTGGCCGCTCAACACCTAATTTTTGACCATCGACAGCGGCGTACAGCGTTTCCAAGTCGAACGAGTAATAGGGGAAGATCGGAAGTTCCGCGATAGCGTTGCTGATGAGGTCATTAGCGGCCTGAAGGGAGGCTTGTCGAAGGTACTGCTGGTAGCTTGTCTCCAGAACGTGGTACGGAATATCGCTGGTACGAGCCATAACCAGATTGCCGTGATTCATTGCCTGAGCGATGATGACCGCCATCAGGCTGTCGCTGTCGGCGACCTTTTTCGCATATCGCGGTTGCAACGGCTTCAGCGCAGACAAAAACTGGGTTTGGCTATTGACGAAACGGAATACATCGGCAACATCGCAAAATGGCAGTTTTTCATAAAATGTTCGCTCGGATGCCTTGTGTTTATCAGCCTTTGGCTTGCGCCAGGACAGTTTCTGAGTATTTTTATCGTATTCCAGGTATGTCAATTTACCTTGTTTTAGTTCGCGATTGAACGCTATCCATTGCTCTCGCAATTCGGCCGCAAGTGCATCAAGCTGGATATTGATCGACTTGCGCAAGAATGGGATGTCCATCTGTGCGAGTATATCGGCCTTGTCTTCCATGGATACCAGCTCATCAGAGAAATGGCGATGTTGCAAGCTATCGTCAATGTAAATTTCGCCAGACTTCAGGCGTTTCCTGATTTGACGATATAACCAAAATTCGTAGCGGTCGGCATGTAAACTGGTCGGATTACCGTCTGCATCGAAGATTAATAGATACTGTCGCAGCCGCTTCGGCAACGTGGTTGGCGGGCATTCATCCAGTGGTCTCTGCGAAAGGCGCTGCTGCTTGGCGAATACTTCTTTGGCCCAAACAAGCGCGGCAAGCCAGGGACTGTCAGGGGTGACGCTGGAGAAATCGAGCGCGACGTATAACGGTCTTAAATGGCGGCGAATACGTTCGGCCATGCCGTCAACCGCTTGCCAATGCAGGGCCAATTTGCTTGCTGGTTTGACACTCATGCGCTGACCCGTGTCCTGAAGCGTGTCTTTCGGCATGATCTTGTATGCACGCTGCCGCACATTGCCGAATGGTGTGGCATCGGCTACCGTTTCATCTACATAGAGCAGCAACAGGCGTCCAACCCGCTGGGTTTCCAGGCGGCGTTGTCCCTGAACGACAGCAAACGATTGTTTTGCGGCTGCACTGCTTTCATCTTCCAACTGTTTCATGTGGAAAGCCATCGCATCGACCAGATTATCGGTAAACTGCCGGTAGCGTTGCCAGGCATAGCACAACAAGTAGAGATAGGTCTGCTCCGGCTTGAGGTTTCGCAAGTCGTGAACGGTATAAAAATTGGCCAAACTCGCATAGTAGAGCAAGTTCTGCTGTGAAACGCCCAACTTGGGCAGCAAGGCTTTTGCAATCCTGTGCAGCGGTTCCAGCAGGGTGCGCTTCTCGCGTTCGCGGGTCATCTGACGCCAGCCGAAATTCTTGGCATCCTGCTTTAGCGCCGCTAATTGAGACAGGGTATCATCACGCACTAGGAGCTGGGTCAGTGAGGCTTTGGCCTCGTCATCAAGTATTTCCGCAAGCAGGCCGCCCAACCGCCGGCGTTCGGCAGATAGGGTTTCGCTGATCAATTCTTGCAGAGTGGTATAGCCAGGCCGAATGATTTTGTGTTCGTTAAGCCATATGAGCAATTCGGCAGCGATAAACCCTGGTGAGACATCGCGCCGTACAATAGACTCGACTTGATGTGCAAGCTGCGGCAGGAAGTCGGATGTCCACAGCCGATAGCCGAACAATTCGGCGATTCGCCCGCGCTGGGTGTAATACTCATGGTTGGTTATCGGCTTTCGTTCGAACACATCGCCGATGAAATAACGGCTCAAGACAAAAGCGCAATCGTCTTCGACTTCGTTCCAGTCAAACCGGAAAAAGCTGTGCTTGGCCTTGAAATAACCGATTTGCAAAATGCAATAAACCTGCGCATGAAGACCGGGGCGGCTGGCCGCAAGCTCCAATTCTGTTTCAGATAGAGCCAAGTATTCCAACCGCTGATCATCATCGAAATCCGGCAGGCCGTACAGGGCGACTTGTTCAGCTTCCGAGAGGACTGTTAATCGCTCGCTTTTGGCGATCATGGTGACGATGTTCCACTCGAACCAGTCCAACCAATGCGCGCAAGGGTTTCGATCAAGGTAGTCCGTTTGACACCGAAGTTGCGGCAAGCCGCCGCTTTGGACATACCGCCATTCAGTGCGGCAATAATCGCGTCCAGTTTTTCGCCGGTAATGGCTTGCGGACGACCGCCTATCCGTCCACGCCGCCTAGCGGCGGATAATCCGGCAACAACCCGCTCTTGAATTAAGGCTCGTTCGTACTGGGCAAGTGCGCCGAATACATGGAACAGAAGTTCGCCGGATGCGGTGGTGGTGTCCATGCCCTCGGTTAGAGACCGGAAGGCGACTTGTTTACTCTTAAGCGTGTTTACGATTTCCAGCAGATGCGACAACGACCGGCCCAGCCGATCCAGTTTCCATACCACAAGCACATCTCCAGGGTGGACAAATTCAAGTACCTTTGCCAGACCTGTTCGGTCATCTTTTGCTCCGGAAGCACGGTCTTCAAACAAGTGCCGGGCATCTACCCCGGCAGCCAGCAGTGCATCGCGCTGCAAATCGGTGCTCTGCCGATCCGAATCCGATGAAACACGCATGTAGCCTACTAACATAGACGAAAAACCTATCAAATTTAGTTTCCGTATGGTATCGCATTCCGACAGGGTTTATCGCATATTTTTAGGGCTTGTTCGATAGGCAAATTTTAGATCGGTAGCAAGCTGTCGGAAAACATGTGTTTTGCGACATGAATACTCCAATTTGAAGTGAATAAGAGATGACTACAAACGAAACTTTACCTAATTAATGCAAAATAATATTATTTGACAACATAGACGACCGGTCGTATCATAATTGCGGTTCTTGTCTTTGTTGATAACAAGCTAGTAGTTCCACTTTTTTTGGAGGTTATTGATATGCCGAAATTTATTATTGAACGCGACATTCCTGGTGCAGGCCGTTTAAGTCCAATGGATTTACATGGTATTGCACAAAAATCTTGCAATGTTTTACGTAACATTGGACCCAGTGTGCAATGGATGGAAAGCTATGTCACTACTGACAAGATTTATTGCATCTATATCGCCGATAATGAACAATTGATTCGAGATCATGCCGCACAAGGTGGATTTCCGGTTAACCGGATCGAAGAAATCATTACCATGATCGACCCTACTACCGGCGATTGACAGAGAGCTGGATAACCTATGGAAGTAAAGTCCATTCAACTCAAAAAAGCTAAAGTCCTTGACTATGGTGTGCAATTGCTGATGGAAAAGGGATATCACGCCAGCGGAATTAAGGAAATATTGGCTGCGGTCAAAATTCCCAAGGGGTCTTTTTACCACTATTTTGATAGTAAGGAGCAATTCGCTGTCGAAGTAATACTTCATTATATCGAACCATTTATAACTCGATTGGCTGCAGAGCTTAATGATTCACAAAAGGATGGATTGCAAGCATTAAAGAATTATTATGCCAGTTTGATCCGCGATGTAGAAAATAATGATTTTAAAGGTGGTTGTTTGCTTGGTAACCTCATGGGGGAAATAGGAGATACCAGTGACATTGGCCGTAAAGCGTTGTTAGATGCGACTTCGCGGTATAGCCATATGCAACAGGAAGCATTGCTTAGAGCGCAAAGTCAGGGCAGTGTCAGAACCGACCGTTCAGCACAAAGCATGGCCGACTTATTATTTAATAGCTGGCAAGGCGCACTGTTGCGCATGAAAGTCGAACAGTCAATCGAACCGCTTCATGCGGTTTGCAATGATTTGTTGGACGATTACTTCAGGGCGAAATAAATAATAAAGGTTAAGCAATTTTTTTTGCAAAAAAACAATACGACCGGTCTACTAATATGGAGACGGTTTATGTACATGATTGAGGATTATTCGATGAAAATTAGATATTTTTTACTATTAACGCTGCTAAACAATCTGTTTTCGCCTATAGCTTCTGCGGAAATGCTGGCGATGCTGAACTATGAATCAGAACCTCAGCAGCAACCGCGCCGGGAAGGAATTGCTATCATGGAGCTTGATCCTAAATCTCGAAATTTTGGAGAAATTATCGAAGATATTCCCCTGCCGGTTGACGGGGTTTCACATCATATTTTTTATAACAAAACATTGGATAAAGCCTACATCACCAATTTGGGAAATGGTGCCCTTAGGGTAATGAAAATGCGTAGAACACCGTTAAACCCTGTGGAAGTTCCGGTGCCAATGTGTCAGGTTGGAGAAGACATCGTGTTTTCCGATGATGGAAAAACCTGGTATTTAACCTGTATGGGTAGCAGCAACGTTATCGTTGGCGACGCTCAGACTGACAAGGTAAAACAGGTGATCAGCAGTGAAGACAAAGACCGGTTTATCCTTTATCCACACGGGATTGGTTTTAATCAAACAATCAATAGGCTGTTGGTTACAAGTACCATCAAGCCGGATATGAGTCAGACGGGCGAAACCGTAGCCGAGATTGAAGCGTCATCCGGAAAAATCATCGCAACGCACAAACTTGTCGCTCCTGGCTCCAATGGCGGTTCTGCACCGGTCGAAGCAGTATTCATTCCACATTCTCAGCCTGCCAAAGCCTACATCAACACCCTGTTTGAAGGGCGTTTATGGTTGGCCGATTGGCAACAACATTCCAGGCAGTTTAATTTCAAACCGGTTTTCAATTTTGCCGATATAAAACAAGGCGCACCATTGGAAATCTATTTCAGCCATGATCATAAAAGGTTGTTTATCACCACGGCTAAACCAGGTGCTTTTAATGTTTTTGATATCAGCACCGACCCCAGCCAACCAAAATTAATTAAGTCCATTGCAACCGCCAGTGGCTCCCATCATGCGGTGATATCCCCGGATGAACATTATGCCTTTGTGCAAAATAATTTTTTAAATCTGCCAGAGATGAATGATGGATCAGTATCTGTTATCGATTTACATAAAATGGAGAAAATCCGAGATATTAATACCCTTAAAAATAAAGGCTGGAAAGCAAATATGATTTTAATGATGCCTGAATGGCATACAGATGATGCGCATTAACAAAGTTAGTATGCGGAATTTGTTAGCTGTTTGACCAACTAGAAACAGATTATACAAGTTACTAAAGCGACAATTATTCATTGACCATTTTGACTTGCGACCTAATTCAATCAAACTCAAGTAAATTAAGAGAAAATTCCAATGAGCGAAGAAAAAAACCTAAAAGATTTTGTAAAACAGGCTAAAAATCAAATACAAGAAATTGAGGTAACCGAAGTTCATGATTATTTGAAACAGGGATACCAAATTTTGGACGTAAGGGAACCCGGCGAGTATTTAGCCGGCACCATTGCTGGAGCACTGAATATTCCGCGTGGAGTTTTAGAACCTGCAGCCGACCGTGAATATGCAGGTCATCACGCAGAACTGATGGATAGAGACAAAAAATGGTTATTATTTTGCGCAAGTTCTGGCCGTTCAGCCATGGCGACAGTGACATTACAACAAATGGGATTTAAAAACGTCAAAAATATTAATGGTGGAATGAATGCTTGGAAAATGGCGGAATTGCCCATAGTGCAACCTTAATGCAAATTTGTCATGTAGAGCGACAGTAAGGATTCGTAAGCGATACCAGTATCCCACTTTAGCGAAGGCGCCATGCGCGAATTTGCTGGAGCTTATTTCGGGCGCGACAGCGCCTTCATGTAGAGGAGTAATCAGATGAGCAACAAACTAAACGGTATTAACGTAGCGGCGCTGCAGGAATTTGCACAGGGCGTAGCCGAAGCCAAGGATGCTGCAAAGCGCAGCGCCCGATTCAATGTCAAGACCCAATGGGAACATCAAACACGTTCCGTGGCGACGGTTAGTCAGTACTCCTTGGCTGGGGTTGAACATCAACGTCACTTCGAGATTGCCGCCGACGAGCCTACCGAATTGCTCGCGGTCAGAACTCGGCGCCAAATCCTCAGGAACTGCTCATGGCTGCGCTCAATGCCTGCATGACGGTGGGTTACGTTGCCAATGCTGCGGCAATGGGTATCACCGTTCACAGCCTGGAAATCGAAACCGACGGAGAGCTTGATCTGCGCGGATTCCTTGGTCTGGATGAAAGCGTCAATCCGGGTTACGACCAAGTGAGCTACGTTGTTCGGCTGCACACAGATGCCCCGCGTGAGAAGGTCGAAGAACTGCACAAGATCGTTACCAAGACCTCGCCGAACCTGGCCAATTTCTCCAAGGCCATCCGCATGCTGCCAAAACTGGAGATTCAAGGAGCCTAGTCCCAAGGCACTCTGCCAAAACCATTCAGCTTGAAAGCACGTAGCGCGTTCAGCGCTGCGTCCCCTTATTTGAGGTACACAATGAGCAATTTGTTCACCCCCTACGATCTGTCCGGCGTCTCGCTGGCCAATCGGATTGTTATGGCCCCGATGACCCGCACCAGGGCGCTGGATAATGTTCCTGATGAACTGACCGCGCTCTATTACGCGCAACGAGCTTCCGCTGGCCTGATCGTCTCCGAGGGTTTGCCGATCTCCGATGAAAGTCGCGGCTATCTGTATACCCCAGGATTGTACACCGATGAGCAAACACAGGCCTGGCGGAAGGTCACGGATGCTGTACATGCCAAAGGTGGGAAAATCTTTGCGCAGCTTTGGCACGTCGGCAGAATGTCGCATACCTCCCTTCAGCCCGACAATGCAGCGCCGGTGTCCTCCGGCGAAGTGCCGGCGACCAACACAAGCGTCTATGCGTGGTTGGAACCCGGCAAGGCCGGCCCCGTGGCACCGAGCGTTCCCAGAGCGCTGAGGAGGTCCGGCGTGTCACAAGGGACTTCGTAGCCTCCGCGCTACGAGCCATTGACGCAGGATTCGATGGCATTGAACTGATGGCCGCCAACGCCTTCCTGTTCGACCAGTTCCTTAGCAGTGAGCTGAACACGCGCACGGATGAGTACGGCGGATCTATCGCCAATCGCCAGCGTTTCCTCCTTGAAACCGTCGATGCCATCGCTGACGCAATCGGCGGAGCACGTATTGGTGTACGCGTATCCCCCTTCGGGCGACTGTACGACTTGAGTCCATATGCAGACGAGGAAGAAACCTGGATGAGCGTCGCAGCGGCACTCAATGACAGGGAGCTGGCCTATGTACACCTGAACTATCAGCCCACCATCACCGCCGCTGAGGTTCCTGCTGGTTTTGGTGCGCGTTTCCGGCAAGCCTATAAGGGCACGCTGATGGCGGCGGGAGGTTTTGATCGTGAGCTTGCCCAAGCGGAACTGGAGAAAGGTGATCTCGACCTTTTTGCATTCGGAACTTCGTATATCGCCAACCCTGACCTTGTCGAAAGAATGCATAATGGATGGCCGCTCGCAGAGAGCGACCGTTCGACGTTCTACGGCGTCATCGGCTCCAAGGGCTACACCGATTACCCCAATTTTCAGCATAGTGGCTGAAAGGTGATGGAGAAGTCTTCGATCATCCAGGACTCGCCCAGGCAACGTGTGAAGGAGTGATTGCCGAGAATCTTCGTCATGAACAACAGACGATCATCAAATATAACCACAGCCGATTTTTTGAGCTTTTTACATGAATCCCGACCGTCCCTCAATGACTGACGGTTTTGAACTTGGAATCGGTGGCTAATTAATCGGAATACGCAGGAAATGTATAAAAACTCGGTGTCGCTATATTTTGGCTTATGAAAATCACTACAAACGACTAACTAAAGGTTTTCGGCGCATGACCATGAACGCTATTGCCCATTTTCACACGAATCCTTACGGTCAACCTTCATGCAGCAATGCTTCTCGCTGCTCTGCCCAAAAAATACTGGCCGCATGCTCCGATATACTCCCATCTGCCACCAATTGGCATAGCCCAAGATATGACGCGTAACCCATCCCTCACACCTCCGATAACGGCAAAAACAGCGTGCGCGGATGGGTCGGGGAGGGATGAAAGCCGTGCGAAGCATAAAAATTGACGGCTTGCTCTGATAAAGCATGAACCAGCAGCGCACGGACGCCGACAACCTCGGAAACCTGAACCGTGCGCAAGATCGCATCACGCAATAAGGATTTGCCGAGTCCGTGGCGCTGCCAAGCGACATCAACCGCCAACCGGCCAAGGATCATTACGGGAATAGGGTCTGGCATGTTGCGGCGGACACGGCCCGGCGCAAGCTGGCCATCAACGGAACCAGTCGAGAGACAGTAATACGCGGTCACTTGTTGATCGGCACAGAGCACATAGGTGCGCGACGCCCCGCGCCCTTCGTTGCGCAAGGCGCGGTGTTTCAACCAATGGTCAAGGGTTGGCTCGCCACAATCGAAGTCTGCCACATCATGCGCGGCAGTCAGTGGGGCAGGGGCGTTCCATTTTTGAAGTTCCGACAATCACGGCTCCCATGGGGCTTTGGTCGCCATCAATTTTCGCAGCTTAGGATTCTCGCTTGGCGGTGCGTCCAGCAAGGCTTGAAATTTCTGGAACGCCGCCGCATCCAGGGTAAAAACGCGCTGGTCAAGCAATACGTCTTCAGCTTCGCGGCAAGCCGTTTCTAGCATAAATTCGGTGCGTGATTTCCCTAACAACTCGGCGGCTTGGTCGATCAGGTCTCGTTGCCTGCGCTGAGCGCGAATATTGATATTGATGTCACGGATTGGACTACCGCCTTCAGTCGGCTCGATTGGTTGCATGGGTTTGCCCTCAGCAAAAGGTTCATTTGTCTATATAGCCGAAACGTGCGCACATTGTCAATACGTTTAACAGTCACACTGGGGTACCGTAAGGATTGCTGCGTAAATGAGTAAAGTCGCCCCGTAACCTTGGTATCACGGGCTTTTAGGACTAGCGGGAGCATTTGAACAGAAACTTACGGTTTCGCCATCAGCTGCCTGTTTGTAACCGTAAGTTTGTGTACTGATCTCCAAGCAAAACTGGCGTTAAATCCGGCCTTCTTTAATGGCCTTGTAATAAGTGCGCCGACCGATACCCACCTCAAAAACGGCTTTGCTAACACTCGAGCCATTATCGACAAGCTTTTGCACTTGCTGTAGCTTGGCTTCGTTAACAGGCTTACGGCCTTTGTATTTACCATCCTCTTTAGCGATTTCGATGCCTTCCCTTTGGCGTTCCAGCATGATACCCCTTTCAAATTCAGCTATAGCCGCTAGCATGGTGAGCATCAATTGCCCGGTTGGGGATTTAGTATCCAAATTAATATTGAGGACTTCAAAGTCGGCGCCTTTCTTTTTTATCGCTTCGGCTATGTTCAACAAATCCTTGGTTGATCGTGCTAACCGATCAAGTTTTGTCACCGTAACGGTATCGCCTTTACGAATGTAAGCCAGTAACTTATTTAACTCGGGGCGATCAGCATTACTTCCCGATACTTTTTCTTTGAAAATCTCATGGCAACCCGCCTTGTTAAGTAATTCCAACTGGGCAGCCATATTTTGCTCCGTTGTGGATACTCGGCAATAGCCGATTTTTGTTGAATTCATATTGTCTTGGGTGTTTTGTGCATATAGAATATGTGCACATTATAAGTTGTGCATTTAGACAAATTCAACTACAAATGCACAAAAATGCGCCTTCTCTAAGTGTGTAGCTAGACCAAGATTCAAATGCACAGCTTTTGGAACCCGAGAGCACCAAAAATAGGTGTCATTCAAAAACAACATCCGTTTTTCCAGGAATTCTAACTATCGCCAGTTTCTTGAAGAACTTTGTACCAATCAGCGAGTGCCGTTATCGATGACTACCAGTGAAGGTTTCTTAAACCGACGGCAACGCTACCAGTCCATTAAGCTGTCACAGGATTTCTCAGATGAAGAGATGGCCAGAGACTGGACACTTTCCGATGCCGACAAAAAGGAAATCAGCAAATACCGAAAAAATTCCCGGACATTTATTGCCATCCAGTTAAGCGCGTTACGCTTGTATGGTCGCTTTCTGGCCGAAGTCAATAGCCTGTCACCCCGCATTGTCAACTACCTCAACAACCAATTGGGTTTGCCGCCTTCGCTGACAGTAGCAACGCCGGATCGCGAAGCGACATTATCGTCGCTACGCTTTTGCCGTCAAGTTACCCTTAACGTTAGCCATTTCAACATGCACATTTCAACGCTATCGGACATCAATTGGGAATCAAAAGTCGATCACGCACTAAAGGCGCTTGATCTGCACAGCCTTTTCGAAGAAAAGGACTACGGCCATGGTCTATCATCACTCGTGATAGTTTTCAACTGTCGCGATCCTGGGCTTGGCCACAAGCAGCGAGTGCGTTTGAACAATAGCACCAAAACATTCTACATTGACGTCATGTTAGACCTTGACACATTTGTTCGAGCATCGCAAGTTGAACGCAGACAAATAATTTTTGACCAAACGCGCATTCAATTAGGCGAAGTTTTTCGGCGGCGCCGGCTAAAGGACGTTGACACTGAAAAATTGCTTGCGGACCTTTTTGCTTATATGGATGAGCAACTCAATGGCCCAACTTCAACGCGGTTTGACAAGTACTGCCTTGAACATGCAGTGGGGCCGATCCATGGCTAACCAGCGGGTCAACTTGACCCAAAAGCTACGCTCCTATCGTCACTACGCTTTTGCCGGCAAGTTACCCTTATCGTTGAATGGCTGCTATTTGAAGCCCTCCCGACATTGAGCGCAATGCTGCGAATGTCAACAAGGGGTCGTGACCTGATGGCCAGTCTGTTCGAAATGAATCATTGTCAGTGGCCGCTTTAGAGAAATTTTGCATAGTCTGATTTTGTTGAAACCGTAAGTTTCTGTTCAAATGCTCCCGCTAGTCCTGATAATGCCGGCCCAGGCTTGCAAGATAGCCGGCAAACCCATATATCTTGAGTTGATTACATGGTTTTCAAAATATAACTCCGCGCATTCATCGCGCGGTACACACTTATTTAAAAATTGATTATGAATCCAGACATGCAGAGGACCGCCCATGCCCTCGATTGAATTAGTTAGCTTAGTTGGCGCCGGCTTATTATTAATCAGCGTTTTTTCCAGCAAACTGGCCAGCAAAGTGGGGATTCCCTCGTTGCTGTTCTTTTTGTTGACCGGCTGGCTGATCGGTGAATTAGGCGGACCTGAGCTGCACAGTCCGGAGATAGCCAAATTTATCGGCGACTTTGCGCTGATTTTTATTTTGTTTACCGGCGGACTCGACTCGCATTGGCCCAATATTCGCCCGGTGTTGTGGCAGGGATTATGCCTTTCCACGCTTGGCGTGTTCATCACCATGCTGTTATTGGGCAGTTTTACTTGGTTTATCCTCGGCTCGTTCAGCACGTTTTCGCTGGGTGTGCATGGCATCACGCTGACCCAGGGCCTGCTGCTGGCCGCTATCGTCTCTTCCACGGACGCGGCCGCGGTGTTTTCCGTGCTGCGTTCCAGCCACATCGTTTTGAAAGGCAACTTGCAACCTTTGCTTGAACTGGAGTCGAGCAGCAACGATCCGATGGCCGTGTTGCTAACCGTCACCTTGCTTAACTATTCGACCGGGGGCGAGTCTGCACTTCTGGAAGGCGGTATGTTTCTGGTTCTGCAATTGTTGATCGGTGTGGCGGTTGGTTATGGCGGTGGGCGTTTCATGGTCTGGCTGCTTAATCACATGGGCTTGAGTTCGGCCGGCTTGTATGCCATCGCCTCGATAGCATTGGTGCTGTTGACGTATAGTGGCGCCACATTCATGCATGGCAACGGATTTATGGCTGTTTATGTGGCCGGTATAGTGGCGGGGAACCGGGACGTTATCCATCAGCACTACATCAATGCATTCCATGACAGCTTCGCCTGGCTCATGCAAATCATCATGTTTTTAACGTTGGGTATGCTATCGGTGCCCTATCGTGCTGAATTGTCGTCCTTGGCCAGTGTGGCCGTGGCTATCAGTCTATTCCTGATGTTTGTAGCGCGTCCGGTCAGCGTTTTCATCAGTTTGTTCTGGGCCAGGATCGGGTTTAAGGAAAAGCTGCTGGTGTCCTGGGTGGGACTTCGCGGTTCCGTACCTATCGTACTGGCAACTTTTCCATTGGCGGCCAACATTAATGAGGCCGGTGAAATTTTCGTCCTGATCAGTTTCATTGTGGTGATGTCGGTATTGATTCAGGGGTTTTCGCTGGCCGCTGTTGCACGCTGGCTGGGGTTGGCGGAGAAAAATTAAAAACCGCTGCCTACATGTGCAGTTGTTAATTGGCTTTGATCTGACTACATAATTTAAATTGCTTTGACAGGAATTCGATTACGCTAGGGCTAATCGGAGTGAGCTTGACACATATTTCTTATCTGCCTAAGAACGGAATATCTGAAACACTGACAGTTGCTTTAATCTCCAGCTTATCAAGCATCATTTGCACGGACTTTTGACGTTTCCACTTATCAGGATGTGGGCCGACAACAATATGTTTGATAGGTAGTTTTCGATCAGATTCAGGAATTCCATCAAACAGCGAAATGTAGGGAACAAGAACCCCTGAGTATGGACGGAACGATACCGCTTTATTAGATGGAAATACATCGATCTTCCCCGCCGCTTCGATCATATTTTTGGGGAACTGGACAGCTACTATTCTTACTTCGCATTCCTCTTTAAATCCTTGATGCTTATGTCGAATCGCCAGCATGATGGTCGGCTGGGCTAATTCAACTGCCTTTATTTCAAGATCGCCGTCAACTACGATTTCGGAGGCAATATCTTTAACTTTTCGTAAGCGATCTTCGAACGACGTACTTGAATTGAATTGGATAATGTCCTAGCAATTAGAAAGTGATTAAGCCGTTTGATCGGCGAGATTCCAAGGCAACAGTGCTTCGAAGTCCTCAGCGGTTTTCGCCGCGGGGAGCTCTCGGAACAGATCGACCAGATAGGTGTAAGGATCGATACGATTAGCCTTGCAGGTTTCGATCAGCGAATAGAGATTGGCGCTGGCACGGGCGCCGGCCACTGTGTCACAAAACAGCCAGTTGCGGCGGCCCACCACGAAGGGGCGTATGGCGTTTTCACAGAGATTGTTGTCGATGGGCCAAGCGCCGTTATCGATGAAACGAATCAGTTTGGGCCATTGCGACGATAGGTAATGCAAGGCTTTGCCCAGCAAACTGCCGGGGGTGACCGCATGCAGATGCTGTAGCAGCAAGCCTTCTATTTTTAGCAATACCGGTTTGCTGAGCTGTTGGCGCTGTTGCCCACGTTGTTCGACGCTCAGGTTTTTGGCCTTGGCTTCAATGGCATACAACTCGCTGATCGCGGCAATAAACTGTGTTGCCAGTGATTGCGGACCACGCGCGGCTTTGGGGATGGCGGCTTCGGCTTCGACAAAATAGCGGCGTGCGTGCGCCCAGCTTGCGTCCGGGTAAGTCCGGAAAAGGAGAATGTGAATAACTGAAACCTTTATTGAAATCCAGAGGGTTCGACTCCCTCCCGGTAAAGGCTAGCCAGCCAGCCGGAAACGAGTCTTGCATGGAGTCTAGTAATAGGCCTCGTGAAGCGTAGACAGTGGGTATTAAAGCTGTGTGATCGAGTCTCGAAATCATGTGATCGTTGACGTCTTCATTGTGTTGGGTATGGGGATAGCACCGTTACTTGCGTTTAGGCGAGCAAGTAGCGGGTCGGCCGGGATCTAAGAGCAGAGCAAAGATACAGGATGGATTTCCCGGAAACCGGAGAGATCCCGTATTTGACCCGTCAAATGAGCCTGATGGGCACCTTGGCTGAAAGGGGCCTGGCTATTCGGTCTGCTTGAATCGAATAGAGCGAACATCGAGCAAGGGCGGGAAGCCGTGAGTGAATCCATAAGCAAGCGGCCATTCAGTGCGGGAAGTCGTAGCTTCTCATAGTACTGTTGACAGTGGGGAACCTGGCTCGCAGGGACCCAAACGAGGGAAGGAGAAGTCGTGTTATGAAATCGCTTTAATGAAACATGGGAGGGTGCATTGGAACCTTTAAGCGTGTCAACGAAACGAGAGCGAATAGCCGAATTGGCCAAAATTCATCCTGACTTGGCGTTTACGTCGTTAAATCAGTACCTGGATTACGAATGGCTGCTCTATGCCTACCAACTGACCCGCAAGGACGGTGCGGTAGGAATTGATGGTCAAACCGCCGCTGACTATGTCGTCAATCTGGACGGAAATCTGAATGATCTTCTGGAAAGACTGAAGTCCGGACGCTATCAAGCGCCTGCGGTGAGACGGCACTATATTCCGAAAGGCGATGGGGGGCGGCGTCCGCTGGGTATCCCGACGTTTGAGGATAAAGTAGCACAACGGGCAGTAGTCCTCCTGCTGGAGCCGATCTATGAACAAGACTTTCATGATTGCTCCTATGGATTCAGGCCGCAGCGCAATGCGCATCAAGCATTGAGAAGCCTGCGTAATCACATTATGGATGATTCGGGTACCTGGATACTCGATGTGGATTTACGGAAATATTTCGATTCCATCGAATACGCCAAGCTCAGGGCGGTTTTGGACAAACGAGTCGTAGATGGTGTGATCAGGAAACTGATCGATAAGTGGCTTAAGGCCGGGGTTATGGAACAGGGGCGGCTGCATTATGTGGCGTCAGGCACTCCACAAGGGGGCGTGATTTCCCCTTTGCTGGCGAATGTGTTCCTGCACTACGCCCTGGACGAATGGTTTGTGAAAGTGGTGCAACCGAGATTGGCAGGTCCTGCCAGTCTTACCCGCTATGCCGATGATTTCGTCATGGTCTTCAAAAGCATTAGCGATGTTAGCCGAGTTTGGAAAGCTCTGGAAGGACGAATGCGATGCTTCGGCTTGCAACTCCATCCAGAGAAAACCCGATTGGTTGACTTCCGGTTTCGCAGGCCGCAGCAACAGGGTAGGCATAGCGCTATGGCGACAACGTTCAATTTTCTAGGGTTCACGCATGTCTGGAGTAAGTCCCGACGCGGCAAATGGATTGTGCTGCAGAAAACGGCCAAGGATAGGGTGGCGAGGACGCTAAAAGCGATTAACGAACGTTGCCGACTAATGCGTCATGATCCGATACGGGAGCAACAGCGTCGATTGAGTGCGATGTTGAAGGGGCATTACAGCTATTTTGGTATTACCGGTAACGATCGCGCACTGCGCGTGGTTCATCATCAGGTGGAACGTTTCTGGCATAAATGGCTGTGCCGTCGGTCTCGTAAGAGCCATATTCCGTGGCGGAATTTTCGGTCGCTGCTGAACCTGTTGCCGTTGCCACGACCTCAAATCGTACACCGTTACACCGCTGCGTGCTAATGCATAACATGAGGAACCGGATGCGGTAATTCCGCACGTCCGGGTCTGTGAGGGTCAGGGGTGGCAACGCCCCTGTCTACTCGGCAGCCGAGGTGAATGACACCGCGCACCGCCGCAATGGCGTTATACACTTCATAGCCGTCGCTCATCAGTACCGCGCCGGGCTTGATGCCGTCATACAACGGCTGCGCATGCGTGCCGCCGCGACCCGGTGTGTAGCTGAACAAGCGGATCGGCGGGCCCGAGCCGGTCATTTGTGCCCACAAGTAACTTTTGCTTTGCGCGGCGCGCCCGGATTCCTTGAGTACTTGAACCACGGTTTCGTCGCCCAGGATCAGATCGGCATCGAGTAGATGGTCGCGCAACAAGTTGATGATGGGTTGCACGGCATGGCCAACCCGCACCATGCTCGCCGCCAGGGTGTTACGCGACAGATCGCCGCCGAACCGGCTCAACAGCGCGGCTTGCCGATACAACGGCAGACTATCCTGGTATTTGGCGGTTGCCACCCAGGCCAAGGCGGTTTCGGTCAGCAAGCCTTTGGGAATGATGCGCGCCGGTGCCGGCGTCACCCGAAGGCTGTTGTCGCAGCAGGGGCAGGCATATTTGATGCGGTGATGCTGAATCACCCGCACCTGTTGCGGCACGATGTCGAGCTGCTCGCTGATTTCAGCACCGATTTCCACCAAGAGCGCGCCGTCATGGCCGCAGAGGCGTTCGGCTTCCGGCAGTTCATGGCGCACGATCTCGCGCGGCAGATGCGGGTCGAGTGGTTTGCGGCCGCGCTTTTTGCGGTTGTGGCCAGCCACCTCAACCGTTTCGGGCGTGCTTTCCTCGGCCGCCGGCGTACCGTTAGGGGCTAAGGTTTCGGCTTCGTTCAGGAATAGATCGCGTTGGGCAGGATTGGCCCGCGCTTCGGACTTGGCGGCATAGAGCTTATGCAAAAACGCATCGACGCGTTCTTTCAAACAATCACGCTCAACGGTCACTAACCGCAATTGCTGAGTCAGTCGTTGTTGTTCGGCCAGCAAGGTTTGGTGGTCGGACAACAACGCTTGGTATTCGTCAGCGGACAGCGTGATGGTGGTCGTCATGCCGCTATTTTACGCGCATTAAGCCATTGTTTCAGCTGGTTTTTGTATACATCCGCACCGGATGTGGCCGCATCGCCGCCAGGTCAATACCGGCTAATAGCCAGTGCAGTTGTTCGACCGTTAAAGTCACCACGGCGGCCTCTTTCGGCCAACAAAACCGATCCGTCTCCAGCCGCTTGATCATTAACCAAAATCCGGTGCGATCCCACAACAGCAGTTTGATCCGATCCCGCCGGCGATTGCTGAACACGTAGATGGCCGGCTCGAACGGATTCAAGCATAATGCCTGCTCAACCAGCAGCGCTAAACCATTGATGGCCTTGCGGCCGTCGACCGGCTCGCGGTGCAGGTAAACCTTCAATCCGGCGTCGAAACGGAACATGGCAGTTCGGCCAACGCCTTCAAAATCAATGGCAAATCACTCAATGCTACAGACGGCAGCTCAAGTTTGACGCCGTTGGGCAACTCCGCAGTGAGCGATGACTCAGTAAATTTTCCTGCGCTCAGCGATTGAACGGGCACAAAAGCCGGCAACGCTAATGGACCACTTGAGTTCGTATGCCCCGTTCCACGGTAATGTCCCATCCACTTGCGCAGCAGATTGGCATTGATACCGTATTCCAGCGCGACCTTGGCAACCGATATACCCGGTTGCAAGCAAACTTCTATCAACTCCCGCTTGGCTTCCGGATCATAAAGGCAGCGGCCGTCTCGCCCGTGCCCCACGATTAATGGCCGCGATATTCGCGTGTTGTGCTCCTTCATAGGTGTCCACCTTGTGATAAGTGGACACTATCTTCACTCCTTTCGGTCTGCTTATACAGACGCGGTCAAAAGATCGCTTACTGTCTTCAGAACGGTACGATACAAATGGTGAAGGGCCAGACGTACTTTGGCTTTTGCCGGAAAAAATAGGTCTAGTAATCGAAGCGAAGAGCAGGAAGAAGGAAAAGAATGCGTTAAAAAAGGAGGATCATGGTCAGCTCCTCGTCGCTGCGGAATGGTTTGCCAAAAACTACGATGGTTATCATTGTGTGCGTGTTAGTGTTCACCCAAAAAATAAGGCCACAAAGGCCGCTGTTGCCGGGGCATCACATGCCTTAACGTATGAAAAGTTAGCTGCCATGATCTCAGATGCACGAGTTCTTCTCACAGCGCTTTGCGAATCGCAGCTCTCCGATGCCGATCTAGTGGTAGAGTGCAGTCGTCTTCTTGCAAGTTCGAACATTAGTGCGAGCCGTTTGGTGGATAACTACCTGTTACCCTTTGAGGATACAGATTGAGCTAGGGCTAAACGAAACGCCTAGACCATCAGCGCGATTAAGTTACGGTTGCGCAGGCCTCACACCAACTGAGAATTTCGTGGAGGTGCGCCGGGTTGCCGGCGGCGGCAATCAGGCGGGGACAGGGCGGGAGCGATGACGGGATGAAGCGTTGAGTCATGGTGGTTTCTCCTCTTGCCTAGGTGATAAAGGACATTATCCCCGATAGATGACGTCACGAAACAAAATGGATGGCATCATCATAATACGGCTCGTATCAGGTCAAGTACGATTAGGGGACGGACGAGTAACTGGTCGAGTAGCGCAGGGGAATTAACCCGTTGTTAAGTGACTTAGGATAGGACATTTCAACTTTGCTAAAACAGGACATTACTATATTGCACTAACATTGTTTGTTCGCATAAGACGGATTATGTTAAATTGTCGAAATTTTAGGCTTTATTTTATAATAAAAACAAGCATTTAGATCGGATCTAGCTTCACTTTTAGGTTAGCCACTGCTTCGACGACTATAAAGGCGTCAACACAGAACCGGAAAATTCCGTAGCGATTTCGCTTTTTGGGGCCTCCAGTTCGAGGGTGAGAGTTTCTCCACATGGTACTCTCACTCTTTACGCAGACCATATCATCGCCCTGTTGATGGATTTAATGCGCGTAGTTTCGTAAGCGCTCTTTTAACCGCGTCTATCCCTGCTGATTAAAAGCGCCGAAGATAGTGTCCACTTATAACAAGGTGGACACCTTCGATGGAGAACAAGAGTCGATTATCGCGAGCACTGGTGGTGGGTCATCGGAGTAATGGCTGTTGTCGCTATGATCCGGAAGCCAAACGGGAGCTCGTTGAAGCCTGTCTACAACCGGGGGTTTCGGTAGCCCGGATGGCCCTGGAACACGGCATCAATGCCAATCTGCTGCGCAAGTGGATTAACCAGTATCGTGAAATTTCCAGCTCAATGTCGCCAAGTATCCCGGCCACGCTATCGGCCTTCGCACCGGTTCTGTCCATGGCGGTGCCGAAGCCGGTACAAGCCACTCTCCATGTGGCGTTACCCAACGGGGTTAAACTGGAACTGCAGGGTGTTGACCTGACCGAACTTTCCCCTTTATTGAATGGTCTGGCCGCCTTGCCATGTTCCGTTTCGAACCGGGATTAAAGGTCTACCTGCACCGCGAACCCGTCGATGGCCGCAAGGCCATCAATGGTTTGGCACTACTGGTTGAGCAGGCCTTAGGCTTGAATCCGTTTGAACCCGCCATCTATGTGTTCAGCAATCGGCGGCGGGATCGGATCAAACTGCTGTTGTGGGATCGCACCGGCTTCTGGCTGATGATCAAGCGGCTGGAAGCCGATCGATTTCACTGGCCGAAAGACAGCCCGGTGATCATGCTGACGGTGGAACAATTACACTGGTTGTTAGCCGGTATTAACCTGGCGGCCATGCGACCACATCCCGTACGAATTTATACAAAAGCTAGCTGAAACAATAGGTTAAATTTAGTAAAATAGCGGCATGACGACCACCATCACGCTGTCCGCTGAAGACTATCAGGCCTTGCTGGGCGAACAGCAACGCCTCGCCCAGCAACTGCGCTTGGTGACGGTCGAGCGTGATGTATTCAAGCAGCGCATTGATGCGTTGTTGCACCGTCTGTATGCCGCCAAATCCGAGACGAGGACTAATCCGGCCCAGCGCGATCTGTTTCTGAACGAGGCCGAAGCCCTGGCACCTCAGGGTAAGCCGGTGGCCGAGGAAGCCACGCCCGACGCCGTCGAAGTCGCTGCTCACAGCCGCAAGAAGCGCGGCCGCAAACCGCTCGATCCGCATCTACCGCGCGAGATTGTGCGCCACGAATTGCCTGAATCCGAACGCGTCTGCGCCCATGATGGCCATACGCTGCTGGAAATCGGCGCTGAAATCAGTGAGCAGCTCGATATCGTGCCGCAGCAAATCCGCGTCATTCAACATCAGCGCATCAAATATGCCTGTCCGTGCTGCGACAACAGCATTCGGGTCACGCCAGCACCAGCGCGTATTAACCCCAAGGGCTTGCTCACCGAAGCGGCATTGGCCTGGGTGGTCACCGCCAAATACCAGGATGGCCTGCCGCTGTATCGGCAAGCGGCCCTGTTAGGCCGATTCGGCGGCGATTTGTCGCGTACCACTCTGGCTGCGAGCATGGTGCGAGTTGGTCAAGCAGTGCAGCCAGTGATCAATTTGCTGCGCGACCACCTGTTGGAGGTCGACCTGATCCTGGGCGACGAAACCGTCATTCAGGTGCTCAAGGAATCCGGGCGAGCGGCGCAAACGAAAAGTTATCTCTGACCGGCTCCGGCCCGCCGATCCGCCTGTTCAGCTACACGCCGGGGCGCGGTGGAACTCATGCGCAGCCGCTGTATGAAGGCATCAAACCCGGCGTGGCGCTGATGAGCGACGGCTATGAGGTGTATAACGCCATTGCCGCCGCGCGCGGCGCCATTCACCTGGGCTGTTGGGCACACGCACGCCGCTATTTTGTCGAAGCAGAAGCCGCCATCCCCAAAGCCGTGCGTGGACCGGCATCACTGGCGACGCAGTTTATTGCGGCGATAGGCGAGTTGTATGCCATCGAAGCCAAAGCGAAAGAACTCAGCGCCGAACAGTGCAGACAACAGCGCCAGGAACAAAGCCGACCGGTTTTGGCCAAGATCGAAGGCTTGCTGGTAGAGCATTTGCACGGGGTTACGCCCGGCAGTTTGCTGGGCAAGGCCTTGCATTACCTGTCGTCGCAGTGGCCCAAACTGATTCGCTTTGTCGACCATGGCGCTTGGCCCATCGATAACAATCTCTGCGAAAATGCCATTCGCCCCTTCGTGGTGGGCCGCCGCAACTGGTTGTTTTGCGACACAGTGGCCGGCGCCCAGGCCAGCGCTAATCTCTACTCGCTGATCGAAACCTGCAAGGCTAACAGCATCGAACCTTACACCTATCTGGTGGAGTTGTTCCGTCAACTGCCTTTGGCAAAAGCCGTCGAAGACTTCGAAGCTTTGCTTCCCTGGCGTCTCATCAACCCAACAGCCTAACCAAACTCGTACAGCTTTGTAGAAAAATTCAATTGCGTGGTTTAAAGGGCGCTTACGTAGTTTCAACGTCACGCTTCGAGAGAACGGCGTAAATCCTTGATGAGACGGTAAAGGTGCAACGGGTCTGTCGGTGCGGGGACAAAGCCAAACCGCTCGTAGAACTGTTTGGCAGAGGCGTCCTTGGCGTGAACAGCGAAAGCACGAATACCGCCAATGTCGGCAGCCTGCAACGTGCGTAGCATCGCATCTTTTAACAGGCCGGACCCAATCTTGCGGCCTTGCCAGGCGGTGCTCACAGCCAGCCGCGCTAACAACATGACGGGAACAGGGTGACGGGCTAAGCCTTTGGTCAAGCGCTCCGGCGCATCGCCAAAGGCGACTTCGCTCACAACCAGGCTGTAGAAGCCTATAACTTCCTGACCATGCAGGCCTATATAAGTTTGCGAAGCGTTGGCTTGCTGGTTGCCGAGGGCATAGCGAATAAGAAAACGGTCAAGCTCTTCGCGTCCACAGGTAAAGCTATCAAGGGGATGATCGCGCCGTAGCTTCTCAATCCGAAAACCCGTCATTCGGCCATCGGCAGATCAAAAGGGCTCGGCTCACGAAACAAGCGTTGGATCTGGGGTACAATTTGCGGCGGCGCATCGAGCGCGGCCATGAAATGCTCCCATTGCTCGGCATTGAGTTCAAAGCGTTGTCGCTTGGTAAGCGTTTCAGCGGCGCGTGCCAAGGCACTCGCCAATACAAACTGACTGACGGAGCAATGGGCTGCCTGGGCTGCCGCGTTCAAGGTTTGCTTTGCTTCAGGCGATAATCGTAGGTCAAGTTTGGTGGTGCGTGTCGATTGAGTAGCCATAATATCTCCCATAGGCAGAGAAGCGCAGTATAGCCGTCAGACGTTGTCATGACAATAGTTACCAAAGCTAATTCACTAGGCCTGAAAACGCCAGATGCTCCCGGTGACGAGCTGCCCATTATGGCGTCGGTGATAAACCCCGTTATCATTAGAATGGCAAAGTAAGTCCCAATCCACACATTGGCACGTTGGACTGCCCTGCTGATGGCCCATAAGAGATGAAATACTAGCGCTGTGGCGTTAAATCATCTCCATGCGTAGGCGTTTTTTCGATGATTTCAAGCCATTCCTTCCTCATAGTATCCGGAGAGACCACCCTGCCCTACTCCTTGATTAGCGACCAATCATCAAATAAACCGAGAGTCACAAACATTTGATAATAGAGGGCGTGTTATTAACACGGCCCTCAAATACCCTGTAATTTGATAAAATAAGCGCATGGAAAAACAGAAAATTGATGCGCGAAAACTAACGATTGAAGGGCGTGCTTTATTACGTCAAATGGTGATTCGATTGCGCAAGCAGTCAGGTATGAGCCTCAAAGAGCTGGCCGATGTGGCCGGGGTTCACCATCGAACGATTGAAGAGTGGCTCGCCCGAGCCCGTAAGGAAGGCGAAGGTGCTTTACTGGAAAAAAGCCGAGGGCGTCGCGTCGGTAGCGGACGTAAACTAACCATGGCGGATGAATGCTGGTTGCGTGATCAAATCGTGGGCGAATGCCCACAGCAACTGAAGCTGCCATTTGCCTTATGGACGCGTCCTGCGATCAAGGCACTCATCCGGGAACGCTTTGGCGTGGAGATGCAGGATCGCCTGGTGGGCAAGTATCTCAAGCGGTGGGGTTTTACCCCACAACGCCCTATCAAGCGCGCCCTGGAGCAAGATCCGGTCAAAGTCGCTACCTGGTTGGAGCAGACCTATCCACAGCTATTGGCGAGAGCCAAAGCAGAAAACGCCACGATTTTATGGGGCGACGAGACCGCCGTTAAAGAAGACACGCATTGGATTCGAGGCTATGCCCCTAAAGGCCAGACACCGGTGCTGAAGACACCGACACGCTGGCACAAACTGTCCATGATTTCAGCCATTTCCGCACGGGGTGAATGTGCCTTTCAAATCGTCGAAGGCTCGATCAATACCCCGCGATTTCTGGAATTTCTTGGCCGCTTGATCGAAGGTGTGACACGAAAAATCTTTCTGGTGGTCGATAACCTGCGCGTGCATCACGCCAAACAAGTTAGCGAATGGCTACAGGACAAACAAGACCGGATTGAACTGGTTTTTCTACCGCCTTATGCGCCCGAATCGAACCCTGACGAATACCTCAATCGCGATTTCAAAACCGCCTTACGCAGTGGGCCCGTCAGCCAAAATGCGGAAGCGTTACTTGAAAAAGCCCACGCCTTCATGAACCGTATCTCGGCTCTACCCAATCATGTCGCCGCTTATTTCAGGCACCCAGCCGCTGCTTACGCAGCACAGGGTATTTAAGGGCCGGGTTAATAAAATGTGATACAAAACATCGCAGCAATTTGTTTAAATGGGCCCTAACCATTCTGCGATTGCTATGTAGCGTGTTCGCTGCGAACCAAACGATAACGAGATCTACATCCTGGTTTTCCGCCATCAAAAAGATGTCGGCTATTGAGATTCTCACAATTCTGATCGTGGCAATATAATTGATTTCATCACTTCGACCATTTGTACTTGCGTATCTTCAATTCTAGCAAGGGTAGCCCGTATAACATTGTCACCAAACTGCGCAGTTCGCGCGTCATTTGTTAACCATAACTTCAACAATCCTCCTAAACGACCAAGATCGCCATTGATTTGAGCAAGCTTGATGACTTTTTGATTGTCAACGATGCTTTTCGGAGCATAGCCAAGGCCAAGCGATCTCAAATAGGCAGACGTACTATGTTCTGTTTGCCGCGCATTCGCCTCGATTGCCGCTTTCTCGTCTGGAGTAACCCACACATATATCGGGGTACTTCCCTTCCTCGTCGCCTTCTTCTCTGTCATGTTCCCCTCTGATGTTCAACTATCGGCGGTAGCCGATTGACCTCGTAGAGCAGGATTCCCATTGAGTGCATAGCGCGAATAAAGGGAGTGAAGTACATGTGGCGGCCTCGCCGGTACATGTACTTCACATATCCTGCCCCGATGTTTCAGTCACATTGTTATCAACAGTTGTCAATTTTTAGTCACTAACTCATCAAACATAAGTCAACTTTCGATCAATTTTAAATCAACTTTTGTCAAAAATAACCTCACCTACGCCATGTCCGGGAACCGTCATGACCTAATTGTCGACATTGAAACCTCGCAAGCCACCGGTGCCCGAAATTGAACCGCCCCGGAAATCTCGGAGGCCTTAGGTTGTGAGTCATGCTGCCTTAGCAGGCTCAGTTAGTTGCTGATAATACCCAGCCTCGGCTTCGCGATTCTTCCAGGATTGTTTATGAATCCGCTCAGCTTTATACAAACCATTGATGGTTTCGGCCAAGGTATTGTCATAAGAGTCACCCACACTGCCCACTGAAGCTTCACGCTGACCTCGGCTAACTCCTGATTGGCTTGGCGGGCCGCATGCCTGCATGCCGGTAATACGTCGACGGGGCAATCGGCAATACCTTGCAGATCGGCTCGACCCCATAGACGATGCAATGGTCGTCAATGAACGCTTTCATCGTTTGAACGGGCGCTTGTGCCCTGTGGGTAGTCGAGCTCCGCCTGTGCAAAATATGCAAAGGCGTTACGCAGAATATCGTTGGCCTGCCGCAATTCCGGGTTTTCTCGCTCCATCGCCTTGATCCGTTCCGGTTCGCTGCTGGCCGGCGTTTTCAACTTTACGGTGGCTGTTTGCGACAGCCTCAGCCAGTGACGTAACGTCTCAGCCGTACAGCCAAACTTGCCTGAAATCTCTTGAATTGCTGCCCATTCCGACGGGTAATCGCCTTGATGTTCTTGCACCATGCGAACGGCTCGTTCTCGGATTTCTGATGAATAGTGTTTTGTAGTTTTCTCTTTCAGAGCTCCATCATCTCAATTGTTGGCGCCTCCGAGAAATTCTGGCGGTTCAGATTTTGGAAGATGTCGATCAATGCTCAAAATATTGACATTTAAAAAAATGTGTAGCAAGTTGCTACACTTTTTTTTGTAACCATAGCTCGAACTCTTTTTGATCAAATTCTGGTGTGATTTTCTTTTTCAGCCACGGCATAAACGTTAGCTGTGTCACTTTGTCGACGAACTTACCTTTGTCCCTATCGAAGTTTGTTTGCGTAAGCGATACTGCTTCAGCAGACATCAAAAATTGATCTTTTAATTCGATTAAATCATTGAATGAAAGATTCTGTGATGCTTCTTTGAATTTAAGCTTCCGGAATTCTTCTAACTGCTTCTTATTGTCCGACTCAACTTTTCGTCGAACAGACTCTTCCCGTTCTGACTTTTTTTTGTTGGTCTTATAGAGCGGTTCTTCCAGCTCGGCTTTAGATTCGATGAGCCTGCGGATGTAACCTGCGGTATTACCTTTGATATTACCCTTGGCGTCCATCAATTCTGTGTAATCCACCGCCTTTGCTGCCAACTCGGGTTCCTCTATCATCCACGACAAGGCTAATCGTTCGCCGATCCCGTGTTCCCGAAGTCTTTTAAAAAGTTCGTTTCCTTTTAGTTCTTCTATAACATTATCGGTGTTATTGGCCTTAGCATCGCGATCAATAAGAACCTGCTGTGAACTAGCAGTAATCAGAAACCGCAAAGCCACTACCTTACGGCTCTCTTTTTTGTACTCAACCTTCAGTCTAATGTCCGAGACCTGGTTAATCTCATCCATGGCTTTTTTGATCACAAAGCTAGACAAGCGTTTAAACTCATGATATGTCTCTGAGTTCGCCCCCATGACTTTTCGAAAAGTGTCTAAGCTCCACCATCCGGTCGAGCCTACTTTAATGAATCGAACACAATTTTCGTATAGAGTGAGCGCGTAATTACTCTTGAATTGCTTTTGAACGGATAGATTTATAACAGCAAAGATTTCCGGCTTGTAGAATTTGGCGGCTAAGTCTTTTGCATATGAATATCGGCAATATCCATCTGCGATTTTTGCAGAACTCAATAAGGTCATTGCTTCCCATACTTCCCCACCGTCACCCATGAGATTAAATTCAATCACCGTGGACATCAGCCCTTTTAAAGTGGATTTCAACCCTTCGACGTTGTTGCTGTCTTCCCAACCCAACATTGCGAACAGGTGCTTGGTGGGAATGGTATGAACGTCCTTGAACAGCAATTCTTCGTATGAATTGAGCAGTAGGATGTTTGATAGCTTTCTTTCAACCAACGAAAGCTCTCCGCTGCAATGAATCGCGGCAGCATGTTTCTTTAAGTTTGGCGAAGATAGTTCGTTCATAAGGACATAGTATAACGTTTTATATACTATGTCTTTTGTTTTTATGCGCTGTCATGGTGTATCTATTAGCGCTTCCCCAAAACTATGTCCTGTCAAAGCCAAATGACTTTTTGTAATCGAGCATCTAATCCTTCGCGTAAAAAAAATAGCATTATATCAATAGGTTGAGAATGTCTTTTCTACATGCGAATGAAGGCATATAAGCGTTTATGGGCACCCCCAATTTTATGCCCTTTAATCCCCAAAACTATGTCTTTTGACACCTAACTTTATGTCCTCTAGTCCCCAATTCTATGTCCGTATTCCCCAATCTTATGTCCTATTTCAGTTGTAAGCCTTGCCTACCGTGGTTTACAAAAAACTAAACAAATATAAACAAGATAAAACAAGATAAAACAACAACAGGGGAATCCCTCTTTACGTTGTTGTTGTTTTATTTAGTTGATTGATAATATCAATCGACTATACTGGACACATAAATAATTTACATCGAACACAATATGACGGAAAAACCAACATATGTCATCTCTGTTGCCAATCACAAAGGTGGCTGTGGGAAAACAACAACTGTCGTTAATCTATCGGCAGAATTAGCCAAAATGGGATTATCGGTATTGGTGATTGATCTCGATCCTCAAGCCAATGCCAGTTTGCATATTGGTAAAAAGCATCCCAGTGAAGTAACTGTCACCTGTGCTGAACTGTTAGTTTCTGAAGTTGAGAAATTACCACTCGCTATTCATAGCAACACGAACATCGAAGGTGTGTCATTGATTTACGGATCATTAGCGCTAGGTAAGACTGAAGATGAATTGAAAGATCATGCTCCAAGGCCATCAGAAGAATTAAGAGAGAAGATCAAACCTTTAATCGGCATCTATGATGTGATCTTGCTGGATTGCCCGCCTAGTTTGAAGTTGCTGACAAGCAATGCCTTGGCCGCTTCCACTCACTTTATAGTTCCGGTTGAGAGCGGATCGCAGTACGGTATGTATGGTGTGACGGACCTAATGAAGTTAGTTGAGAAAATCCATAGAATCAATCCAGGCCTTGAACTAATAGGTGCATTACTCATTAGACATGATGAACGCCAAACCGTGTGCAAGTTGATCGAAGCTTCAGCAAAAGAACAAATTGGTAAACTTATCGATGTTCGAATTCCCACTAGCACGAAGGTCAATCAATCGGCCATTACACAACAAAGTCTTCATGCTTTGGACAGAACAGCCAAAGTTTCACGCGAGTTCAGGCATTTGGCTGAAACTATAGTTAAACTATTGAAAATAGAGATAGGGAATAATTAAGCGTGGCGAAAAACACAACAAAAATGCTGGAAGAAAGGCTAAAGCAAAATCTGCAAAAGCATGTCGAATCGCACCAAACAGCCGAGTTTTCAGAAGGTCGTGAGTACATCCTTGTTCAGGTACACACTATCGAGCCGAACCCGTATCAGCCGAGAAGAATCTTTCCAGAAGATGAGCTGCAAAAGTTAGCAACATCTATCGCAGAAGTAGGACTTTTGGAGCCAATTCTTCTTCGAAAGGTAGAAGATCGCTACCAAATCGCCGCTGGTGAAAGAAGGTGGAGAGCGCACAAGTTATTGAATAAACCCACTATCGGTGCGATTGTCACATCAATTTCAGACAGCGATATGGCCGTCTTTGCTCTGGCGGAAAATGTTGATAGGGAAGATCTAAGTGACTATGAAATTGGCATAGCCATAAGACAGATAGAAAATTTGTTCCCGACTAAAAAGAAATTAGCAGAGTCGTTGGGCATGAATAGAGAAGATATGTACCGCTACTTTTCGTTTGATGATCTTCCAGAATTTATCAGGAATGATCTGAACAACAACCCGAGATTGTTATCACGATCCGCCGCAAGTGATATACGTAGGATAGGGCAGAACAACGAGACACCACTCTATGACACCCTCTTGGCTGAAGCATGGGGGCTTCTCTTGAACGGTGACTTAGAGCAAACCAAGATAGCAGGGTACATCATCCGCAAGCTCAAAGCGGAAGAAGAGGGTAATAAGGATTGCCATATACAGAGTACTCATAATTTGATCAAGGACGGTAAGAAAGTTGGATATATTTCTTGGGCGGGGAAACACATGACAATCAAGTTGAACACAGCCGCGCTCGATGAGAAGAAAGAGAAGAAACTTCAGGCGTTTTTAGAAAACTTGATGGATGCCGAAGTGTCAGAAGTGTAGCAACTTGCTACACAAAGCTCCAGATATCGAATTTTGTCTGATTAACGTCCAAAATTCTGTCCAACAACAGCTATGATCTTGCCGACGATTCACAGACACCCCGCTAAGAGAGTAATCTCTCAGAACGAGGAGTCCTATGAAAAACCACAATCAATAACCCGCCATCGATCATGCAGGTATGCGAAAAATGATCGATTATCTGGCCAAGCTTAAATCAAGATTGCCATGCTTGGAAATCGAAGCCACTGATGCCGATCAGGATCGTGACGAACACATGGCCAGTCGCTTAGAGAAATTCCAAAGCGATAAGCCGATACTCGTTCTTCTGGGTGGGCTGCACACATTAAAAAAAGTTAAGTGGACTGTCAAAAGCGGAGAACCATTTGTTGCCGAGATTTTGGTCAACCATGGCTTTCGAGTTAGCTCCTACCCGCAACGTTGGCTACCTGAGAGGTGCGAGAACGGACAGGGCAGGTCAAGCCGATACGTTAATGCTGACGATCCGAAAGCCTTAACAATTCTGAATGAATCACTCATGTCGCTGATCAACGCCAAGCGTCATCGATCAACGAAGGATGTCATCGACGGTTTTGTGGTTTGGGAATGTAATAGTTAGTTGTATTGCCCAACCAATAAACAATATAATTTCACCGGGCAGTTCAAAAACGAACGCCTGTATTTTTACCAGTTAGCTGAGCATTAAAGCTGGTTTCCAATGTGCACTCTAGTAGTGCCATGGGTAACTTTTGTTTTTTTGAGGCTATCATGGCAAGATCACGCAAATCCCTAGTAAAACCCCGCTCTATCGCTTTTTCCCGTCAACGCGGTCGCTGTTACTATTGCGACCAACCGATGTTGACAGGGAACATCGTTGAATTTTCCGCCAAATACAAAATAACGCCTAATCAGGCTAAACTCTTAAGATGCACAGGTGAGCATCTTAAAGCTCATCATGAAGGTGGTTCAACCAAGCCAACTAATATCGTAGCGGCTTGCTGGTATTGTAATCACAAGCGACACCAACGGAAAAACCCACCTGATCCTGAACAGTACAGAGACTTAATTCAGGCTCGTATGAGCCAGGGAGGGTGGCACAGCATAAGATTAAACTAGACATTGCATCTGGTATTGATCGGACAACCGGCCAATACCAGATTCATTATTTACAACTGAAATATATGCCGCTGACCATCGGCGGCAGACGGCCAAAACCCGACCCTCGGGGTAACTATCCAATTTAACGGTTTTCGGCGAGCAAATAGAAATTATCGCTGCGTCACTACGGCCACTTTTTGACATTCAAGTATTTCAGCGTAATGGCGGCTGCAATACGGAAATCTGTCGTTCAAAGTCAAACATAATCCCCAAGTGTTGAGTAGGGTCATGGTTTGTTAGGCATGGCCTTTTACCTATGGATTTGCTCAAACTTACTATTTAGCTTTTTGCCTATGCTTTTTTCCCCAAGCCTGGCGAGCCTCCTTGAACTATTCTGATATGTTTTGTAACCGCCATTTTTTTAGTTTTATTCTGCTTATATCGATTTTGAGCTTTATCGTTTATTTTGCACTGTTTATCTAACCTAAGAATCAATCTTCGTATGTGTTTATCTTCTAGCAATTCATAAATTAAGACACTGATGTTTAATTCTTTTTTAGAAAGAATTTTCCTGATCTTTGCTCTCAGTTCAATATCCTTCTGCAAAATTTCTTTGTCGAGTGGTGACGATACTGGCTTGTTGTCAAATTTCTTTCGAATGCCTAAATAATTTTTTAGCTTTGGAATTATATTTTCTACGTATTTTGCTCTGCAATAATCACAATTCTCAGGTGGCTTAGGCCAATCTGATCTTATGAAAAAATCCATTTCGCATAGCGAACATGATCGCTTTATCCACTCTGTCATTTGATTTCTCAGGTTTTTCTATTCCACAATACTTCAAATACATCAGAATTTTTGACACTGGCAATACGCTTTTGCGTAATTAAAGATGCGACACCTATACCTAATAAGTAAATCATAGAGGGCTCAGGTACTTGGCTTATTTCCGATACAAAATCAAAGTCCTGAAAGCTCCCAAGTCCAGAGCCCATGCTTAGTAAGGATCGAGTACCATTAGTAAGGTCAATAGCCCAAAAATTCCCCCCTGGTCCCTTTTCGTAGCCAATTAAGGTTCCATCTGGAGCGTATTCAAACGCCTGAAAACTTCCTAAACCGGCTCCCATACCTAACAAAGAACGGGTGCCATTTGCCAAGTCGATTGACCAAAAATTTCCACCAGGTCCTTTCTCGTAGCCAACCAATGTTCCATCTGGAGCGTATTCAAACGCCTGAAAACTTCCTAAACCGGCTCCCATACCTAACAAAGAACGGGTGCCATTTGCCAAGTCGATTGACCAAAAATTTCCACCAGGTCCTTTCTCGTAGCCAACCAATGTTCCATCTGGAGCGTATTCAAACGCCTGAAAACTTCCTAAACCGGCTCCCATACCTAACAAAGAACGGGTGCCATTTGCCAAGTCGATTGACCAAAAATTTCCACCAGGTCCTTTCTCGTAGCCAACCAATGTTCCATCTGGAGCGTATTCAAACGCCTGAAAACTTCCTAAACCGGCTCCCATACCTAACAAAGAACGGGTGCCATTTGCCAAGTCGATTGACCAAAAATTTCCACCAGGACCTTTCTCGTAGCCAATTACAGAGAATGCATCCACTCGAAGTGGCAACAAAACAAACAACAGACCAAGGCAGAGTGATTTCATTTTATGCTTTGTATGTAGCCAAATAATTTAGAATATTAGAATAAATGCTTAATAGTAAAACGGGCGAACGTTGCTACTATTCTTAGTTATCAATCGGTTAAGACTATCGCCCCAACTGATTCAATGACAGTAATTCAAACATTACCAAGCATTATTGCTTATAACTGATGATATGAGTGAAGAAAAATCATATTCTGATGAGGAAATTGTTGTTTAGAAGGACATTTGTCGGTAGATATAGCACTCTTTGTTATGTGTCTTGGGAACTGTTATCCTGATGGAAATATTAATGCGCCGATACACTGAGCTTCCGTATGTCGTTGATTACCTGCATACTAAAAAACTTGCTTTGCTTAATCCGGCAAGTTGGGATGATCGAAATGATTCTTTTTTTATTGAAGAATACGCGCGTAAATCTGGTGCTAAATCTGTGTACGCGCTGTGCCTAGCTAACTGTGCAGAAACCTACCATCATTGGTGTGTTTTTTCTCATGGTTCGGGTGGCGCGTGCATTCAATTTAAACGAGAGAAATTTCTGACCGCGATTTCAAAGGTAGAGGGGCTTAGGGGAAAGGAAGTTATATACAGAACAATAGAAGAGCTCAGTCAAACAAAACCTGTACTTAAAGATCTTCCTTTTCTTAAGCGGTCCGCATTTCGGAATGAAGAAGAATTTAGGCTACTTTACTCATCAAAAACAGGAGGACTACCAATCCACCGAATACCAGTCCCTCTAAGTTGTGTGGATCGCATAATCTTGAGCCCATGGCTTCCTAAATCGGTCGCTGATCTAGTTAAAAAGACGCTCAAGTCCATCCCCGGATGCTCAAAAGTAAAAATTTATCGTTCAACACTTGTCGAGAATGAGGATTGGAAGAAGCTTGCAAATGGCGTGGATTAACTCGCGCCCTGTGGCTCCTTTGTAGCCCTCCAATTCGCAGAATCAAGATATTGCTGACGGGCAGGAGAAACGTGACGGACTGGAAAGGGTCCGTTGGGCTCAGTGACGAAAGACCGCTTTCAGGAATCGGAATTCATTGGCAGCTTTCCGGCGATGAGTCTGAAGAGTGGACGGTCGCCGAGCGACCCACTTCTGCCGGTCGCGTTTCTCCGGCCAGTCAGTCAAATCCAGATTTTACGAACTGGAAAACTACAAAGCTGCCACAGTAGCCAATGAATAGAAAATATCGGGATATAAAAATTGTTTATTAAGATTTTTAATAAAATATTTCATCCAGATATATCGGTGAAACAATGAATTCTTGTTGGCAATCGATTGATTACTTGCTCAGAAATATTTGGACTTCCAATAAGCGACAAATCCTCTAATTTCGGAAATTTTATTATTTGCTCAATTGATTTATCGGTCAATTCTTCACAATGATACAAAGTAAGGCTTTTTAAGTTTATTAATGATATTAATTTTGAAATGCCGCAATCAGTAATATAGCTACATTGATCAAGATCGAGATACTCTAGAGAAGTCATAGTGCTTAAAGCCTCTAATCCCTGATCAGTTATATTTGTTGCGCTTTGCAGTATAAGCGTCTTTAGTGATATCAACGCTTTAATTGAATTTAATCCATTATCAGTGATGCCAACTGAAGAAT
The DNA here is from genome assembly GCF_054188105.3 of Methylomonas sp. Uni0009. Taxonomy (NCBI): domain Bacteria; kingdom Pseudomonadati; phylum Pseudomonadota; class Gammaproteobacteria; order Methylococcales; family Methylococcaceae; genus Methylomonas; species Methylomonas sp. Uni0009. The sequence goes on along the minus strand of NZ_JBTAFN010000002.1, from coordinate 39,264 downwards.
CCATTTTAAAGAATTTTAAACTACTTAAATCTTTAATTGCGTCCAACTTCTTATCAGTTACTCTCTCTGAAAAACGCAATTCAAGATATTCTAAAGCCGATAGTTTTTTCAGTGCGTTAAATCCATCAACAGTTACATTGCCGCAGTATAAAATCAATTTTTTCAGTTTTTCAAAATGAGTAATGTTGGCCATGTGTTCATCGTTACAATCGCCTTCGCCATTGCCGATCAATAACTCAACGAGAGGGGTCTTTGGATCGAATTTAGCTAAGACATGACTACAAGTAGCATGTAAAGAAATTGAAATCTCACTGCTCCGTTTAATTGCCATATTTGGCGTAACGAAAACATTTTTCCCATCAACAATCAAAATGATCCATATAGTTTCTACTTCTTTTGAAAATGGCAACACTAGCCATTCATCAGAATTCATAGCATTGCTATCACGCAAAACTAATCCAAGCGCTTCGTTTTCGGAACGCTCGATATCACTTTCTGATCTTACGGGCTTTGAATCAAAAAAATCAAAATCGTCATTTCTATTAACTATAAAATCAATATCGCATACTCTGCTGAAATAATCTTCTGGTAAAGCCTTAAATGCAACATAGTAAGCATCATACTCGTTATTCTTTGTTCCATGAATATTCTTAAATAACTTGTATTTTTTGTAGGTTTTCCCATAGGTTTCAACCCCTAGAAAATCAAGAAATTCATTAACACCCATTCCACTTGCAAGCAAACTTGCTTTATACTCGGTAAGAAAATCTATACATGTAATTTCAGCATCAGAGATTGAAAAATCCTTTGCGCAATGCGGGCATTTTGGAGTTCTATTTTTGTAGGTATCATCCCAATCAAAAAGATCATCTTCATCTGATATAAATATTGATCCATAGTCTGGATTAAAAAACAAACATGGCCCATGACACTCTGGGCATTCTCTTATTGTTCTTGATCCTGGCGTTGTCATAAAGCTTCCTGACTATTTTAAATTTTGAATTTTCAACCTTTGTAGCGCATTAGTTTAAACGCTTACCCTAATACATTCTAACATTAAAGTTATGCGCTAAAAACAGGGCTATTCTGATCATGGCGTTATCGGAACACAACAAATTGCGGGAACTTACAGTGGTTTTGACACAGCGGTTAGGTGAGAATACATCCATTGATTGGACCATCAAACAGAATGTCAAAGCAAAATTAAATGCTATTATTAAACAAACACTACGGTTATTAGTTATCCACTCGATATGCAGATGTTGGCAACCAAGACTGTGTTGAAACATGCGGAAATAATTGCTGATGAACTGGCGGAAGCAACATAGTATATGATATGTCCAATAAACTCGATCATGAAAGAATAAATAAACAAAAATTAGTCGAAAGACGTGGTGCGACACCGGTAAAAGATGATATCGCACCAACTGGTACTCGCGCCGATAGGCAGCGATTTACTATTTCTAAGCAGGAACGCAAAGAACGTATTGAAAGCTACAAAAAATCGATTCAAAATCAATTGCATAAGCTTAATTCCACTGATAAGACAAAAAAGCAAGTTCTAACAACTATTTTTAACGCGTTATCGGGTTGGATTGAACTTGATGCCGATGCATTGGCAGACCCAGTTGCAAAGATTGCTGCCAATAAAATAAGTAGTTTAGGTCCAACACTAGGGATTAAAGCATTGGTACAATTCACAAAAGATAGCAATACAAAACGCCACAAAAAATAGGCCTCTACAATTAGGCATTCTAACTTCCCAGCACGTAAGAGCTTTTCTGTTAGAAACAGCGCATAATGCGTAAGTTTTTAACGGCGGTTAAATAGCAAGATTCACTCCTCACCGAATACCGGACATCTGACTTACAGCAAGCTTTAATAATTCAAATTGAATAGTTACGTTGAGCGACAGGTTATGGCTGTTCGGTTGAGGTCGCCAATGTCGGCTTTGTAGTCCTCCAGTCCCAAAATCAAGCTTCGGCAGGAGGGCAGCTTTGGAGAAGCGTGAGTGGCAAAAATGGGTCGGTTGCGACAATTTGCGAATTTTATAAGCCGACATTCGCTACTGGTACAAAAATTTTGCGGTTCCGGTTTACACGCCTTCCAGACTGATTTGCTTGAAGGAACATGTTGAAACTGCGATCATCAACGCCTAGTTTTTACATCCCACCTTTTGAGGAAACCATGCATAAATCCGAACTCATTGACGCCATTGCCAGCCATGCGAATCTCAGTAAAGCCGATGCCGGGCGGGGCTTGGATGGCATCCTCAGTGCCATTCAAAATACCTTGAAAAACGGCGATTCGGTATCGTTAGTGGGGTTTGGCACTTTCGAAGTCAAGGAACGTGCCGAGCGTCAAGGCCGCAATCCGCAAACCGGCGCTGGACTGACCATTGCTGCGGCAAAACTACCAGGCTTTAAAGCCGGAAAGGCTTTAAAAGACGCCGTTAACGGTTAAATTCTCTTGAGAAATAGAGGGCGTTGAGTGGCTCGAAGTCCTCTTGAAACTGCGCTATGATTCGACGATTAACTCACCGTCGAACCTTCGACATTTCAGATGACAAAATCGGAACTGATGGGTGCGCTGGCCGCCAAGCAAGCGCACCTGCTGCAAAAAGACGTAGAGCTCGCTGTCAACACTATCATTGATGTTTTGACTACCGCTGTCGCCACTGGCGAACGAATTGAAATTCGTGGATTTGGTGGTTTTTCAACGATTCCCCGCAAAGCCCGTATGGGTAGGAATCCCAAGACCGGGGAGTCTGTCAGTCTACCGAGTCGGCACACCGTTCATTTCAAACCGGGTCTTGATTTGCGCAACCGGGTCAATGCTTCGAAACTGGCGTTCCCCACCATTAAAGACCTTTAACCCTGTCCTGGGATCAGATTAACTATCCCCGGTACTTACGGCGCGATCCCTACTGACTGCCAAAGAAATTCATAGGAAACCGGAGGGCGGTGTTGCGCTTTGGCTTGCTGGGCTTCGCCATGTTCGTAGGTGTGCAGCAAGAATTTGACTTGTTCCAATCCTTCCGGGGTTCTGATGGCCTCGCGCGGCGTTTGATTGTTCAATATCGGTAATGGCTTGTCAGCCCAGTCAGCGTAAAGCTGCCGAATTCTTTTCTCTATGAGCTCGCCTATTATCTCGGGTGGCAGGGGTATCGGTTCCGACCTTTCCGGGATGTCATGAGGCTGCATATTAGCCAGCATGCCTTTGGGGGCGGCCAGTTCCCGGCTGATAAAGGCCACCGTAGTGCCTGAAACCGCTTCGAACCAAGGTCTGCCTTTGTCCGCATACTGTTGAGTATGATAGGACACTTTGATTCGATCCTGGCGTTTGCTGGGATGAATACTGAGACTTTGCCGTGTCAGCCCATCTTCGCCTACAAATATACGGCTCCAACCTGCATCACGATTGCCTTCGATATCCGCTGCCCTGGTCAAGGCCTGGTCCAATGCGTCCCAGTCCAGAACCCGGTAATGATCAGTCACGAACAGCAGCGATTCACCCGTGACATGATCAACCACTGGCGGCATTTCAAAGGCCCTGACAAATAACTGGAGCCAGTGAAACGGGATGATGGCACTAGTGATTTCCTTGGCGAGAGCAGAATCCGGCTCGACGCCCTCTAATTCGTCTTTGAGTTCTTCCAACAAATCCCAGCTTTGTTGGCGGGGGAAAGAGTAAACGGCGCCGGACAGTTCAAAATGAGCGTCAAACGGCACGATGCGTGCCGCGATCAGGTCATACCGGTTAGCTTGTTGTGAGCCTGATTTTTCCTGGACGAGAACGGGCGGGCGTTCGGGCAGCATCACATCCCTTAATGTCAGGCATTTGCCGGGCACCACCGCCACAATTTCGTAAAGCCTGAGGGGTAGGGCTGTTAGACGCTCAAGCCATTGTCGCTGTTCAGCAGACAATAGCGGACCACCCTTTCCAAGTAACAAATCCGCAACGCGATAGTCCTGGTCTTTGAGGGTCAGCACGCCATCTGCCAGCAGCCATTCCATGGCATTGATCATAATGCCGGTATACGAGTCCTCGGGTAGGTCCTGAAGCTCGGCATATTCATCGTCGTCGAGTCCACCAAAAAAACCTTCATCAATCTCGGCACGGGCCGGCTGCTCATACTTCGTGAAGAGCCACTGGATGGCTTTCGGGACGGCTTCAGCCCGATCATGCGCAATCTGGGCGTCTGCTGTCTTCAAGCAGCACTGCTTATATTTTTTACCGCTGCCACAAGGGCAGGGATCGTTTCGGCCTAGTTTTTTCATGTCAGGGTGACTTTAAGCCAACCCCAGGATTATTGCATTGAAATTTTTGCAGCATAGCCCGGCAACCCGACACGACTTTCTTCCTTTCCAATTACTTTCTTTATATGTCGGGTGACATAAAAAATGAAAAGTGGTCGATTGATTTTAAAGTGATTTTTCATTATTTGTGTCACAAGCTATACCCGCTTTTGACACAAATAATGAAATATTCCGGATTTTGTGCCACTAATATTGAAAACTTTCGCACCCTTCATTTTGGTAGAGCGAATTCGGCCAAAACTGGCTTCCGCCCATATTTGGTTAAGGGCAGAATTTCAACAGAATTCAGACTGTTGATTTGAAGGCACGAAATTAAATATTCATGCCCTCAAATCCTTCAATAGTTAAGACTGAGTTTATTGGGTACCTGCCATTTGATGATGCATTTTAGCCATCGCTGTATTGGCATCAACTGCTTTTTGGTAGGAGCTGATTAGCGATTGGCAATGTTCTAGGAACATTTCGGATTGCTTGCCGTACAGGTAGCTGTGCTGCTTGTACTGTTGCAGAAGCTTTTTGTGTTCTTCCACTTTAACTTCGGCATCCTTTGCGGCTTGTTCATAATGAGTCGCCAAAGACTCATGGTCATCCTTGGTTTTAGCGCTTTGGATAGCTGCGCTCATATCCATGGGATGGGGGTTTTGTTGGCAACCTGATAAAACTCCCAGCGTTAAAGACGTGACGACCAACAATTTAGTGATGGTTTTCATAAGATCTCTCCAGTTAAGTTAAATTCTTCAGACAGCAATCAAAATGCCGTCCTGCTTCGTAAAAGGGTGTTGTTTAATGCATCATTTGGACTGTACTTATCGTCATAAACCTCCTGGATCTATGAATGTGAAATTTACTGGCTTGGGCTCATCGTGGTCTCAACGAATGGCCTTTCAACAGCGCATAAATTGCAGGGATTACGATTAGCGTCAGCAGCATTGAGGAGATCATCCCTCCCACCATAGGGGCGGCAATGCGCCGCATCACTTCCGATCCGGTTCCATTACTCCACATGATGGGTAATAGACCTGCCATGATGGCGGCCACTGTCATCATCTTGGGCCGCAGCCGTTCTGCAGCACCTGTAATTACACAGGTGTAGAGTTCGTTCAGCCCCATTTCCTTACCCTGTTGCCTGCATTCTTCGATTTTGGCTTGATAGGCGTGATCCAGGTAAATTAGCATAATCACTCCGGTTTCGGCAGCCACCCCGGCCAGTGCGATAAAGCCGACACCCACTGCCACGCTGACGTTATAGTTCAACGCCCACAGTAACCAGACGCCGCCTACCAGGGCGAACGGCACCGACAACATGACGATTAGGGTTTCCGTCATACGGCCAAAGTTCAGGTACAGCAGGATAAAAATGATCAGCATGGTCAATGGTACGACTATGTTCAAGCGCTCAACGGCACGCTCCATATACTCGAATTGCCCACTCCAGGTTATGTAATAACCGGTAGGCATCTGCACGGCTTTCTCGACTGCGAGTTTGGCATCATGAACATAGCTGGCAATATCACGATCCCGCAAATCGACAAAGATATAGGCGGAGAGCAGAGAGTTTTCGGTACGAATACCCGGTGGTCCTTTGGATAAGCTCAAATGTGCAACCGACGATAAAGGAATCATGGCACCGTCAGCAGTCGTTACCAGTAAGTGATTGCCTATGGCACTAGGACTGTTCCTGAGTTCGCGGGGATAACGCACTATCACGCCAAAGCGTTCCCGGCCTTCAACCATAGTGGTCACCATTTCACCGCCAATAGCGGTTGAAATCAGATTTTGAATGTCGCCGACCAGCAAACCATAGCGAGCCAAAGCGTCATAATCTGGATCGATATTCAGATAATACCCCCCGGTAATCCGCTCGGCATAAGCACTGGTGGTGCCGGGTACGTTCTTGATGGCTTGTTCGATTTGCTGGGCTAGCCGTTCCATTTCAGCTAGGTCGTTACCGAACAATTTTACGCCAACAGGCGTCCTAATACCGGTTGCCAACATATCGATGCGATTTTTGATCGGCATGGTCCAGGCATTGCTGACGCCAGGGATTTGCAGAGCCTGATCCATTTCTGTAATCAATTTGTCGACGGTCATGCCCGGCCTCCACTGCGATTCCGGTTTCAGATTGACCACCGTCTCGGACATTTCTAAGGGCGCCGGATCGGTGGCGGTGGCGGCGCGACCGGCCTTGCCGAATACCGATTCGACTTCGGGAAAGGTTTTGATGATGCGATCCTGAGTTTGCAGCAGCTCGGCGGTTTTGGTGACCGACATGCCGGGCAAGGTCTGCGGCATGAACAGCAGGGTGCCTTCGTTTAAGGTCGGCATGAATTCACCGCCCAATTGCATAGCAGGGTAAATACTGGCAACCAGTGCCAGTATCGCCAGCAAGACAGTGGTTTTTTTAAAACGCATGACCCAAGTAATCACCGGACGATACAGCCACAGCAACAGCCGATTGACTGGGTTATCTTGTTCTGCCCGGATATGACCGCGCACAAATAGCAATATCAGTACCGGCACTAAGGTGACCGATAGCAACGCCGCGCCGGCCATGGCAAAGGTTTTGGTGTAGGCCAAGGGTTGAAATAGCCGACCTTCTTGCGCTTCCAGGGTAAATACCGGCAAGAAGGATACGGTGATAATCAGTAAGCTGAAGAACAAGGGCGGGCCGACTTCCCGACAGGCATTCAATACAATGGTGTGTCTGGGTAATTTATACGCATCATGCTCAAGGTGCTTATGCACGTTTTCGACCATCACGATGGCGGCATCGACCATCGCACCAATGGCAATGGCAATGCCGCCAAGACTCATGATGTTGGAGTTCATGTTCAGCAAATGCATGACGATGAACGCCATCAATATGCCAACCGGCAACATCACAATGGCGACGAGGGCGCTGCGCAGATGCAACAGGAATACTGCACAAATCACGGCCACGACCACACTCTCTTCCAACAGCGTGTGTCGTAGATTTTCAATCGCCCGATGGATCAGATCCGAGCGGTCATAAACCGCTTGAATACTCACACCTGTTGGTAGCCCCGCTGTGATTTCCTTTAAGCGTAGTTTCAGGTTATCAATCACTTCCAGCGCGTTTTGACCGTAGCGGGCAATAGCGATGCCGGATACCACTTCACCCTCACCATTCAACTCGGTAATACCACGACGTTCATCTGGGACCAATTCCACTCGGGCTACATCCCGCACTAACACGGGTGTGCCATTGGCGACTTTTAATACCAGCCGTTCCAAATCATGAATACCATGCAAATAGCCACGACCGCGTACCATATATTCTGTTTCAGTCATTTCAATGGCTCGACCGCCCACATCGCGGTTGCCATTGGCAATCACCTCTGTCACGGTTTTTAGGGGGATGCCATAAGCCTGGAGTTTATGTGGATCAACGGTGACTTGATATTGCTGAACAAACCCGCCGATGCTGGCCACTTCGGCGATTCCTTGTGCCTTGGTTAACTGATAGCGTACAAACCAGTCTTGCAAGGTACGTAGTTCAGCCAGCGAGTATTCCTTCCCCAGCAACACATATTGATACACCCAGCCCACACCGGTCGCATCGGGCCCGAGTTGTGGTGTAACACCACGCGGCAAGCGCCCGGCCGCAAAGTTTAAATATTCGAGTACCCTGGAACGCGCCCAATAAATATCAGTACCATCCTCAAAGATCACGTACACAAAGGATGCGCCGAAAAATGAGAAACCACGAACCACTTTGGATCTTGGCACACTCAGCATCGCGGTGGTCAGTGGATAAGTGACTTGATCCTCGACCACCTGGGGTGCTTGGCCAGGGTATTCCGTGTAGACAATCACTTGCGCATCGGACAAATCTGGCAAGGCATCTAGTGGAATTTTGATCACGGCGTAAATGCCGCCACAGATTAAAAGTAGTGTGGTGATCAACACCAGAAACACATTTTTTAACGACCAGGCAATGACCCGTTCCAACATGGCTAGTGCTCCATCACATGTTGACTATGCTCATGTTCTGGCATGGCCACTGAATCGTCCTGATTCGATTCGGCCTTTGGCATCGCCTCAGCACTACTCATACTGTCCAGCGCCGATTTCAAATTGCTTTCGGCATCGATCAGGAAATTAGCGCGGGTGACGACATTGTCGCCATCCTGTAAACCCTCAAGCACTTCGCTGAATCCGTTGGCCTGATGGCCTATCTTCACGGTGCGCGGCTCGAACCGGCCATCATCGAGCTGTACCAGTGCTACCTGCCGCGTACCACTATCGAGAATAGCCGAATCGGGGACACTCAGCTCTCGGTGTCGTTGTTGAGTCGCTAATACTTCAACGCTACCGTACAGGCCGGGTTTCAGAAAACCTTTGGCGTTGTCCATGTCCACTCTGACCTTGACGGTGCGTGTGTCGGTATTCAACGTGGGAAAGATAAAACTGACTTGCCCATGAAAGGATTTATCAGGGTAAGCCTTGATATTGACGCTAACCTCTTGACCTAATTTAATCCACTCTAAATCGGGCTCGAATACATCGACCATCAGCCACACCCGACTCAGATCGGCAATTTGGAACAGTACCTCGCCCGGCATAAAACGCATGCCTTCTACTGCGGGCTTTTCCATGACCACGCCATTGACAGGCGATGGTAACAATAAAGTTTCAATCACGAGTTCGCGCTCTTGCAAGCGTTTTAATTGGGCCGTGCCAATGTCCCAATTTTTTAGGCGTTGCAAGGCATTGCGGGTGAGTTGCTGGGCGGTGGCAAGCGCCTGCGGGCTGGCCTGTTCTAATGCACCTTCACCTTGTTTGGCAATCAGATATTCCTGCTGCGCCGTCAGAAGATCGGGGCTGTAAATATCCAATAGTGGTTGTCCACGTTTGACAGATTGTCCGGTGCTATTAACTAGCAAGCGTTGTATCCAACCCTCGAATTTGGCATTGATGACATGCAACCGACGCTCATCAACTTGAATACTGCCCGGCGCACGGATAGAACGCACTAAATCCCGATATTGAACTTTCTCGGTTTTGGCGCCGAGCTTTTGGATTTTTTCCGGACTAATGGTCAAGAGTTTAGAACTCGTTACCTCGCCTTCGTAAACCGGCAGATAATCCATTCCCATCTCATCCTTTTTCGGCACAGGCGAGGTATCGGCCGCCCCCATGGGATGGCGATAGTACAGAATACGGCCTTTGTTCGGCTGGGTTGTCTGCGAGACTTCATCGGCATAAACCGGTAGATAATCCATGCCCATTTCATCCTTTGCCGGTGTCGGAGACGTCACTTTTGGATTCATCGGATGCCGATAAAACCGTGGTTTATGCTCTGCGACCGACACAGTCTTTTCCATGGGTTGCGGCTTATCCGCCAGCCAAAAGCCGCCGGCGATTCCAATGAGCAGGGTCAATACACTGACCAGAATAGTTTGCTTAGTCATGTGTCAGGTCCTTACCGATTAAGTTCGATAGTTCCGCCAGCAATTGCTGGGTTTCGACCAACGATTTCCAGTATTGGCTTTGATACTGAAACAAACTCAACTGTGTTCGCAGTAAGTTGCTGAAGTCCGTCTTGCCAACAGGGTACCCGGCCATCAAAGAACTGACGGCTTGCTGAGCTTGAGGAATGATTTCATGCTCGAATAATGCTAATCGCTGTTTTGCGTGCAGGTATTGGGCGGTATTGGCTGCAATTTCACCATGGACTTTATTGTGCTCGTCCTGCAAGGCGTACTGCTCCTGCAGCAACTCACTATTGCGTTGATCGACTGCCTTGGCCTGTTTTTGTTCGGCATAGATCGGTAAATTGATGCTGAGTTTGACGCTAGCAAAATCGCTACGGGATTCGCCGGATGGGGTGTTTTGTCTGACTGCGTAACCGGCACCCAGTGTCAGATCGGGATAAAAATCCTTTTCGGCGATTTCAATGCGGGTCTTGGCGGCACCGAGCATTTTGTGATGCTGCTCGAACCGTGGGCTATGTTCCATGGCTTGTGCCTGCAATTCCGCAACCACCAAGACCGGGGTTTTGATCTCGGCTTGGTCAGGCAGTTTTACCAAGGTATCGGAGTTGCGGCTGAGCAATGTGTTGATCTGAATGCCGGTACTGTGGCGCATGCTGATCAGCTCGATTTTTTCATCCTTGAGTTTCGAGAGTTCTAATTGGGCCAGCATCACATCCTGCTGTTGCCCCTGACCGACTTTGTAACGGGACTGGGCCGTATCGATCAATTGCTGAAAAAATTGTTCGCTTTCGGCAATGACATTGATGGCCCTATCGTAATAAAACAAGCGCCACCAAGTCTGTTTGACGTCGCGAACCAAGCGCAAACGGGCGACATCCACCGAGTCGGCTGCCGCCAGGGCTTCTTGTTCGGCTGCTTGTTCCTTCAAGGCCAACTTGCCCGGAAAAGGAATCGTCTGACTAATACCAACATCCATCATGGTCATATCTTCCTTGCGAAGACTGAGACTGTTGGTGGGAACATTTAAGGTATCGAAATTAAGCGTCGGGTCTGGCAGTGCGCCCTCTTGCGATGGAATGGCGGCTAATGCTTCGGCACGCGCTTTAATTTCGGAGATACCAGGGTTACCGGCCTGCGCTAGTTCAACAGCCTGTTCCAGGGACAAAAAAGCTTCATCGGCATGGACTACGCCGATAAAAATCAGTAAATAGCAGCAGAGCGCCCAATAGGGCCACGACACCCGATCAACAGGTGTGGGGTAAAACAAGGGGTACATTATTTTCTCCAATCAAGGGAAACACAGACTCACGCCAAAGCATGAAGCCCTATCACGCCTACAAGGCGCGGGTTACCTGGGAGAAATGGCTAATTCAGAAAAGTACAGAACCGATAGCGTATCGGTATGGGATTGGCAGTCGGTCTTCGTTGTCTATGACGGGTAAAAAGGCAGGGTAATGGGCTAAAAATATAAATACTTAGCCAAGTCAGGCACAAGATAAAAACGGGTAGATCAGGCTTATCGATTTTGAAATTTAGCGCGGGGTTAGGCTGGGAGTCCGGACACGCCTTGAGTGTACAGTTTTGGTTTGGTGAGAGTTGCGTCGCTGCGGCGCCATGATGCGCCGAATCGGAACAACCAACTGGCATCGTGTCCGTCACTGGTATTTGCATTTGCGCAGGCATCGGCATCGCACACGTTGACGACACCAGCATGAAGAGCCAGCTAGTCAACATGATCAGCACCATAACGGTCTGATAGTGATGATGTCGAAAAAATCCCACGGTCATTTCGCCACTAAGATCAATTGATGTGTTTAATGCTCTTGAAACCTATCGCGCATAAAGCGTGGATTCAATCCCAAGCGTAAAGTTTCCCTATCAACACAAAAAATGAATACTTGGCTCAAGCCAAAGATTCATTAGCGTCATTCTTTAAAGTATAGAGCAAGGTATCGCGAGCGGTGAGTTTTTGCAGTATCGCTTTGATAGTTTTACTAGCTGTCCCCTCATGCGCGCATGAGTCACCTAGTGACCCGATAAGCACAAGTCCCAAACTTATCCACACCGAAACCTTAGCGTACTATTTTTTCCGAATTCTGCGGTTATGCCAATTAGAGGGCAACTGGCTAGCCGATCAAGCCAACACAGTTGCAGTATGGCCCTCGTTAAGGTTCTAAGAGCCAAAGCCAATCGGATTTTTTCATTATTTGTGTCATTAGTTTTTCACTAACTTGGCGCACTTTTCACTTTTGTCTGGTGATAGGTATCCAAATATATATCCGAAAATTATAAGTTTGATAGTACAAGAACGGACAAGGCAGAGGGCGAAGTGCTACAACTAATGATCCGCTTCCCGCAACATTTCTGCCATGTCCCGGTTTGCAGTGACGGCCTGCTGATAAAGATCAATCACTTCTTGGCTATGTGCTTTAAGATCGTTCGCATGTCTACCGTAAACATAGCGTTGTGAGTCAAATCGGCTGAGAAATTTTTTATGTTCCTCAATCTTCGTCTGTAATTCGTTGGCCTCGTCTTGGAAGTGTTTGGCCAATGTCTCATGCTGTATAGCCAGGTCAGTATCCATGGCGTGAGGCTCCATGAAGCTACAAGCAGATAATAAGGATTCAGCTAAAACTAAAAGAATCAGTGATTTTAATGTCATGGTTATCTCCAAAGGTATCTTGAAACGGTAATGTCTAGGCGCTTTGATGATGTTAAAGTGCCCTTTAATAAATTCAGAGCACTTAAAAGGCCGTATTTTTGGGATGAAGTAATCTCAATCCGTTGGCTACAACCAATAAGGAAGCGCCCATATCGGCTGCAATGGCTTCCCATAGGGTAGCCACACCGGCAAAGGCTAAAACGGCGAACGCAGCCTTGATCGTCAGTGCAAACGTAATATTTTGTCGAATAATCGCCAGTGTTCTTTTGGAATGTCCGATCAGCCAGGGCAGCTTGGAGAGGTCATCGCCCATCAGAGCAATATCGGCTATCTCGATAGCCGCATCCGACCCTAGCACCCCCATGGCAATTCCCAGGTTGGCCCGTCCCAACGCCGGCGCATCGTTGACACCGTCCCCGATCATCGCTACCTGTCCGTATTGCTCGACCATTTGACTGACGATCTTCACTTTATCGGCGGGCAACAATTCGGCGTGTATCTCATCGATGCCAATTTGGGTCGCGATGTTAGTGGCCGTCACCCGATTGTCACCGGTCAACATGGCTAAATGTTGAATGCCATTTTGTCTCAGCGCTTGCAAAATCGATTTGATTTCAGTGCGAGGCTGGTCGGCAACGGCAATGAGGCCGCAAATATGCCGATCATTGCCGATGGCAATCACGGTTTGCCCCGTTTGTTCAAGGGCAATCGCTTTTTCACTGATTTCCGGGATTTCTTGGCTACGCTCCAACAGATAACGACGCGATCCCAGCCAGAAATCCGTGCCATTAAATAGTCCGGTGACACCTTTACCCGGTAGAACCGTCACATTGTCTGCGCTGGCCACGTTGATACCGCGTTGTTCCGTATAGCGTAAAATAGCTTTTGCCAACGGATGATTGCTTCGTGCTTCCAGTGCGGCGGCACGGCTTAACAGTTCTTCTTCGGTATGACTATTGAATGGATAAACACCGGTGACGACGGGTTCACCAGAGGTTAGTGTGCCGGTTTTATCAAAGGCAATCGCATTCAGATGGGCGGGTGTTTCAATATAAATGCCGCCTTTGATCAGAATGCCTTGTCGGGCTGCACACGCTAAGGCCGCGACAATACTGACCGGTGTCGAAATGACCAATGCACAGGGGCAGGCAATGACCAACAACACCAAGGCGTGGTAAAACCATTCGTTCCAGCCTCCTTCGAAAAATACCGGTGGAATGATGCACATGGCCAACGCCACCAGCATCACAGCCGGGGTATAAATACGCGCAAATTTCTCCACCCATTGTTCGACCTCGGCTCGCTTACCATGAGCTTCGCCGACCAACCGGGTAATCTGTGCCAAGGTGGTATCCGAAACCAACTTGGTGGATCGGATTTCCAATGTCCCTTCAACATTAATACTGCCGGCAAACACCTCGTCACCCACTTGCTTGGCAACCGGCATGCTTTCACCGGTAATCGGCGCCTGATTGACTGAACTGGAACCGGCAATTACGTTGCCATCCAGGGGGATTTTAGCGCCAGGCGCTAATATGAAACGGGTGCCTATACTGACTTCTGCCGCTGGTACCACGCATTCCTGGCCGGTTTCATCCTTGATCGTCACCGTCGAGGGCGCTAAATCCAGCAAGGCTTCAACGGCATGCCGGGCACGGCCAATACTCCAACTCTCAATCGCCAGAGACAGCGCAAACAGAAAACTGACCGTTGCCGCCTCAAACCATTCATCAATGAACATTGCCCCAATAACCGCAATCGTCATCAGCAAATTCATATCCGCTCGGAAGCGTTTCAAGGCATAAAACGCCTTAACGATCACATGCCGAGCACCGCAAGCCACCGCTAAACCAAAGGCTATTTTTTCAGGCAAAGGCATCGCCTGCTGAGCATGGGCATTTAGTAAGCTTTGCAGATAGTCAGTGACCACGTCCCATTGCAGGGTGCCGTTTTTGGCCGAGCTGAAAATGGTTTGAATATCCACAAAGCCGCCGGCTATGGCGATATGAATCAGCATGCCGGCCGCGATAAATACACCGCTAAGCACGGTATAACCGGTCTTCGAACGGTGCAGTTGTTTGACATCGGCATCGGTCTGACCGGACTGCCAACGAGCCGCCTGCATGCCCGTTGCCGCTATCGCTTTGATGATGGTTTTTTCAGTCACGGGCTCGGCATCAGACAACAGTGTCATGCGCCCGTTTAAAACATCAAAGGCCAGTTTGTCACTGCCCCCCACGAGCGGGCCTATCGCGCTTTTCAATGTAGCGACCTCTTCGGCGCAATCCAGTCCCTCGATTTTGAACGTGATGCCACTCGACAAGTTTGATGGCGTTGGCTGGTGGTTATCCGGTTTCTCGCCAGGACAACAACAGGTTTTTTCTGATGGCTCGCAGGTACTCATCGTTTAACCCTCGTTGGAATCAATCTGCGGTATTCCCGGTATCATGGGACTTATTGGTTGGTCTTGGCGATGCGCGAACCAGTAGAGAATCGGTAATACCAACAATGTCAGCATCGTTGACGAGAGAATGCCGCCAATCACTACAGTCGCCAGCGGGCGCTGTACCTCTGCGCCGGTACCGGTGGCAATGGCCATTGGCACGAAACCGAACGAGGCTACCAGTGCGGTCATCAGCACCGGCCTAAGACGTGTCAGAGCACCCTCAACAATCGACTTATCCAGCGACATGCCTTCGTCGCGCAAACCACGGATAAAGGCAATCATCACCAGCCCGTTCAGTACTGCTACACCCGACAAGGCGATGAATCCGACTGCCGCCGAAATCGACATTGGAATATCGCGCAACCAAAGTGCGACCAAGCCGCCGGTCAACGCAAAGGGGATGCCGCTGAACACCAGCAAACCGTCCTTGGCGTTGCCAAACATCATGAACAGGAGTGTGAAAACCAGGATTAACGCCACAGGCACCACAATTTGCAAGCGATGGGCCGCCGATTGCAACTGTTCGAACTGTCCGCCCCAACTTGTCCAATAACCGGATGGAATTTTGACTTTCTGTTGCAGCTTTTGTTCGGCCTCGGCAACAAAAGAGCCGATGTCGCGGCCTCGCACGTTGGCACTGATGACGATTCGGCGTTTGCCGTTCTCGCGGCTGATTTGATTAGGGCCGGGAGCCATTTCCAGGCTGGCTACTTCGGCCAGTGGGATATAGCTGGTTCGTCCATCTCGGTTTTGCCCGCGCGGCAATGAGATTGGCAAGCGGTTGATGGCATCCAGATTACTGCGCAGGTTCTCCGGCAGACGCACGATAATGTCGAAACGCCGGTCACCCTCAAACAAGGTGCCGGCTTCGGTGCCACCAATCGCGGTAGCCACCGCATCCTGCACATCGCCCACGTTCAAGCCGTAGCGCGAAGTTTTATCCCGGTCGATATTGAGCGTCAGCATCGGTAAGCCGGTGGTTTGCTCGACTTTCACTTCGGATGCACCAGGAATCGCTGCCATAACTACCGAAATTTCAGTCGCCGTGTCATTCAATACATCCATATCATCACCAAACACTTTAACGGCAACGTCGCTACGCACGCCTGAAATCAGTTCATTGAAGCGCAACTGGATAGGCTGGGAAAACTCGTAGAGGTTGCCGGGTAGTTTGTTGGCCGCCACTTGTATCGCCGCTAGCAGATCATCGCGTGATTTATCGGGTTCAGGCCATTGCTCGCGTGGTTTGAGCATGATGTAACCATCCGAGATATTCGGCGGCATCGGGTCGGATGCGATCTCGGCGGTGCCGGTTCGTGCAAATATCCGCTCGATTTCGGGAAACTGCTGCTTTAGAGCCTGTTCAATCTGCTGCTGCATGGCGACTGATTGTGACAAACTGGTGCCGGGAATGCGCATCGCCTGAATGGCGAAATCGCCTTCATTCAAGCTCGGCACAAACTCGCTACCCATCCGCGTCGCCAATAGGCCCGACAGAATCACCGTGACCACCGCAAGCGTGAGTATCACCGGCTTGTTGCTCATGACGCTATCCAGTACCGGTGCATAGATACGCTTAGCGCTCTGCATCACCACATTTTCTTTTTCAGCGACTTTATCGCCGATAAACAGCGCTACGGCGGCTGGGATAAAAGTCACCGACAATATCATGGCCCCCACCAAGGCAATGACCACCGTGAACGCCATCGGATGAAACATTTTGCCTTCCACCCCGGTCAGCGCGAAGATGGGCAAGTACACGACCATGATGATCAACTGGCCAAATAACAGTGCCCGCCGTGCTTCTTTCGACGCCGTAAACACTTCATGAAAACGTTCACGACGTGTTAGCGAACGCCCCTGATGCTCCTGAGCATGGGCCAGCCTCCGCACACAGTTCTCTACAATCACCACCGCACCGTCGATGATCACACCAAAGTCGAGTGCCCCAAGGCTCATCAAGTTGGCACTGACCTGGTATGTCACCATGCCGGTGAAGGTGAACAGCATCGATAACGGTATGACCATTGCGGTAATGATGG
Organism: Methylomonas sp. Uni0009; assembly: GCF_054188105.3. Lineage (NCBI taxonomy): Bacteria > Pseudomonadati > Pseudomonadota > Gammaproteobacteria > Methylococcales > Methylococcaceae > Methylomonas > Methylomonas sp. Uni0009. The sequence continues at coordinate 22,336 of NZ_JBTAFN010000002.1, read as the reverse complement.
CCGCACGAATATTGCCGAGGAACAGGAACAGAATCACAATGACCAGAATTGCCCCTTCGGTTAAGTTCTTCTTGACCGTATTGATGGCTTTATCGACCAGTACCGTTCGGTCATAGACCGTCACGGCCTGCACCCCTTCGGGCAGCGTGCGGTTGATTTCCGTCATCTTTTTGTCGACCGCTTGCGAGACGGCACGGCTATTCTGACCGATCAGCATAAAGACCGTACCCAATACCATCTCTCGGCCATTTTCGGTTGCAGCGCCGGTGCGCAGTTCTCGGCCGATTTCGACTTCGCCGACATCGCGAATGCGAATGGGCACACCCTGGACATTACCGAGAATAATGTTGCGAATATCTTCCATCGAATGCACTTGGCCCGGCGCACGAATCAGATATTGTTCGCCGCGCTTTTCGATGTAGCCGGCACCGACATTATTGTTGTTACGATCCAGCGCGGTAACGATGTCTTGCAAGGTCAGACCATAGGACGCCAGTTTTTCCGGAATCGGTGCCACCTGATATTGTTTGGCGTAGCCACCAATGGAATTGATTTCGGTGACACCCGGCACGTTGCGCAACTGCGGTTTGATAATCCAGTCCTGGATTTCACGCAGATCGGTCGCGGTGTAAGGCGAACCGTCCGGTTTTTTGGCCCCTTCTTGGGCTTCGACTATCCATAAATAGATTTCGCCAAGACCGGTGGAAATGGGACCCATCGCCGGCGTGATACCAGCAGGCAGTTTATCCTTGGCTTCCTGAATACGTTGGTTCACCAATTGCCGGGCGAAATAGACATCGGTGCCGTCCTGGAAAATCACCGTGACCTGCGATAAGCCGTAACGCGAAAGCGACCGGGTTTGTTCCAGATGCGGCAAACCCGCCATGACGGTTTCGATGGGGTAAGTGATTCGCTGTTCGGTTTCCAAAGGCGAATAACCCGGTGCCGTCGTATTAATTTGTACCTGGACATTGGTGATGTCTGGCACGGCGTCGATAGGCAGAATCGAGTAATTGAAGATACCGAGTCCTGCCATACCGAGTACAGCCAGGATAACCAGCCAGCGATGCTCGATCGCTAAACGAATAAGTCGTTCAAACATGATGCGAACTCCTGGGGATCAATGCGAGTGCTCGGCACTGCTTTTGCCTTGCTCGGATTTAATGACGAAGCTGCCATTGACAGCGTATTCGGTACCGGGCATGAGTCCTGCCACGATCTCGGTGACTTTGCCATCCGACAGTCCGGTGGTGACCGGTTGAGCAATAAAGCCGCCGGGGACCCGAATAAAAATCGTCGGCTTGTTTTTGATCATCTGGATGGCATCGGCTGCCACCGCGACCGGCACGTCACTTTCCTTGGTAGGCAGTTCGACCGTGATAAACAATCCGGGTCGCCAGGCCATCTGCGGATTGTCCAGCGTCACGCGTGCCGTAGCGGTGCGGGTTTGTTCGCCCATCAATGCGCCCACATAAGACAACGTACCGGTTGCCGAAGAATCGAACGCCGTGGCCTTGATGTTGACCTGTTTGCCGACTTGCACGACATTGAGATCCTTCGCCGAGACGATAATTTCGGCCCAGACGGAGGACAAGTCAGTAATGGTGAAAATGCTGGCATCTTCCTTGACCGCTTCTCCCATGGCGATGTGTTTCTCGACCACCATGCCATCGAACGGTGCGCGAATTTCGTAACGATTGAGTGAGCCGCCGCTGGCCGACACGGTAGGACTTGCGCCGAGTGCTATCAATTTCTGTTGGGCATTATGAACGGCGATTTCCATTTCCTGCATCGCCTGCCGGGCTTGTTGGTAGTCTTGCTCCGCCGAGATTTTGTCCTCCCATAAGTGTTTTTCCCGCGCAAAAGTAGAGCGGGCTAACTCCAGTCGCCTTTGTGCCGACAACAATTCACTACGCTGCTCGGACAACGCCGTACTGGCAATCACGGCGATGACCTGGCCTTGTTTGACTTGCTGGCCCAGGTTGGCGGAAATGCTCTCCACCACGCCGGCCAAACGCGGTACCACATGAGACGTCTTATCTTCATTGAAGCGAATTTCACCCGGTAGAGTGACAGAGCTTATGATGTGCGCTGCACCTGCGGTCTGAATCGAGATACCGGTTTCGGCGATTTGCTGATCGCTCAAGGTTACTTTGCCTTCTTCTTTACTGAAAGCAAACTGAAACGTCTGACCATCATGCCTTGCCGTCACGTTCGCTTCAAAGACATGGGGCTCATCGATAGCCTGGATACTCTGCCAATACGCTTTTTCAGGCGCAAACTCGATGCGCTGTTGCTCGCCGCTCGGGCGCTTTAGTTGCACGGAGAGTTGATCGGCAACGGGCTGAAGCGGTTTATCCTGATTGAACGGATAAACGCGAAAGTGCGGTTCACCACCTTCCTCGCTGAGCAGGATTTCCAGCTTAAAGTCACCGTCGCTGTAAACAGTGCCGCCGTGCGGGCCTTGGGCCTGCCTGGCGTCATCGGCATGTTCGGCGCTATCGACTTTAGCCGCTGCATGGTTTTCTTCGCCGTGTTCCTCGCCTTCCGGCATCGATTTGTCGATGCTCAAAATCAATAGGCCGAGCAAGAGGCCGACCACAACAATCGCGGCAATAGCGGTCCATTGTTTTTTGTTAATCGTGTTCATGGTGATACCTCGGGTTGGCTGTCCGCGTTCATATTGCCGCCGACCAGACGTTCCACGTTGGCCACGGACTTGTGATATTCGGCCAAGGCCAGTAAATACTGATTTTTGGCGCCGAACAGGGTGCGCTGTGCATCCAGTACGTCCATAAAACTGAATTTTCCCAAGCGGTAGCCTTCGCGAGCGGCGTCATAAGCACTTTGGGCGCCCGGCAAAATGTCTTGCTGCAAGGTGATGATTTCGGAATGAGCGGTATCCAAGGCCTGATAGGCGGTGTTCAATGCCGTGGCGATGCGTATCTCGGCGCTGCGCAATTCGTCTTCCGCTTTGGTCAAACGATGCTCGGCTTCTTGAATACGGCCTTGATTGCGGTCAAATACCGGCAATGGCACCGAAAAACCAACGACTAAGGCGTAATCATTGGGCATCAGAAATTTACTGGCGCCTACAGTCGCGGTGACATCCGGGATAGCTTTGGATTTTTCCATCGTGATAAGCGCCTGACGTTGGGTGATCTCGGTGACCCAACGGGCTAAATCGGGATTTTTGGAGAGGCGTTGCGCCAATGAGTCCAGGGAAGCTGGTGCTTGTATACTTTCCAAATGACCGTTTACCGTCTCAAAACGCGGTGTCGTGCTGCCCCAGCCGGCGGCTAAGCGCTTGCGGGCGGCTTCCAGTTCTTTCTGGGCTCGCATCAGCTCAATTTGCACCGAAGCGCGAGCAACTTTAGCCTTGGTTTCTTCAACGGGCGATACCTTGCCTGCCTGCACTCGCGCAGCGGTCGTAACCGTTGTCTGATTGGCCAATTCATGAATTTGCTGTGTCAGCGTCAAGCGCTGTTGGGCGGCCAACACGTCAATAAATGCCTGAGTGACTTGGGTGAGTACATCGGCTCGTTTGGTTTCGTAATCCCAATCGGCTAATTGTTTGGTCAGCGATGCCGCTTCCATGCGGGCGGTGCGTTTTCCGCCCAATTCGATCAATTGGCTGAGTTCCAAGGTGACGACATCGCCATCGAAGCCCTTGATGACCTGATTACCAAAGTTCGCGGCATTGGCATTGAAGGTGGGATTGGGAAACAAACCCGCTTGGAGGGTGGCGGCTTCCTGTGCTCGGCTCTCCCAGGAAAAGGCCGATAGCTCGGGGTTCTGGGTTAGCGCTAAAGCCAAGACTTGAGACAAAACCAGGGAACCGGTCGGTTCCTCAATGGCTTGCCGACTGGAACCGTTTGCACCCAGATCGCCTGATTGTGCCGGCAATAGCGTGTCGTCTGCCGGACTCGCATCGACCGAGCCGGCAGTAATCAATAAACACAGTGCAACGCCAAGTGGCCGCACATAATTCGAGAACATGGAAAATTTCTCCGTAGCATAGAGGGAACGTCAACACGGACACAGGTGAACCTGCGTCTTCATCTGGTGAGTTACGGCTAGGAGAGTCGGCTAAATCAGTAAAACGGTGCTGCGCAGGGCGAGCAGTCTGGAATCGGTGAAGGGCGGGTCGAAAAATGCCGGCTGCCGAATGATGACTTTGGCATAAAGAGTCAAGAGCGAAATCAGGAAAAATACCGGCAAAAGCCCGGTATCAATCGCTAATTTTAATAACTCCGTCAGTTGCAAGGGAATGTGGTCATCGCCATCGATAGGGATGTCAGTGCAAGGCGATGGGCAGGGATCACCGTCATCGCTCGTAAGAGCATTGGTCTCATCATTGAAACGAGTGGCAGCATTGACACGAGCGAATTGGTCGCTTCCAGTCTTCTCTACAGCGACATGGCCATCAGCCCCAAAACACAGCACAAAGGACGATACATCTCGATGGCCCAAGCCAAAATGACCGAGCACTGCGAGTATCAGCACAATAGAAAGCCAAGTTTTAAAGCGGAGTAGGGTAACCATTCTTTAAAAGAATACTCGCCATCCAAAATAATTCAAGCATTTAGGAACAAACACCGGCGAGCATGACCCTGAAAGGCTGCTTGATTGCTTTAGCCGAACAGTTCTGTCGGGTTATTTCATTATCTATGGCATTAGTTTTTCACTAATTTGACACACTTTTCATTAATTGTGGCACCCGACATTATAGTTGTTTTCTTTCGTTGTTTCTTGTTTAGTTTATTACTTTCTTTATTTCTTTATTTCTTTATTACTTAATTTCTTGATTTGTGCTAGACTATACACACAGTCAAATTGATGGAGGCCGTCATGAAAGAAGAGCTTGATTCCGCAGTGGGTCGTCCCGCCGATATAACCGATGAGCGCATTATTGAAGCCGGCGAGGCATTGGTGAGGGCCAATCGGAATGTAACGGGCTTTGCATTGCGCAAAATCACCGGCGGTGGCGATCCCAAAAGACTTAAAGAGGTTTGGGATAAGCACAATGTCAGTCAGTCGGTGACCAATGCAGAGCCGGTAGCAGAGCTGCCCGTAGAGGTCGCTGAAACCTTGGCGGCCATGACCAAGGCCTTGGTGGACAAAATCAACGCGCTGACCGTGGAGTTAAATGACAAAGCCGTCAAGACCCAAGAGCGCCGTGTGGCGGATGTCTTGCGGGCTGCGGGCGAACAGCAGGCCCAGGCAGAGCGCGAACTTGCCGACGCTTCGCAGGCTGTCGATGAGTTAGAGGCTATGCTGGCGGAAGAGCGGTCCAGGGTAGGGGAGTTGGAAAAACGTCTGGCCGAGGTGTTAGCGGCTGACCAAGCTAAAGCGGTTGAACTGGCTACCTTACGCGAACGGCTAGAGGCGGTCGAAAAAAACGCGAAGGTAGCGGGCGAGCAGCATGTTGCCGAACAAGTACAATTCCGGCAAGCATTGGCGGATCAAAAGCGGGCGGCACAAGAATTGGCGGTAGAACGGGATAAAGTGAAAACGGAACTGACTAAAGTACAGGCTAAGGCGGAAGCCGCCGAAGAGTCCCATAAGGAAGAGAGAAAAAGGGCTGCCACTGAGCTACAGCGAGTCGCCGATAAGCTGATAAAGCTTGAGGCGGAAAGAGATGGCGCCAAAGGGGAGGCGGGTAAAACCCGAGAAGAGCTTGCCAAGCTAACAGGCCAATTGGAAGCCATGAAAATCCAGGCCGCTCAGTTGATGCAGGCCATTGGAAACCAGCAACCGGAAAAAACCGAAAAACCGAAAAAGGTATAAGGCATTTTGTGGCTAAAAACGGAGGGCTCAGTGATGATGAACGTGAATCAATTGCAACAGGCCAAAGAAGTGATGCATCGATGGATAAGCAGTTATCGTTGTCGGACTTTCATTGGCTTTAAAGGCTCGGTTGTTAAACCGTATGGCTTTCGCTCTTATTACTGGGCGCACACCTATACTGCCCGTGATTATTTGTTGGGCATAAAAGAGCCGCATGGTGCATGTCTGTCATTGTTGGACCTTAGAAGGTCAGGGCAATGAGTCTGGGATTGGCATGGTCGTGTCTGGGGGGCTTGATGTTTGAAGCCGGACTCTGAAAATGACACCCTATATATTAATGGTAACAAAAGTAGTGCAGTCATCTTCTGACATAAATGTCCAAAATCGACCGGTTTCGGACAGTTCTTAAAAACTATGTACTAAAGTAAGCATTTTTAATTTCGTACATGTGTTATAATTCGTACATCCATTTCGGACGGAATTAGAGCATGTCACGCGTCTTTGCTTACTGTCGAGTGTCGACCACGGACCAGACTACCCAAAACCAAAGCCTGGAAATTCAATCTGCCGGTTTTGCCATTCAGCCGCATCGTTTGATTGAAGAAAGCATCAGCGGTTCAGTCGCGGCAAAAGAAAGACCTGGCTTTAATAAACTGATCGAGCGGCTGGAAGCGGGCGATGTCTTGGTGGTGACAAAGCTGGATCGCCTCGGTCGCAACGCCATGGATGTCAGAGCCACGGTCGAGCATCTTTCTGATTCCGGCGTGCGGGTCCATTGTCTGGCGTTAGGTGGCGTTGATCTGACCAGTTCTGCCGGCAAAATGACCATGCAGGTCATTGCAGCGGTCGCCGAGTTTGAGCGTGACTTGCTGATTGAGCGAACCCAAGCAGGCCTTAGTCGCGCTAAGGCAGCGGGGAAACAGTTTGGTCGTCCGCCGGCACTCAATGCGGAAGATCGTGCTGAAGTGGTGAAACGATTGGCCGCTGGCAGCAACGTTTCGGAGTTGGCTCGGGAGTTCAAAACCACTCGGCAAACCATTATGCGGATTCGCGAAGCGGCGATGAGATCACCGCAAAGTGAAAAGTCCGTCAACCATTCTGGAGAGTAAGCGATGAATCATCTATATATGGAACGACACGATGACAAAGATAACATGCATCGTTTTTATCAGATGTTCGTGACACCTGGCTTGTTTGACGATTGGTCACTTATTAAGGAGTGGGGCAGGGTAGGGTCACCCGGTACCGTCAGAAAGGAGTGGTTCGATACCCAGGAGGAAGCCATCGTCGCCGGGACTAAGTTGTGCACGGCGAAATGTAAAAAGGGCTATCGAGCTATTCGCACAGAAAATGATGTGGGGCATTAGATAGGCCCTAGTGTGTTTCCTCTCTGCACTGCGAAATGGATGGCAGGATCTGGTCTTTTTCTTGCTAACTATAGCACTAGGCGCTATATTTAAAAGATGAAAACGGCTTGCTGCACTATGACGAAGCAGCGCTCACTCTGGGATTTGGCAAATACGATATTGATAGAGGTGATCTGCGATGAAAAAACAATACCGTAGCCGTTTGATGGCTTCCGTGCATGAAACCGCCGAAGGCCTGCATGAAGCAGGCGTCATGGACAAGCGCACCATGCGCAAATTTGATGAACTATGCTTAACGCCGGTCAAACCCTTGCAGCCGGAAGAAATCCGCGCGCTTCGGCTACGTGAACGCGCAAGCCAAGCCGTATTTGCAAGGCATTTGAACGTCACGACCGGCCTGGTCAGCCAATGGGAACGCGGCGAGAAGCACCCGCAAGGGGCATCCTTAAAGCTCCTGTCCCTGGTCGCCAAAAATGGACTGGAAGCAATTGCTTAAAAACCAAGGCACCTTTAGCCATAAGGTCCGGGTGCAATGTCGTCAAGTTGTTACAAAGTTAATAGCGCCGTGGAGTTAAGGCAGAAATTACTGAATCAAGGAACGCATGAAAATCATCAAAAACAGCGGCAACGAGAGGGTTATCGATGAGCTGCGGAAGTGCCTGATAGCTCAGTCAACACTCCATATAGCCTCACCTTCTTTTTCGTTGTTCGCCTTCGGGGAAGTGCGCGAACTCCTACAAAAACTAGACAAGTGCCGCGTAGTATTGCCCAACGCCAAAGCGGGAGAGCTTGGCATAGTCGATTCTCTATCTGATCGTTCATTTCGTAATCGTCTTCAAATCCGCTGGCTGGCGAAGCAGTGCGCCGAGTGGATTGAGAAGACCACTGAAATTAAGCGCGTTCCTGGGGTTATTCCGCAAGCGACTCTTATCACCGAGAGTTCGGAAAAAGCGCTCAATCGCGTCATTACCGGCAATTGCTCTTTTTCCACGGAAGGGCTGGGCATTACCCCCGGCAACCAGTTTGGCCTTATCCAGCTTTCCGAGAGTGCCGAGGAATGTGCGCTTCTCGGTTCCTGGTTTACATCCCTATGGGACAGTTTACCCGCCACCCCAGAAGCAAAAAATGACTTCCTTTCCATGCTCAGGGAGTTGATCGAACATAAAGAACCATCCCTCGTTTACTATTTGATCCTCTACCGGCTTTTCAAAGATATGGGCGAGGAACTGGACGAAGAACGCATTATTAAATCCGCGACCGGTATCCGCAACACGACCGTCTGGAAGAAGTTATACAAGTTTCAGCGTGATGGCGTGGTGGGCGCTATCGACAAGCTTGAGCGGCATGGCGGCTGCATCATCGCCGATAGCGTGGGTTTGGGGAAAACTTTCGAAGCCCTGGCCATCATCAAATATTATGAACTTCGCAACGACCGCGTGCTGGTTCTCGTGCCCAAGCGCTTACGAGACAACTGGACGATCTACAAAGCCAACGACCGGCGCAATAGTTTGGCCTCCGACCGTTTCAACTACGATGTATTAAATCACACCGATCTATCGCGTGACGGCGGCTTGTCTGGCGATATTGACCTCAACCACGTCAATTGGGGCAATTATGACCTGGTGGTCATCGACGAATCCCACAACTTCCGCAACAAGGCCACTCACAAAGACCGTGAGACTCGCTACGACCGCTTAATGCGCCGCATCATCCAGCAAGGCGTCAAGACCCGCGTGCTGATGCTCTCCGCCACGCCGGTCAACAATCGTCTTGCCGACCTGAAAAACCAGATCGCTTTCGTGACCGAGGGCGACGATACCGCGCTATTCGATCACGGCATTCCCAGTATCGAAACAACCGTCCGGCAAGCACAACTCCAGTTCAACCGCTGGCTTGCCCTGGAAGACGCGGATCGCAAGCCGGCACGGCTCATGGATATGCTCGGCTTCGATTACTTCAAGCTGCTTGATATGCTGACCATTGCTCGATCGCGTAAGCATATTGAAAAATACTACGGCACGGCGGAAACCGGCAAGTTTCCGGAACGATTAAAGCCGATCAATATCAAGCCGGATGTGGATTTATCTGGCGAATTCCGTTCTATTCGGGAAATTAATAATGAAATCCGCCGCCTGACGTTAGCCGCCTATGCGCCATTGCGCTATGTACTGCCACATAAACAGGCTGCCTATGATGCTAAATACAGCACCCAGATTCGCGGCGGTGAGAGTTTTTTCCGGCAGGCCGACCGCGAAGAAAGCTTGGTTCACCTGCTGCGTGTCAACGTCCTCAAGCGGATGGAAAGCGCCGTCTCGTCTTTCTCGTTGACCCTTGAGCGACAGCTTGCCGACGTAAAAGCCACGCTCGCCAAGCTGGAAGCGCACGAAAACAGTATTGAGGAAATCAATATTGAAGATGTGGACGTGGACGATGCTGCGTTTGAAAGTCTTCTGGTCGGGCGTAAAGTGCGGGTGTTGTTGCAAGACGTGGATTTAGTGCGTTGGCGGCAAGACCTCACCGAAGACCGCAACCGGCTTGCCACCTTGCTTTCGGCGGCACGGCAGGTTAATGCTGGCCGCGACGCCAAGCTGGCCGCTTTGCGGCAGGTGATCGAGCAAAAAGTGGCAACCCCGATCAATACAGGCAACCGTAAGGTGATCGTATTTACTGCCTTCGCCGATACCGCCCACTATCTGTATGAGCAGCTTGCGCCGTGGGCGCATGAGAAACTGGGACTGAATACCGCCATTCTGACCGGAACTGGGCGCAACAAAACCACGCTGCCCAATCTGCGCAACGACCTGGCAAGTATCCTTACCGCATTCTCGCCACGCTCCAAGGAGCGTCCGGAAGAGTTAGCCAACGAGGGCGAACTCGACCTTCTGATTGCGACAGACTGCATTTCAGAGGGGCAAAACCTTCAAGATTGCGACACGCTCATCAACTATGACATTCACTGGAATCCGGTTCGGATCATTCAGCGCTTCGGGCGAATAGACCGTATCGGTTCGATCAACACGCTTATCCAGCTCGTCAACTTCTGGCCGAATATCGAGCTGGAGGAATATATCAACCTGGAACAACGGGTGAGCGGGCGGATGGTCTTACTGGACATTTCCGCCACCGGCGAGGAAAACGTCATCGAGCAGCAATCCGGCAACCAGATGAACGATCTGGAATATCGCCGTAAACAGCTTTTGAAGCTTCAGGATACCGTCATCGACTTGGAAGACCTGAGCAGCGGCGTTTCGATTGCCGATTTAACGCTCACCGATTTCCGCATTGATCTCGCTGGCTTTCTTAAAGACCATCAGGATCGCTTAGACAGCCTGCCGCTTGGCACCTTTGCCGTCACCACCACTGACGATATAGGCGAAACAGCCATCCCGTCGGGTGTGGTTTTCTGCCTGCGTGCCGCAGGCGAAGACGCCTTGAATTTGGTGGAACCCGGCTATCCCCTTGCGCCCCATTATCTGGTTCATATTGGCGATGATGGAACCGTATTGCTGCCGTTCAACCAGGCAAAGCAGGTTCTCGACCGTCTTAAAAAGCTCTGCATAGGCCGTGATTTACCGGATGCCGTGGCATGTACCCGCTTCGATAAAACCACGCGCGACGGCAAGGAAATGAGTGCCGTGCAGGATTTGCTTGCCAAAGCCGTCGCCTCTATCGTCGGCAAGAAAGAAGAGCGGGCGGTCGCCAGCCTGTTTACACCTGGCGGTACGCACGCCCAGAAAGGCGAGTTTCAGGGCATTAACGATTTTGAGGTCGTGGCCTTTCTTGTCATCCTGCCAGAATCTGTGCCTGCATGATCTTTGCGCCTGTCATCGACGCTTTAGCTTTGCCGCCAGACGCCCGCGTGGATCAGCGTGTACCCAAGAAATTGTTGCTGGATCAGGGTGTGCCGACCGCTGCCGACAAACGGCAGATTCAGGATGGCATTGAGGAAATACATTGGATCGCCGCACTTAAGCCCACCAATATCGGCGTCCCGGACTATCGTGACGCGGTGCGGGAATATCTGGAAATCGCTATCCTCACTGCCACCTTCCGCCAAGCGGCAAAGCCTGCGCGCCTTATTGAGCTGATTCATCGCGCGATACCATACCCCGTAGTGTTGTTGTCCGCCCAAAGCGAAAAAGTCAGCCTTTCTTTAGCGCATAAGCGCTGGTCGCAAGGCGAGGCGGGCAAAGTAGTCATCGAAGACATTCACAGAACAGCCGCGATTGATCCAACCGCCTTGGCTGAACCAGAGGCACAGTTTCTATCCAGTCTCGCGCTCTCGACCCTGCCTACCACCGACCTGTTTACGCTGTATCAGGCATGGATTGACCGTTTGACTGGACTGGAAGCCGCAAGCATTACGGGCAGTTTTACCCCCCCAACTTCTGCCGAACACTCAACAACTTTGCGGAACGGGCTGGCAAACCATGCGCGGCTCCAGTATGAATTAACGACCTTACGCAACCAAGCCGCGAAAGAGAAGCAACTCAATCGCCGCGTGGAACTGAATATGACGATCAAAAGGCTGGAAGTGGAACTGGCCGAAATAAAAACAACACTTTAAGGAAAAAAACCGTGCAGAAATTGACTGACCAAGATCCAGAAACCCAAAGCGCCGATTTGATTGCCGGAAACATCGAGCAGCTTCAATCACTGTTCCCAGAAGCCTTCATCGAAGGCAAGGTGGATTTTGAGGTATTGAAACAATTGCTCGGCGGTGCGGTTGACGAACGCGAAGAAAAATACGGCCTTAACTGGCACGGCAAGCGCCGCGCTCGGCAAATGGCTCTAACGCCGTCAACCGGCACGCTACGCCCTTGTCCGGATGAAAGTGAAGCCTGGGACACTACGCAAAACCTGATGATCGAAGGCGATAACCTGGAAGTGCTCAAGCTTTTGCAAAAGAGCTATGCCGGAAAAGTGAAGCTCATCTATATCGACCCCCCTTATAACACCGGCAAGGATTTCGTTTACCCCGATAATTTCCAGGACAACATCAAAAACTATCTGGAACTCACCGGCCAAGTCGAAGGTGGAAAAAAAATCAGCAGCAATACCGAAGCCAGCGGACGTTTCCACACAGATTGGCTGAATATGATGTATCCAAGGTTGAAGCTGGCTAGATCATTATTGCAGGAGGACGGACTGTTTTTCTTAAGCCTGGATGACAGCGAAATTTCAAATGCTCGAAAAGTTTGTGACGAAATATTCGGCGAAGAAAATTTTGTCGATTGCATGGTATGGAAAAAACGTTATGGCGGTGGAGCAAAAGAGAAATATCTCGTCACTTTACACGAGTATGTGTTGGTTTATGCTAAGTCTCTTGAAGTAATAACTGAAATTGAAGTTCCGTTGAGTGATGCTTCAGTTGAGCGCTATTATAAGCTTCGTGATGAGTATTTTGAAGAAAGAGGACCATTTCGAATTCACCCACTTGAGGCAATGAAAAGCTTTGAGGACAGGGCAAATCTTTGTTTTGGTATTCCAACGCCAGACGGTGGTGAACTCTGGCCAAAACGTCAATGGCGATGGAGCAAGGAACGGATGCAAGATGCTCTTGCATCAGGTAGGGTTGCTTTCTTAAAAGGGAAAGATGGATTGTGGACGGCACACTCCAAACAATATCTAAAAGATGATTCTGGAGATACTCGTTCTGCAAAAGCTTTCTCAATTATAGAAGGGATATACACACAGGCTGGCACTAATGAAACAGTAGAAATGTTTGGGGATGCACGGGTTTTTTCCTTTCCTAAGCCAACAACATTAATCAAAAAACTCATTGAAGTGGCAACCAGTAACGAGAAAGATGCCTTAGTATTAGATTTCTTTGCTGGCTCTGGCACGACTGGACACGCCGTAATGTCGCAAAATGCAACTGATGCGGGTTCACGTAGATACATATTAGTTCAACTTCCAGAGATTCTTGAGGCTGATAGTCGAGAGCAGAAAGTTGCCGCAGATTACTGTGACCAGCTCGGTAAACCGCGCACCATTGCCGAATTAACCAAGGAACGCTTACGACGTGCAACCAAGAAAATTAAAGAAGAAAATCCTATCTTCGAAGGCGATACTGGCTTCCGCGTCTTCAAGTTGGACTCTTCCAACATCCACGCCTGGGAGCCAAATAGGGATAATTTGGCCGACACCCTTCTTCAACACGCCGAACACCTAAAAACCGACCGCACCGAACAGGATATTCTGTTCGAGCTGCTGCTCAAGCTCGGCTTAGACCTGACAGTTCCTATTGAACAGAAGATCATCTCCGACAAAACCGTTCACAGCATCGGTGCCGGCACTCTGCTGACCTGCCTGGCTCCGCAAATCAGCAATGATGAAGCTGAATCTCTGGCCTTGGGTATCGTGGAGTGGCATAAGCAATTAGCTCCGGCTGGCGAAACCCAAGTGGTGTTCCGTGACAGCGCCTTTGCCGACGATGTGGGTAAAACCAATCTCACCGCCATTTTCCAGCAAAATGGGCTGGAAAACGTGCGGAGTTTGTGACCATGCCAAAGAAACCGTCGCTTAAGATTCAGGGAAACGTGCTCATCCATCCAAGTGGCGTGGATTTGACCGAGCGTGTGGTGTCCATTTTGGAACAGGCACGGGCCAATGTGCTACGCACTGTCAATAGCAATATGGTGATTGCCTACTGGCTGATAGGTCGGGAGATTGTGGCGGCACTGCAAGGCGGCGAGGTACGGGCGGGCTATGGCGACCAGCTTATCGTGCAATTGTCCACGCAGTTGCAAGCAACGTTTGGCCGAGGCTTTTCGGTGACCAACTTGCGTTACTTCCGAACTTTCTACACCGTGTATGGGGAGCGCGTTCCCGAAATTCGCCACATCGGAGGTGGCGAATTGCACAAAGCTGAAAATCGCCACACCCAAAGTGGCGTTTTAGCTGACTTAGCCCAGTCGGTTGAACAAGCGGATAGCGAACTCGGTTTTTCGCCGAATTTGGGATGGTCGCATTATCGGGTGTTGATGGCTATCGAGCATCGGAATGAGCGTCTGTTTTATGAAATCGAGGCCGAAAAGGAAGGCTGGGATGTGAAGCATCTCAAACGCCAAGTCTATACCCAGCTTTTTGCGAGACTGTTGAAAAGCAGCGACAAAGCCGGGGTGATGGCTTTGACACGCGAAGGCCACACAGTCAAAACCCCGGCAGATACGATCAAGGAGCCTTATATTCTCGATTTCCTTGGACTACCGGATTCCAAAATACTGCATGAGTCCGATATTGAAGCGGCGATTATCGATAATCTACAAGCCTTTTTACTTGAATTGGGCAAAGGCTTCGCCTTTGTTGGCCGCCAGAAGCGCCTTCAATTCGGCGAAGATTTTTTTTACATCGATCTGGTTTTCTATCACTGCATTCTCAAATGCTATGTGCTTATCGACCTGAAAATTGGCGAACTCACGCACCAAGATGTCGGGCAAATTGATAGCTATGTACGCATGTTTGACGATAAGTACCTTTCCGATGGCGATAACCCCACCATCGGATTGATTCTTTGCGCCAAGAAAAACGAAACCATTGCCAAATATTCTGTGCTGAATGACAGCAAGCAGATTTTCGCTTCGAAATATATGCTCTATCTGCCCAGCGAGGAGGAGTTGGGCCGCGAACTCGCCAAAGAACGCGCCCTTATTGAAGCCAAATTGCAAGCCGATCAGGAAAATCAATGATGAAACTCCACTTCGAACCTAACCTTGATTACCAGCATGACGCTATTGAGTCTGTGTGTGACTTGTTTCGTGGGCAAGAAATTTGCCGAACCGAATTCACCGTTACCCATAACGCCGTGGGCGGCCAAAGCGATATTTTCTCAACAAACGATCTTGGTATCGGCAACCGCTTGCAATTGCTCGATGACGAGCTGCTTGCCAATCTCGGCGATATTCAGCTTCGCAACGGCCTAAAACCTGCGTCTGGCTTGGCCTCTGGTGATTTTACCGTGGAAATGGAAACCGGCACGGGGAAAACCTATGTCTATCTGCGCACGGCTTTCGAGCTGAACAAGCGCTACGGCTTTACGAAATTCGTGATCGTGGTGCCTTCCGTGGCCATTAAGGAAGGAACCAACAAAACCCTGGAAATTACCCGCGACCATTTCGAGAGCTTGTATCCTGGAGCCAAGGGTTATGAATTCTTTCAATATGATTCATCCAAACTCGGCCAGGTGCGTAATTTTGCCACCAGTCCGAATATTCAGGTCATGGTGGTGACAGTCGGCGCTATCAACAAAAAGGACGTAAATAACCTTTATAAAGACAGCGAGAAAACCGGTGGTGAAAAGCCTATCGACCTCATCAAGGCAACCAGCCCCATCATCATTGTTGATGAACCGCAAAGTGTTGATGGTGGCTTGCAGGGGCAGGGGAAGCAGGCGCTTGACGCCATGAACCCGCTCTGCACCCTACGTTATTCGGCGACTCATGTGGACAAACACAACATGGTTTTCCGTCTGGATGCCGTGGATGCTTACGAACGCAAACTGGTCAAACAGATTGAAGTCGCCTCCCTCCAAGTCGATGGCAGTCATAACAAGGCTTATGTGAAACTTCTAGGCGTGAGCAACAAGCGCGGCGTCATTTCCGCGCAGCTTGAACTGGATGTTCAACGCGGGGCGCATGTCCGCCGGGAGCCAATGACAGTGCAAGACGGCGATGATCTGGAGCAAACCACAGGCCGTGCCATTTACGCCAATTGTCTGGTCGGGGAAATTCGTTGTGAAAAGGGCAATGAATTGGTCGAACTAAAAACGCCAGGCGGGGAACATTGGTTACGGATCGACCAAGCTATCGGCGATGTGGATGCCGACGCTCTCAAGCGGTTGATGATACGGCGTACGATCAAAGAACATTTAGATAAAGAATTGCGGTTGCGTCCCCAGGGAATAAAGGTTCTGAGCCTATTTTTCATCGACGTTGTCGATCATTACCGCCGCTACACCGAAGATGGCAGGCAAGAAAAAGGTAAATATGCCGTGATGTTCGAGGAAGAGTATCGGCGACTGGCAGCGCATCCCGACTATCAAAGCCTATTTAATGAGGTTGACTTGAGCGCGGAGCCTGAAGAAGTGCATGGCGGCTATTTCTCCATTGATAAAAAAGGCGTCTGGACAGAGACCGCCGATAATAACCAAACTAGCCGTGACAATGCCGAACGGGCTTACAGTCTCATTATGAGAGAAAAGGAGAAACTGCTTAGTTTCGATACCAAGCTCAAGTTTATATTCTCCCATTCTGCATTACGGGAAGGTTGGGATAATCCCAATGTCTTCCAAATTTGTGCATTGCGCGAGATTGGCACGGAACGCGAGCGGCGGCAAACTATCGGTCGTGGTTTACGTCTTTGCGTCAATCAGAATGGCGAGCGGATTAGAGGCTTTGACATCAATACCTTGACTGTCATCGCCACTGAAAGTTACGAGGAATTCGCCGAGAACCTGCAAAAAGAAATCGAGGCCGACACCGGTATTCGTTTCGGTATTGTGGAAAAACACCAGTTTGCTGCTATTGCCGTGCCAGACGCGACCGGAAAAACCCAGCCGTTGGACGTGGCGCAATCTGAAGCGCTCTGGAACTATCTAAAAGAGACGGGCTATCTGGATGCAAAGGGCAAGGTTCAGGATGCCTTGCGCAAGGTACTTAAAGACGGTTCTCTAAACTTGCCGGAGGCCTTTACCGCACAGCTTCCACAGGTCAAAGAAATCTTGCGCAAGCTCGCTGGAAAACTGGAAATCAAGGATGCCAATGAGCGGAAGCAGGTTAAAACCCGGCAGGCCATCTTACACAGCGAGCAGTTCAAGGCATTGTGGAATCGGATTAAGCACAAGACCACTTATAGGGTGCAATTCGACAATGAGAAATTGCTGAAAGATTGCGCCCAAGCCATCTGGCACTGTCCGCCAATCACAAAAACACGGGTCAATATCCGTAAAGCCGATCTTGCCATTGGCAGGGGAGGGGTCATTGCGGAAGAAACCGCTACGGGCGCTTCCATCACGCTGGATGAAAGAGACATTGAGCTACCGGACATCCTGACCGATTTACAAGATAAAACTCAACTCACGCGCCGCAGCTTGGTCAAGATCCTGAATGACAGCAATCGGCTGAATGACTTTGCCCGTAATCCGCAGCAGTTCATCGAGCTGGCCAGTGAATCCATCAACCGCACCAAGCGCCTCGCCCTAGTGGACGGTATCAAGTATCAGCGCATCGGTGATGAACATTATTACGCTCAGGAGCTTTTTGAGAAGGAAGAATTAACCGGCTATCTAAAAAATATGCTGGCCGTTGAAAAGTCTGTCCATGAGCATGTCGTCTATGACTCCAGTGGAGTTGAGCGCGGTTTTGCCGAACAACTGGAAAGGAACGAATCCGTTAAGGTATATGCCAAGCTACCAGGCTGGTTTAAGGTTCCAACCCCATTAGGCAGCTACAATCCTGATTGGGCTGTATTGGTGGAGCTGGACGGTGCTGAACGCCTCTATTTTGTCGTGGAAACCAAGGGTAGTCTTTTCACCGATGATCTACGCGATAAGGAAAGCGCAAAAATCAAATGTGGCGAGGCGCATTTTGAAGCCTTGGCAATCGGCGACAACCCAGCTCGGTTTGTTAAGGCGACAAAACTTGAAGATGTGGTAGCGCATTTCTGATGAAAACAATAGTGCTAAAAACATAATTCATTCGCTAGGTAGTAGTTATTTTTTACAAGGCGGAAAAACATGTGGTTTTGGCTTACACCCCCCAACAACAAACGAATGGGGAGAATTTGGGTTATTAATGAAATGAATAAATTAAAAATACAACTTAAAAATTGCTACGGCATTCAATCCTTGGATCATGATTTTGATTTCACTATTGGTTCAAAGCCAACCAATCCAAAAGCAAAAGTCTACGCAATCTATGCGCCTAATGGACTGATGAAGTCTTCTTTAGCCAAGACCTTTGATGCCTTGTCTAAAGGCGAAACTCCAAGAGAAGAACGTTACAACCGTCCCTCAACGCATATAGTTGAATCAGATGGAAACGCGATTCAAACGGATACTATCCATGTTCTTAAGTCAGAAGTTGATATCAGCGCTGATAGTCCAGCAATCACTAATATCCTGGTCAATCCTCAGAATAAGGCCAGATATGATGAGCTGCTTGTCAACCTAGATAAGCTGAAAAACAAAATGATCACTTCCCTTCAGAAGGCATCAAAAGTCAAGAAAGGCGATATCGAACAAACAATTTTAAATGATTGGAATGAAACTGTTTTCTCTACGTGTCTTGGTAAGATCATGGACACAGGAATAGAAATAGAAAATGATTTAAGTCAATATGAATATTCGACCATTTTCGACCCCAAGGCTATAGAAATTCTGAAGAGTGAAGAATTCATTACCAACGCGAGCAAATTCAACGAGCGCTACCAGGAGTTATTTACTCAGACTGGAACGATATATCAGAAGGGGGTGTTCAATCCAGCGAAAGCAGAAACATCATTCTCGACGCTCGACAAGCAAGGTTTCTTTGACGGTGGCCACCGAGTTCACTTGAGAGGTGAAGCTGCCTCAATCGATAAAACAGAACTAAATCAAAAATTGCAATTAATCCATGCAAGTATTGACGAAGATGATGCATTAAAAAAACTGCGCACCAGTCTTGCCAAAAATGCTCAAACTCAGGCTTTGACTGAGTTGATTGAAAACCTTAGCTCAAATCAGGTTGAGTTTTTCCTTGAAAAAATCAAGCCAGAAAACCAAGGCCAATTCCGCAAGGAGCTTTGGCTTGATTATATTAAGCGCACTGTTGATGCAACTGTTTACCTAGATGCATATGCCGCAAGTGAAGATGAAATAAAGCAAATTGAAGCCATTGCTGCTCAAGCTGCTCCAAGGTGGGTGGAGGCCGTTGAACTTTTCAACGACCGATTTGTGGATATGCCATTTACTCTTTCTGTGGCCAATCAGACTAAAGCGGCACTTGGTAAGGAGAATGCCAGACTGATATTCACTTTCAAAGATGGAGCAGACAAAGTTGAATGGTCACGCGCTGAAATCAAAACCTTGAGCCAAGGCGAAAAAAGGGCACTTTACCTTCTCAACTTCATTTTTGAAGTTGAAGCCCGAAAAATAGCCAACAAGGAGACACTTTTCATAATTGATGATGTCGCCGATTCTTTCGACTATAAGAATAAACATGCCATTGTTCAATATTTGGAAGATTTGACTAAAATCGCACATTTTTATCAGATTATTCTGACTCATAACTTTGACTTCTTCCGAACACTTGCCAACAACTTCGTTCATCGAGAAAGATGCCTTATGGCAAATCGCGAAAGTAACGCCATTGGCCTTACTAAAGCAGATGGGATTAAAAATTATTTCATCAACATATGGAAAATCAAGGTGGCTACCTGTGATTCTATTCTGTGCGCCACCATTCCTTTTACTAGAAATCTGATTGAATATATAAAAGGCGAACAAGACACCGATTACTTAAAACTCACCAGTTTGTTGCACTGGAAACATGACACAGATAGCATCACCGTTGGAGAGTATTTGGAGATTTACAATCGGCTTTTTGGCACAGCTCAAAACACTAACAATGCCCAATCTGTAAAAGCACTTCTGTTTACTAAGGCTAATGAAATTTGCGCTAGAACGACCCATGATGGCTTAAACCTAGAGGATAAGGTTTTGCTCTCTATGGCGATCCGCATGCAAGCCGAAATATTTGTAACCAATAAACTACGAGCGCTGAAAAGCGATGCGAATTACTGGTGTCCAGCCAATAATCAGTTCGGCTCACTCATGAAGGAGTATTCATCGTTAGCTCCAGCAGCCCCAGAGATGCGCACGTTGGAAAAAGTTAGCATTACTGTCAGCTCGAACATCCACCTGAACTCATTCATGTACGAGCCAATACTGGATTTGACTATTGAGCATCTTGTTAGACTATATCAAGAGGTGCAGGGGCTATAGCCATTGGGAGCTGATGGCATGTTTGAAAATTATCCACGCATCATGACGGTTGGTTACACACAACAAAAAGGAAAGTATCAGTGAAATTCATCCATGCGGCAGACATACACCTGGATAGTCCATTAACCGGATTATCCGCATACGCCGATGCCCCGGTGGAAATGCTACGCACGGCGACTCGCGATGCCTTTACCAATCTGGTTACCGAAGCGATTGAGCAACCGGTTGACTTCATGGTGATTGCCGGCGACCTTTATGATGGCACTTGGAAGGATCACAACACCGGCATTTATTTCTGTAAAGAAATGGGGCGCCTGAAGAAGGCTGGCATTCCGGTTTATCTGCTGTTCGGCAACCACGATGCCGAAAGTGAAATGACCAAGAAGCTGCAGCTGCCTGACAACGTCTTTGCCTTCGACACCCGTAATCCCAGCACTTTTTATATCGATGACTTAAAGGTTGCGCTGCATGGCCGCAGCTTTAAGGAAAAAGAGACTCTGGAAAACCTTGTCACAGGCTATCCGGCTCCGGTACCCGGCATGTTCAATATGGCCCAGTGGGAGCGAAGCTACAATTTGACGACATATTAGGTTAAGCTAATTGAACGAGGGGACAAAAACTAGCGAGGCACCTCAATCTCTCCCGATTGAATGCCAATCGCGATTTGCTCCAGCAGCTTTGCGAATCGATACAGTCCGGGATATTCGGCACAAAGGTCGCTCATTCCGCTACCGTCGGAAAGATCCAGTAACCGCTTGAACAGATGCATGTCAGGCTCCATATGGGCCAACAACATAAAATCGTCACCAACGCCTGCCCTGGCAAGTTCATTAACCTTGCGATCCAGCAATTCGGCAAGCGCTCGCCTTTGAGAAACGCGACAGGTATTATCGTCGGTAGCCACCGTTTCTTCCCGAGGCGAGGCAGGCGTCATCTCCAAACGATCAGATGCGATATCCAGATATCCTATGTTGTCCCGACATACCCAATTGAGCAATTGACCGGGTGGGTCTGGACATTGTTGAAAATTACTGAGCGCCTGCTGATACTGCGCATCGGTCGTGGTCGAGCGTTTGATACGCTTTAGATTGTCTTTTAGTCCCGTCAAACCCTCTTTTCCAATCTCGGAACGAAAAGCTGTAACGCCCTGATTCGGTCCGATTACCAGGATAAAGTATTCTCCTGTGCTGACCATGATATCCAGCACCGCCTGTACCAACGGATTGTTAGGATTGACCAAGACGTTGTAGGTACCGAAACCGTAGAAATCGAAGGCAAAATGGACAACTTCGAAATGGGCATCGCCTAGCAACGAATGCCCAAAATTGAAGCCTGGTTCCGTGATCTGCTGAGGAATGCTCTTGCCGGGCCGAAGCGTCAGAAGGCCAAGTTTTTGCTTTCGTTCCTCAATCATGCCGAGCGCAAAGCACGGTGCTGTTGCCGCAACAAAATCATCGATAAATTGCCGATGTACTGTCAGTTTCGGAAGAAGGGAATGGACGTTGCTCACACATGGCCTCGCTTTAAAGTTTGGGTAGTATTCACATAACCGGAAAAACCGCCAAATAAATTTAGCTCAGTACCAACCTTGATTTTCGCCCTTAATACACTTGTCATATTATTCCTGTAGTTTCTCACGGCGAGACCATTATTTGCCGCGTTAGCCTCACTAAATCCGTAAGTGCCGGGACATAGTCCGCTCACCTACGCGCAAGCTTATCCGATAGTATTTCCGATGGCTTGGCAAATGTGGTTGGATCAACGGATGGTTATGGCTTAGCCGCAGATGACTATCCCACTCGTAAACCGTATCGGATTTGATTGAGGCGGAATGTTCTCGGCCGGATGATTGGATCAGGGATAACATGGAAATGAAACGTTTAAGATTGGCTGCGGTGTGCTCAGGTATTTTCACGGCAACAGCCACAATGGCGGCACCCATCGACGATGCCCGATTCAAAGCCATGGCTTGGCTGATTACCCACCAAAACGGTGATGGCAGTTGGCAGGGAGCGCCGGGATTGGAGATGGCGGAGACCGCCGCCGCTGTCGAAGCCTTGATCAATGCCGGCATGACCAAAAGCGATACCTATGCGAAAGGGGTAGCCTGGCTGCAAAATCACGAAGCCTATAGCACGGACGCCTTGGCCCGCCAGATCATCGCCCTGGCACGATCCGGACGCGATACCTCGGATTT